>PNNC01000222.1 GCA_013824015.1 Polaromonas sp.
GCGTGCTCGCTGGACTCGAAGACGAAGGAGGTGGTCAGGTGGATGGGCACGGCGCGCGCGCCGGTGGCCGGGTCCGGCGCAGCGCCGGCATGCAGGGCCAGCGTGTCAAAACCCGGGTCAGAGTAGCCAGACATGGAGTCTCCAGTAATCGTCGGTGGGAACTTGCCCGCGCGGAAAGCGAAAGCGGCAAGCACCCTGAAACAAATCACGATGGCCTGCCAAGGCATTGTGGGCTATATTTGAACTGAATTTCCCCCGGGCGGCACCGGGGGAAACCTGATTGCCGAGACAAAAATTCCCGAAGGAGCGCCCCATGAAAGTCCTTGATATCCTGCGCGTCAAAGGCAACACCCTGTACACCGTCCAGTCCGACGAACCGCTGGCCAAGGCCGCGGAGATCATGGCCGAGAAAGACATCGGCTCGCTGGTCGTGATGGACCATGGCGATCTGGTCGGCATGTTGACCTTCCGCGAAGTCATCCTGTGCATCGTCAAGAACGGCGGCGAGATCGGCGCCACGCTGGTCCGCACCGCCATGGACGACGCGCCGCTGACCTGCACCCCCGAAACCGAAATCGATGAAGTCCGCCGCATGATGCTGGGCCGGCATGCGCGCTACATGCCGGTGCTCAACAAGAAGGTGCTGGAAGGCGTGATCTCTTTTTACGACGTGGCCAAGGCCGTGGTCGACGGCCAGAACTTCGAGAACCGGATGCTCAAGGCTTATATCCGCGACTGGCCATCCGAAGAAGACGAGACGCCCGACACCAAGCTCTGAGCGCGCCGCTCAGGGAACTTCCCACACCTGCTGGAACAGGCGCCGGTTGATCGGGTCGATGCTGTCGTGCCGGTTTGCCCAGGTGGCGGGCACCGGGTAGTCGGCTTTCTCTATCACAACCCCGTCTTCCCGGTTTGTCTGGCGCAACCATTGCTTGGTGTAGAAATGGCCGCGGGTCACGCGTTCGATCTGGCGGAAGAAGTAGTTGATGCTGTCCACCCGCATCTCCATCAACGAGCAGACGTTGATGAACAGCTTGAAGTAGTTGTCCGGAAACTTCTCGAGCTGGCTCGAGGCGAAGAACGCGAACCGGCATTGACTCAGTTCCTCAGCGACGTCTTCGAACTTGTCGAAAGGCTGGAAAACAAAGATTTTTTCGTCGGGGAACAGGTTCTGGATGTACCACTGCGACACCAGCAGCGCAGGCGCGATGTCGAAAATCATGTACCGGCAGTTGGTGGTCATGGCAAACATGTGGGCCAGCCGTCCATGGCCTGCGCCCAGTTCGCCGATCACGATGGGTTCTTCGGAGTCGGCCTTCAAACTGGTGGCGTCCAGGATGAGGTTTCTTTCCCGCACCGAATGCGCCAGGTCCTGCGACAGGATGCGCCCGCGGCGGGTGATTTTCAGGGGATTGCCGGTCACCGGTTCGGCTATTTTTCGCAGGATGCCATGGTGGTCGGTGTGCAGGGTGTAGTCCCACAACAGGCTGACCCCCAGCTTGTACGCCAGCCGCGCATTGACATCCTTGAACAGATGAACCTGCGGGCCGGAGTTGTTCAGGTCTTCCATCTCGTCGGACAGGGCTTCTGCGCTGTCGTGCGATGGCCAGAGCTGGATCAGGCTGCGTATCTGGTGGTCGCTGATGGAGACCGTGAGCCAGTTGTAGTAGTTGTGGGCCACGGTGCGCTTGAAGTTGGCCAGGCCGTACTTGACCAGCATGTCAATGTGCTCGGCCGCATGAGACTCCCAGAACTTCGATGGCGTGGCCTCGGGCACGGTGGCCAGCTCCCGGTTGACGGCCTCCAGCATGGCGTAAAAATCCTCAATCGCCGGGGCGGTCGCGTTGCCGTCTCCCGGTGCCACCAAAAGCATTTCGGGGTCCTCGTATTTGGCGGCTATTCGGGCGACGGCGCGGTGCAACTTGCGATTGACCAGCCCGATGGGCGCGTCGGACTCGTACGCGCTGCGGTAGGCTGCTTCGGCTTCCTCGTCCCGGTTGCTTTCAAACAGCTCGTCGCCAAGCCGCAGGATCGCCGCCCAGTCCTGGTTGGGCGCGGTTTGCAGTGCGCGTGCGGATTCTGACGCGTCGCCGGGCACCGGGTCTTCCTTCTTTCCCTTGAAAATGCTCTCCCGCACGCCACCCAGAATTGTTTTAAGCATCAATTGGTCCCTCCAATAGGCGCAGAGCATACCGCCAGAATATCGGCGCAGCCTGGCCGGGGGGCCGGCGGCGCGGTGGCCCGGACAGACGGATGGACGGTTCAGGCCCGGCAGGCGCAGCGGCGGGTGCCGCGGTGTTCGATGGGCCGTCATCGCGCCGGGAGCCGGTCGGGGATGCCAGCCGACCCGCAAATTTGCTATGATTTCAATAGCTGCTTGCCCATGTCTGGCAAGGGGTAGAGCCCGGTTTGAGCCTCAAATCAGCCGAGGCTCGCATGAATCATCTCGCGCACCCGCGGATAGATCTGCTGGTTCCACTTGCGGCCGCTGAACACGCCGTAGTGGCCGACGCCGGTCTGGATGTGGTGCGTCTTCATGTAGGGGCGGATGTTGCTGCACAGGTCCAGCGCGGCCACCGTCTGGCCGACGGCGCAGATGTCGTCGCGTTCACCTTCGACCGTCATCAGCGCGGTGCGACGGATCGCGGCGGGTTTGACGACGCGGCCCCTGTAGGTGAGTTTGCCCAGCGGCAGGTCATAGGTCTGGAACACCTTTTCCACCGTCTCGAGGTAAAACTCGGCCGGCAGGTCGTTGACGGCCAGGTACTCCTCGTAAAACACGCGGATCACATTGGCCTTGTCGATGTCACCGTCGACCAGATGCTGGTACAGGTCCTGAAACGATTTTTTGTGGCGGTCCAGGTTCATGCTCAGGAAGGCGCTGAGCTGCACAAAGCCCGGGTAAACGCGGCGCATGTAGCCGGCGTGTGGCAGCGGCACATGGCTGATCAGGTTTTTTTCAAACCAGGCGATCGGCTTGCTGGTCGCCAGCGTGTTGACACCGGTCGGGTTCACGCGGCAATCGACCGGGCCGGCCATCAGCGTCAGGCTGCGCGGCTGGGCCGGGTGGTCGTCCTCGGCCATCACCGCGGTGGCCGCCAGCGCCGCCACGCAGGGCTGGCAGACCGCCACCACGTGGGTGCCGGGCCCAATGGCCTCGATGAACTGGATCATGTGGGCGATGTAGTCGTCCAGGCCGAAGGCTCCGTGTTTGAGCGACACGTCGCGGGCGTTGTGCCAGTCGGTGATGTAGACGTCATGGTCCTGCAGCAGCGTGCGGGCGGTTTCGCGCAGCAAGGTCGCAAAGTGGCCGGACAGCGGCGCCACCAGCAGCACCGGCGGGTGGTGGCGGCCGCCGGCCAGCGGTTTTTTGAAGTGCAGCAGGCTGCCAAAGGGCAGGGCCAGCACCATCTCTTCCTCGACCGGGGTGGCTTCGCCATCGACGATCACCGAACCGATGCCGTAGGCCGGCCGGGTGTGCGTCAGGCGCATGCGCGAGATCACTTCGCTGGCGGCGGCCATGCGGCGGGTGATGCTGCGTTCGGTGTTCTGCAGCCAGAGCGACGCGCTCAGGCCCTGGGCCATCAGGCGAAGTGGCGACATCAGGTCGGACTGGAACTGGTAGGCCTGATACAACATGGTTCTCCTGGCATGGGCGGCCGGTAGGGGCCCGTGGCGGTTTTGCAGGCAAGTTGCGGGCCAAGCGGCGTACAGGCCATGCACTTTTCTGGCACAGCCCTTGCACCGGGGTTGTACCCACGCACTCCAGGAGCAAGCCATGGCCAAAGCGGTTCTCACGATCAGCAGCAAGAACTACGGTGCCTGGGCGCTGCGCGGCTGGCTGACGGCCAGGCTGGCTGGGCTGGATTTCACCGAAAAAGTGATTTCGCCGGACGATCCGTCGATGAAGGCCGAAATGCTGCTGCTGTCGGCCTCCATGCTGGTGCCCTCGCTGCAGCACAACGGCGTGAAGGTCTGGGACACGCTGGCGATTGCCGAATACCTCAATGAAATCAAACCCAAGGCCGGGCTGCTGCCGGCCGACGTGAAGGCCAGGGCCCACTGCCGCGCGATTTGCGGCGAAATGCATTCAGGGTTTGGCTCGCTGCGCGCCTCGCTGCCGATGAACATCAAGGCGCATTTCCCCAACTTCAAGGTCTGGTCGCGTGCCCAGGGCGACATCGACCGGGTGATCGCCATCTGGAAGGAGTGCCTGGCCAGCTACGGCGGGCCTTTCCTGTTCGGCAAACAGCCCTGCATGGCCGACGCGATGTACGCGCCGGTGGTGACCCGTTTCATCACCTATGACGTGGCGCTGGACAAGACCTGTGCCGCCTATTGCAAACGCATCATGGAACTGCCCGCGATGAAGGAATGGGTGGCCGCGGCGAAAAAAGAACCCGACGAGATTGACGAGCTCGACGCTGAATTTTGACGCCCCCCGGCGCGGCCTGACGGCCGCTTCCCCCCCACTGGGGGGCGGCGCCTGCGGCCCGGTCCTTCGGCAGGCTCAGGACAGGCCAAGGCCGGACCCGCGGCGCCCGCTGACAAAGACATTCCCTCCGTCTTTCTGTCATTGCGGGCTTGACCCGCCATCCATGTCTCGCACTACCGCGAGAAGGCGGAGGCATGGATGCCGGATCGCGTCCGGCATGACAACGGCAGAGCTACTTCCAGGGCGTCGGCGGCGGGATGTCGCAGACCGGGTCGACATCGATCGACCCAAAATCCGCCGGCGAGACGATTTCCAGGTACTCCATGTCGGGCGAGTAGTCGAACAGGTAGTGCTTGATGCCGGGGCGCTGGTGCACCACGTCGCCGGCCTCGACCAGGGTTTCCTGGTCCTCGTACATGAAACGCGCCCAGCCCTTGAGCATGTAGACGATCTGGAAATCCGCCTCATGCCGGTGCCAGCCGGTGCCCGTTTGCGGTGCCATATTGGCCTTGACCAGGTGCGCAATCACTTTTCCGTGCGTTGCCTCGGCGATGCCCAGGTCGCGGTAAAGAAAGAAGTCACGCAAGCCGCCGGACACAAAAGGCGTGTCGCCGGGTTTGACGTGGGAGAAGGTGGTCGTGGTGCGGTCCAGCATGGGTACTCCTTCTGTCAGTGCATCAAGGGATGGTGCAGTGCAGCAAGCAGGAAGTGTTCCAGAACACGGGTGCGCCCCGTTGCTGCTGGCCACCTGGCGACAGCAGCACAGGGCGAGCCGACGCAGCAAAACGGCAGAGCTAGTACTATCCGTTACATATAAGGTGACGCTATGGCGCGAACACCATCAGGGAAAGCAAAAATGAACTCTGCCGGATCCGGCGACAGCTCGCCCCTTCACATCCTCATCGTCGAAAACATCACGGCCCAGGCCCAGATGTTGTGCCATATCCTCGAGGAGCAGGGCTACTGCGTCAGCATCGCCGACAACGGGCAGTCTGCGCTCGAGATGACGACCGGCCTGCAGCCCGCGCTGGTGATCAGCGGGGTCAAGATTCCCGAAATGAGCGGTTATGAGTTGTGCCGGCAGATCAAGGCCAGCCCCGATCTGCGCCAGACGCCGGTGATTCTGGTGACCAGCCTGGTGGACCCGAACGAGGTGCTGCTGGGCCTGCAATGCGGCGCCGACAGCTTTGTCATCAAGCCTTATGAACGAAGCCACATGCTGGCGCGGGTCGAACATGCGTTGAGCACCCGCGGCATCACGCCGGTGCCGGAAGCCAGCGCGCCGGCGGAAATCTTCTTTCATGGCGAGCGCCACCAGATCACCGCCAGCCGCACCCAGATCCTGAACCTGCTGATGTCCACCTACGACGCGGCGGTGCAGCGCAACAACGAACTGACCGAAAGCCGGGAGCAACTGCGTGAACGCACGGCGGAGGTGCTGCGGTCCAACCGCTTCCTGGACTCGATGATCGAGCACATCCCGACCGCGGTTTACATCAAGGACGCGGTTCAGCTTCGTTATGTGCGCGTCAACCGTGCGCTGGAGCAACTGGCGGGCCTGCCGCGTGAGCAGATGCTGGGAAAAACGGCGCACGAGCTGTTCGAAAAAGACGACGCCGATATTTCCGTGGAGCAGGACCGGCGCGTTCTGGCCAGTGGCCTTCTCGAGGAGATCGAGGAGCACCGCTTTTCGTCGCAGGGCGAGGGCCGGCGCACGTTGCACACCTACAAGGTGCCGGTCTTCGGTGAAGCGGCAGGCCCCACACACGTGCTGGGCATTTCCGAAGACATCACCCAGAAAAAGGAACTCGAGAATGTGATTGACCGCCTGCATGTGGCCCTGAACGCCCGTGCCGCGGATCTGGAGGCCACCAACAAAAGCCTGGAGAGTTTTACCTCGGCGGCTTCGCATGACCTGCGTTCCCCGCTGAGCGTGATCGCCGGTTACGCCGGACTGCTGGAAAAAAGTTACGCCGATCGCCTGGACGAAAAAGGCCTGCACTACCTGTCCATCATCCGCGCCCGGGTCAAAAGCATGGCCGGGCTGATCGATGACTTGCTGTCGTTTTCCAGGCTGACGCTGCAGGAGGTCGCCAAAACTGCTGTTGACATGAATGTGCTGGTCGCGCAGGTGGCCGCCGAGATGCCCGGATTCGGTCTGCACGCCGCCAGGCCGGCGATCCAGCTCGGCGCCTTGCCGGACGCGCCGGCAGACGCGGCCCTGCTGCGCCAGGTCTGGATCAACCTGCTGTCGAATGCGGTGAAGTACAGCAGCCGCGTCGACGTCCCCCTGATCGAGGTCAGCGGCCGCATCGAGGGCGCAGAAGCGATTTATTCGGTGCGTGACAACGGCGCCGGTTTCGACATGGCCTGTTACGACAAACTCTTCGAAGTCTTCGAGCGGCTGCACGGCGACCAGGAGTTTGAAGGCACCGGCGTCGGCCTGGCCACCGTGCACCGCGTGGTGACACGGCATGGCGGGCGCGTCTGGGCCGAGGGCAAGGTCGACGAAGGCGCGGTGTTCCATTTTGCGTTGCCGCTGCAGGGCGGCTGAAGCGGGGCCGCTTCAGAGGGGCTGCGGATAAACGACACGTTGGCCAGCATGAAACCTGTCTCCATCACGCATGTGTTGCGGTCGCGGCTGTTTTGGGTGCTTGCCGTTTGCATGCTTCTGATGGGTGGCTTGTCGTGGGGCTTTGTCTGGATGAAGACGAAAGACTGTCAACTTTTGTGTGGGGAATCTGCCCGGGAGCAGGCCGCCTATCGCGTTGGCGCAGGAGTGGTTCGCAACGGTTCCTCACCGATGCGGGGCGGCTGCGATTGCGGGCAGGGCAAGCTGATTCCTGCGCAATAAGCGCGAGCGCTGCCATCGCCTGGCTCGGCACAGGCTCCATTCGACCGGCGACGGCGTTGGGCGAAGCCCCAAGCCCATCTGGGATAATCCTTGCCATGAGCGGCAACACCCTAGGCACCCTTTTCGCAGTCACCAACTTCGGTGAATCCCACGGCCCGGCCATTGGCTGTGTGATTGACGGCTGCCCGCCGGGCATGGCCTTGAGCGAGGCGGACATCCAGGGCGAGCTGGACCGGCGCCGTCCCGGCACCAGCAAATTCGTGACGCAGCGCAATGAGCCCGATGTGGTCGAGATCCTGTCGGGCGTCTACGAAGGCAAGACCACCGGCACGCCGATCTGCCTGCTGATCAAAAACACCGACCAGCGCAGCAAGGACTACGGCGACATCCTGAATACCTTCCGGCCCGGCCATGCCGACTACAGCTATTTGCAGAAATACGGCATCCGCGATCCGCGCGGTGGCGGCCGGTCGTCGGCGCGGCTGACAGCGCCGACGGTGGCGGCCGGGGCGGTGGCGCGCAAGTGGCTGTTCGAGAAATACGGCGCCACCTTTCGCGGCTGCATGACGCAGGTCGGCGACCTCGCCATTGATTTCGAATCCTGGGACCACGTCCCCAACAACCCCTTCTTTGCCCCCATCGCGGATGTGTCGAAGCTCGAGGCCTACATGGACGCGCTGCGCAGGGGCGGCGACTCCTGCGGCGCGCGCATCCGCGTGACCGCGACCGGCATGCCGGTGGGCCTGGGCGAGCCGCTGTTCGACAAGCTGGACGCCGACATCGCGTTTGCGATGATGGGCCTGAATGCGGTCAAGGGTGTGGAAATCGGCGCCGGGTTTGCCAGCGTAACGCAGCGCGGCAGCACCCATGGCGATTCGCTGTCGCCCGAGGGCTTCCAGTCCAACAATGCCGGCGGCGTGCTCGGCGGCATCAGCACCGGCCAGGACCTCGAGGTGGCGATCGCGATCAAGCCGACCAGCTCCATCCTGACACCGCGCGATTCCATCGACATGGCGGGCCAGCCGACCTCGGTGATCACCAAGGGCCGGCACGACCCCTGCGTCGGCATACGCGCGACGCCGATTGCCGAAGCGCTGCTGGCGCTGGTGGTGATGGAGCACGCGCTGCGGCAGCGCGCGCAATGCGGCGACGTGGTGTCGCCGATGCGGGCCATCAGCGGCTCGGTCTAGCCCATGCCTGAAGCCGCCGCGCGGCGCCGCCAGCTGGTGCCGTTTGCGGCGCTGTCGGCCAGTTACTTCGCCCACATCGGGTTCTTCAATCCCTATTTGCCGCTGTGGCTGAAAGAGCTGGGCTTCAGCCTGCTGGCGATCAGCCTGCTGACCTCGGTGCAGGCGGCGACGCGGCTGTTTGCGCCCTACGGCTGGGGCGCACTGAGCGACCACACCGGTGAACGCGTCAAGCTGCTGCGTTATGGCGCGACGGTCGCGCTGATCAGCTCCTGCGGCCTGTGGCTGGACTTCGACTCGCGCTTCGGCGTCTGGTGGCTGACCGCGGTGCTGCTGGTGATGTTCTCCCACACCAGCGCGATGATGCCGATGAGCGAGGCGGCGATGGCGCACCTGATCAGCCAGGGCGGCGCCTTCGACGCGCGGCGTTACGGCCGGGTGCGGCTGTGGGGATCGCTGGGTTTTCTGGTGACGGTGTTTGCCGCCGGCGCCTGGTTCGAGTATTTCGGCATGGACCATTTCCCGGCCTGGACGTTTTTGTCGCTGCTGGCGGTGACGGTCAGCGTCTGGTGCCTGCCCAACCTGAAGGAGGCCGTCAGCCCGCATGAAGAAAAAGTCCCGGTGCTGCCGGTGCTGCGGCAGCGGACGGTGTTGTGGTTTTTTGCGGCGGCTTTTTTCCATGTGCTGGCGCACATCGGCATTTACGTGTTTTTCTCGCTGTACCTGGACAGCATCGGCTACAGCAAGGCCATGATCGGCATCCTGTGGGCGGTGTCGGTGGTGGTCGAGATCGGCTGGTTCTACACCCAGGGCCGCTGGCTGCCACGTTTCAGCCTGACCGGCTGGCTGGTGATCTGCGCCGCGGCGATGACGCTGCGCATGGGATTGACCGCCACCTTCGCCGGCGTGCTGGTGGTGCTGGTGTTTGCGCAGATGCTGCATGCGCTGACCTTCGCCACCCACCACACCGTGTGTATCGCCTTGCTGTCGCACCACTTTCCCGGGCGGCTGCGCGGCCGTGGCCAGGCGCTGTACGTGGTGCTGGCCTACGGACTGCCCGGTGTGCTGGGCGGCCTCAGCGGCGGGGTGCTGAGCTCGGCCTTCGGGCTGGGCAGCGTGTACTGGGCCTGCGCGCTGGCGGCCGCACTGGCCACCTTCTGCGCCTGGCGCGCCTGGCGGCTGCAGCGCGCCATCGATGCCACCGCTGCGCCTGCGCCCTGAGTGACAAGGGTTTTGGGTCGTCAGCCCTTGTCGGACAAGGGCGGGTAGCTATCAAGTTGATAGCAAAGAGCCGTCATCGCTGGCTCGATCGGGGATCCATGCCGCATGTTCCGTCTCCGCAGGCTTGCCAACAGGGATGGCGGGTCAGGCCCGCCACGACCGACAGGTCAGAGCTTGCCGCGCTCCCTGAACGGATTGAAGCCGGTGATCAGTGCGGTGGCCGTCAGCACCAGCAGACAGCCCGGCACCATGCCCCAGGTGACCGGCTCGCCGAGGAACAGGCCGCCCCAGGCGACGCCGAACAGCGGGATCATGAAGGCGGCCGAGGTGGCGGCGCTGGCCGGGATCTCGCGCATCAGGCGCATGCTGATCCAGTACATCAGGCCCGAGGTGAACAGGCCCAGCACCGCGACCGAGATCAGCGCGCCGGTGCTGAATTCCGCCGCCGGCACGCTGGCGCCGGCCGGCACCAGCAGCAGCAGCGCGGCGGCCACATGCACCACGGCAGAGGCGGGCAGGGCGTCGTGTTCCAGCGTCGCACGTTTCATCAGGGTGGAGCCGAAGCCATAGCCGGCGGCGGCGGCGGTGCAGGCCAGCGCGGCCAGCAGCACCGGCGTGGTGACGGCCACCGGACCGAGCTGCACCAGCAGCGCGACGCCGGCAAAACCAATGGCGCAGCCCAGCAGGCGTCGGCCGCTCAGGCGTTCTTCCCCCATGACGGCCGCGCCCAGCACGCCGAACAGCGGTGCGGTGGCGTTGAGCACCGCCGAATAGCCGGCCGGGATCACCAGCGCGGCCCAGTTGAACAGCACAAAAGGTGCGACCACCGTCAGCAGGCTCAGCAGGGCCAGCCGCGGCCAGGCCGCGCGCGCCGGCCAGCGCTGGCGCAACACCCGCATCAACACGGCCAGCACCAGCGCGGCCAGCACGCAGCGCAGGCCCGCCAGCAGCCAGGGGCCGAGCGCCGGACTGGCAATGCGCAGCAGCGGAAACGAGCCGCCCCAGAGCGCGGACAGGGCAATCAACTGGATGAAGTGGCGGGTGTGCATGGGGCCCATCGATTGTCCCCGATTCACCCCGGCTTCCGCTGTCGTCCCCCGTCTTCACGACGAATCGGCCTCTGGCCCTTGTCCGGTATGGGCGGGCAGCTATTTAATTCATAGCAAATGGGACGCTGAGGCGGGCGACCTCTATACTCCCGGCAATGAACCAGTCAGTACATTCTGCGCAGGCCGGCAAACCCGCAGGCAGGGCGGCGCAGCGCGAGGCCACCCGCACCAACGACCCGGTGCGCACCATGGCTGGCATCCTCGAGGTGGCGACCGCGGAGTTCGCCAGCAAGGGCCTGAGCGGCGCGCGCATCGACGAGATCGCCGCGGCGACCCGCACCAGCAAGCGCATGATCTATTACTACTTCGGCAGCAAGCAAGGCCTGTACATCGCGGTGCTGGAAGAAGCCTACCGGCGCATGCGCGCGATCGAGGCCGAGCTGCATCTCGAAGACCTGCCGCCCGAAGACGCACTGCGGCGACTGGTCGGCTTCACCTTTGACCACCACCATGACAACCCCGACTACATCCGGCTGGTGATGACCGAAAACATGGAGCGCGGCGCCTACCTGGCGCAGAGCAAAAGCATCCAGCAGCTCAATGTGCCGGCGATCCAGGCGATCCGCCAGTTGTACGACCGGGGTGTGGCGGCCGGGGTGTTCCGGCCCGGGCTGGACGCCATCGACATCCACGCCTCGATCTCGGCACTGACGTTTTTCAACGTGTCCAACCAGCACACCTTCGGCCTGATCTTCAAGCGCGACGCCCAGTCGGCGCCGGCGCTGGCTGCCCGCCGCGACAGCATCATCGAGATGGTGTTGCGCTTTGTGCGCGCCTGAGGCGGTGAACGGGTTCAAGGGTAAACACTGATTTTTTGAAAACTAACTAGTTCGTACATTATGAAAGATGGCCGATGCGACAGCGTCAGCATGCCCGATGGCCTGACCGCCGTGGCCGCGGCCTTCCAGTGACGCCAACCTGACCCTGATGGAGACAGCCATGACCCCCTCGAGCCCGGCCGCACTGGCCGACCGCGAATCCATCAGCGAAGCGGCGAACCCGCTGGGGCTGGACGGCATCGAGTTCATCGAATACGCCACCGCCAGACCGCAGGCGCTGGGCCAGGTGCTGGAGATGATGGGCTTTCGCCCGGTCGCGCGGCACCGCTCGCGCGAGGTGCTGCTGTACCGCCAGGGCGCCATCCATGTGATCGTCAATGCACACTCGCCGGCGCTGGCCGAAGGCGGGTCGCCCGATGGCAAGCCGGTGATTGCGGCGGTGGCCCTGCGCGTGCGTGATGCGGCCACCGCTTACCGCCGCGCGCTGGACCGCGGCGCCTGGGCCGTGCCCTCGCGCGTCGAGGTGATGGAGCTCAACATCCCGGCCATCCACGGTGTCGGCACCAGCCGGATTTATTTTGTCGATCGTTACGACCAGTTCTCGATTTACGACGTGGACTTTGTGCCGATTCCCGGCGTCGATCCGCATCCGCCAGCCATCGCCGGCCTGCATTTTTTCGGCGTGGTGCAGTACATCGGCAACGACCGCGCCGACGACTGGACCGAGTTTTATCGCGAGCTGTTGGGTTTCACCGAGCTGCCGGCCGAGCAGCGCTTCGGCATCCTGCCCAAGGGCCGTATTTTGCAGAGCCCGTGCCCGCCGGATTCGCGCTTTTACATCCAGCTGATCGAGCCGGAAGCCGGCGTGCTCGACGTCGAGGACGACGAAGGCCTGCAGCGCATCGGCCTGGGCACGGCCAACGTGCTGGCGACCGTGGCCGAGCTTGAAAAACGTGGCGTGGAATTTGTCGAGTCGCGCGGCGTGCATACCGAGGACCGCGGCGCGCTGACACGCAGCTGGCTGGGCGGCGTCAGTTTCGAGCTGGTGCACGATACGCGCGGCTGAGGATTGCCATGAGCCACGACAGCGGAAACATCAATGATTTCGGGATGGACACCATCTCGCTGGCCGGCCCGCTGGAGGCCAAATTGCAGGCTGTGCGCGAAGCCGGCTTCCGCCAGATCATGCTGGCGGCCAGGGACCTGGTCGGCCACCCGGGCGGGGTCGACGCGGCGGTGGCCGCGGTGCGCGCCAGCGGCCTGCGTGTGACCGGCTTCCAGGTGCTGCGTGATTTTGAAGGCCTGTCCGGCCACTTGCACGACTACAAGATCGACATCGCCAAGTCGATGTTGTCCATGTGCCACCAGCTCGGCTGCCGGCTGCTGCTGATCTGCTCCTCGACCTCGGTGCATGCCAGCGCGGACAGCCAGGCGCTGGTGAAAGACCTGCGTAAACTCGCGATGCTGGCGATCCCGATGAACATCCGCATCGCCTACGAGGCGCTGTCCTGGGGCCGCACTATCAACGAGTTCCCGCAGGCCTGGGAGCTGATCTGCGAGGCCGACATGCCCAACCTCGGTCTCGGTTTTGATTCCTTCCACATGTTTGCCACCAACACGCCGCTGTCTGACCTGGACCTGCTGGACCCGCGCAAGATTTTCCTGGTGCAGCTGGCCGATTTCATGTGGACCGAAATCAAGTCGGTCGAGGAGCGTATGGCCACGGCCCGCCATTTCCGCGTGTTTCCCGGCGAAGGCGTGCACAGCGAGGCGCTGGCCGCGCTGGTGATGCGGCTGCACCGCCTGGGGTACCGCGGCGACTACAGCTTCGAGGTCTTCAACGACGACTACCAGCAGATGCCGCTGGCGACCGTGGCTGCGCGCGCGCAGCGCTCCGCGCTGTGGCTGGGCGAGGATGTGCTGCGCCGCTCGGTGCCGCTGCCGAACCAGATCCGGCTCAAACAGGCCCGCGGTCTCGAACGATGAACAACCCGCTGTTCCCGAAAAAAGCTGCGCGGGTGACAGCCTTTTCCTGATTCCGCAGCAGTTGCTGCCTGCCTGTCCATTGATAATGAAAGCCTGACACCATGAAAACAGTTCTCGTCCTCAACGGTCCCAACCTCAACCTGCTCGGTACCCGCGAGCCTGCCGTTTATGGCGCGCAGACACTCGCCGATGTGGAGGCGTTGTGCGCCCAGGCCTGCGCGGCGCATGGCTTCAAGCTCGACTTTCGCCAGAGCAACCATGAGGGCGTGCTGGTCGATGCGATCCAGGAAGCCGGCCAGGCCCAGACCGCGGGCACGCTGGCCGGTGTGGTCTTCAACGCCGGCGCCTACACCCACACCAGCGTGGCGCTGCATGACGCGATCAAGGGCTCGGGCGTGACCACGATCGAGCTGCACATCAGCAATGTGCATGCGCGCGAGGCCTTCCGCCACCATTCCTACCTGTCGCCGGCTGTCAAGGGCGTGATGGCGGGTTTCGGTGTGCAGGGCTACGCGCTGGCGATTGCCGCGCTGGCCGGCATGGCCTGACAGCCCCCGCCTGCCATGTCCACCTTGCCCAAGTACCCGGTGGACGAGCGCGAGGTCGAGTTCAGCGCGATACGCGCCCAGGGCGCGGGCGGGCAGAACGTCAACAAGGTCTCCAGCGCGATTCATTTGCGCTTTGACATCATGGCCTCGTCGCTGCCCGAGCCCATCCGCGAGCGGCTGATGTGCCTGAACGACGGGCGTATCACGCAGGAAGGGGTGTTTGTGCTGAAGGCGCAGCAGCACCGCACCCAGGAGATGAACCGCGCCGACGCACTGGCGCGGCTGCAGGAAGTCATCGACAGCGTGTCGGTGCCGCAAAAGGCCAGGCGCGCCACCAAGCCGACTTATGGTTCGAAGCAGCGGCGCCTGGCCGGCAAGAGCCAGCGCTCGGAGATCAAGAGTTCGCGCGGCAAAGTCGGCGGCGGCGACTGAAATTTGGCAAGACCGCATCCGCTGCCGTTCGGGCTGAGCCTGTCGAAGCCGCAGCGCCTGTCTCACGGTGACTGCGGCAGTTTTCTCAAGTCACCGTGTAGCGCCCCGGCTTGTGGTTGACCCACAAAAACAGGCTCATCAGGACCGCCGCCATCACCGACCAGGCGACCCGGTCCGGCGGCACCACAAACAGCGCCAGCAGCACCACCACCGAGTCGATCGCCATCTGCATCTTGCCCGCGCGCAGACCGCGTTTTTCCTGCAGGTAAAGCGTGACGATGGTCGCGCCGCCCAGGCTGGCCCGGTGCCGCGCCAGAAACAGGCAGCCGGTGCCCAGCAGCAGCCCGCCGACCAGCGCCGCATACAGCGGATGGATGGCCGCGATGTCGAACACGCTGGGCGACCACTCGGTCAGCAGTGACAGCAGGCCGATGGCCAGAAAGGTCTTGATCGTGAACTCGCGCCCCATCTGCCGCCAGGAGAACCAGTAAAACGGCAGGTTGACCAGAAAGAACAGCGTGCCGAAACTGATGCCGGTCGCGTAATGCAGCACAAAGGCGATACCCGCGGTACCGCCGGTCAGCAAGCCGGCCTGGTTGAAGATCACCAGCGCCAGCGAGACAAACAGCGTGCCGGTGAAGATACCCTGGACGTCGTCGAACAGGGTGTGGCGGTCGGGCGGGGTGGGGACTTTCATGCGGCAGGATGGCGTGGAGGGGCGGCGCTAGTCTCGCATGATCCGGGCCAGCTTCCCGCCACGGGTGTCGGCGCCCCGCGCCGGGCAGCGCTGGCCCGCTCCCCGATGTCAAGAATCATTTTGGCCTCTGGCCCCTGTCCCGTGGATAGTTTCAGCTATCAAATCAGGAGCAGTCATGGCGCCGTCGTGCAAGCTGTCGATAATGAACCCAAGCAATGAAAATGGAGTTTTGCATGGCCGAGCCTTCCCTGTCTTTCCTGCACCGTCCCGCCGCCCCCTCGGTCACCGACCCCTGGCTGCTGGTGCTGATGCATGGCGTCGGCAGCAACGAGCAGGATCTGTTCGGGCTGGCGCCGTATGTGCCGGCCAACTTTCATGTGCTCAGCCTGCGCGCACCGTACGTGATGGGCCCGTCGGCCTATGGCTGGTTCGAGTTCAGCGTCGATGCGAAGGGTGAACGCCGGATCGACGAAGCGCAGGAAGCCGCCAGCCGGCAGCTTGTTGCGCAAACCCTGGCCGCAGCGTCTCGCCAGTTCAAGGTGCCGGCCGAACGCATCGTGGCCGGCGGCTTCAGCCAGGGCGGCATCATGGCGCTGTCGCTGCTGCTGACCCAGCCGGCGCTGGTGCAGGCCGCGATGGTGATGCACAGCCGCCTGCTGCCGCAGGTCGTTCCACTGATGGTCCCGTCTGAGGAACTGCAAGGCAAGCTGCTGTGGCTCAGCCACGGCACGCAGGACAACGTGATTCCGCTGGCGGCAGCGCATCAAATCCGCGACCTCGTGAAGACGCTGCCGGTTGCAATGAGCTACGCCGAGTACCCGAGTGCGCACGAGATCATTGAGGAAGAACTGGTGGAGGCGATGGGGTGGCTGAAGGAGATCAGCAAAAGGGTCGATGAGTGAGGTAGGTGTTCATGCGCCTACTCAAAAGCTCGAGGTCAGAAATCCAGCTTGGGCGTGGGCAGTCTGGTCGCAGATCAGGCAACCGGTTTCATGCGAAAGCCCTTGCCGCGCATGCACAGGTTAGTCAACTCCTTGACGTCCATTGCTGAAGTCTTGTTCAACCTGATTTGATAGCTGCATTCAGAGAGCGCGGTTTCCTTGCCATCTTTGCTCACCCCCTCTTTGACCCAATCAGATTTCTGTGGTGCCGCACACCCTGCCAGCAGGGTTGCTACAAAAACCGAACTTGAGAGCAGTGATTTCTTGAGCAAAACGATCTCCTGTAAATATGTCTTGTGGGTCATGGGAACTTGCGACTGTCCGCACCGTGAATTCGCGGTGGGATGCTTCTCAAGATTTTAGGTGGCGCAGTGAGCGTCGTCCATCCTGCGATTGGATGAGGCACCCCTTGGCGCCGTAATCAGCCCAGCCGCCGCAACAGACCCGGCACCGACGCCACCAGCAGCGCCAGCCCGGTCGCCGTCAGCAGGCCCAGCACCACGCGTCGAAAAGTCGCTTCGCTGATGCCGATGTACAGGCGCGCGCCCAGCAGCGAGGGGATCAGCATGGCTGGCGCCACGATGGCGAAGTAAGGCAGGGTGGCGGTGGTGATCACACCTGTCGCGACGTAGCTCGCGAAGGTGACGGCCAGCAGCGCGAGGTTGAAGTTCTGGATGATGGCGCGCTGGCTGTCCTTGTTCATGCCGCGCAGCGTGCACCACAGGGTCGGCACGACGCCGGTGAATCCGCCGAAGGCGCCCATGAAGCCGCCGCCTGCGCCGACAAAACCATCGGCGATACGCCCACCGCGGGTGATGCGCGGCAACTGCGCGGCAAACATCATCGCCGGGCAGGCGATCACCAGCAGGCTGCCGAGCAGCGCCTTGAACATCAGCACGTCCAGCTGCGGCAGCAGCAGCAGACCCAGCGGCAGGCCGAGCAGGCCGCCGACCACAAAAGGTGCGAGTTTGCGGATATCAAAGCCGCGCCGCACCGTGACGGCGGCAATGATCTGGCCGGTCAGCGAGCCGAACACCGCCATGGCAGCGGCCAGTCGCGGGTCGATGGTCCAGGCCCAGAAGGACATGGACACCATGCCGAAGGCAAAGCCCGACAGGCCTTGTACAAAACCGGCGGTCGCGGCGCCGGCGATGATGATCAGTGTTTGTGAGTCCATGGGTGCCTGGTTTCGATCGCCGCGCTGGTACTAAAAACCGTTCGCCCTGAGCCTGTCGAAGGGCTTCGACACGCTCAGCCCGAACGGGGAGGGGGATCCTCCAGTTTTCAAGAGGCCGCGTAGTCGCTGACCGGCACGCAGCTGCAGAACAGGTTGCGGTCACCGTAGACGTTGTCCACACGGCCCACCGGCGGCCAGTACTTGACCTGCTTGAGGGTGGCCAGCGGGAAGGCGCCGGTTTCGCGCGAATAGGGGCGGTCCCAGTCGGCGCCCAGCAGGCTGGCGGCGGTGTGCGGCGCATGTTTCAGGGGATTGTTGTCCTGCGGCCAGTCGCCGGCTTCGACCTTGCGGATCTCTTCGCGGATGGCAATCATCGCGTCGATGAAGCGGTCCAGCTCGGCCAGGGTTTCACTTTCGGTGGGTTCGACCATCAGCGTGCCGGGCACCGGGAAGCTCAGCGTCGGCGCGTGAAAGCCATAGTCCATCAGGCGTTTGGCGACGTCCTCGGCGCTGACACCGCTGCTGTCCTTCAGCGGACGCAGGTCCAGGATACATTCATGCGCGACGTGGCCGTTGGCACTCGCGTACAGGGTCGGGTAGTGGTCCTTGAGCCGCGCGCTGATGTAGTTGGCGCTCAGGATGGCAACTTCGGTGGCCTGCTGCAGGCCCTCGGGGCCCATCATGCGGCAGTACATCCAGCTGATCGGCAACACGGCTGCATTGCCCAAAGGTGCAGCAGAGATCGCTCCTACGCCGTTGACCGGCAAGCCCGCCGTGGCATGGCCGGGTAAATACGGCACCAGATCGGCCACCACACACACCGGGCCGACACCGGGGCCGCCGCCGCCGTGCGGGATGCAGAAGGTTTTGTGCAGGTTCAGGTGGCTGACGTCGCCGCCGAACTCGCCGGGCGCGGCCACACCGACCAGCGCATTCATGTTGGCGCCGTCGACATAAACACGGCCGCCGTGGCTGTGCACCAGCGCGCACAGCTCCTTGACCTGGGCCTCGAACACGCCATGCGTGCTGGGGTAGGTGATCATCACGCAGGCCAGCTTGTCGCTGTGCTGTTCACACTTGGCTTTGAGGTCGGCCATGTCGACGTTGCCCTGCGCATCGCAGGCGGTCACCACCACCGTCATGCCGGCCATCTGTGCGCTGGCCGGGTTGGTACCGTGCGCCGACGAGGGAATCAGGCAGATGTTGCGGTGGCCCTGGCCATTGGCGTCCAGCCAGGCCTTGATCACCAGCAGGCCGGCGTATTCGCCCTGGGAGCCGGCATTGGGCTGCAGGCTGATGCCGGCGTACCCGGTGGCCTGGCACAACCAGTCGCGCAATTGCCGGTCGAGTTCGGCATAACCCTGCAACTGCTCCTGCGGCGCAAACGGGTGGATGTTGGCAAACTCGGGCCAGGTGATGGGGATCATCTCGCTGGTGGCGTTGAGTTTCATCGTGCAACTGCCCAGCGGGATCATGCTGCGGTCCAGCGCCAGGTCCTTGTCGCTGAGCATGCGGATGTAGCGCAACATGCCGGTTTCGCTGTGGTGGGTGTTGAACACCGGGTGCGTCAGAAAGTCGCTGCTGCGGCGCAGGTCTTCAGGGATCAGCGATTCGACGCCTTTTTCGAAGGCGCTGACCACCGGCACGGTCTGGCCGGGCTGGGCGAAGAAGGACCAGAGCAGCTCGATGTCCTTGCGCGTGGTGGTTTCGTCGAGCGAGACGCCCAGGTGATTGTTCAGGCGAAAACGCAGGTTGGCCCCTGCCTGGCGGGCGCGGGCAGCTATCAAATTGGTAGCGTCTCCGGTCTTGATGGTGACCGAATCGAAGGCGCCGGTGTTGGTGATCTCGTAGCCCAGTGTCTTCAGGCCCTGCACAAAAATGGCGGTGTAGGTCGCCACGCGCTCCGCGATGCGCTTGAGACCCCGTGGGCCGTGGTACACCGCGTACATGCTGGCAATCACGGCGGGCAGCACCTGGGCAGTGCAGATGTTGGAGGTGGCTTTCTCGCGGCGTATGTGCTGCTCACGTGTCTGCAGTGCGAGGCGATAGGTCGGGTGGCCGTGGCTGTCGACACTGACGCCGACCAGGCGCCCGGGCAGCGAACGCTTGAACTCGTCGCGGCAGGCCAGGTAGGCCGCATGCGGGCCGCCGTTGCCCATGGGCATGCCGAACCGCTGGCTGCTGCCCAGCACGATGTCGGCATCCCACTCGCCCGGCGGCGTGAGCAGCGTCAGCGCCAGCAGGTCGGCGGCCACACACAGCGCGGCGCCGTCCACATGCGCCTGGCCGGCCAGCGGCCGCAGGTCGTGGATGCTGCCGGTGGTGGCCGGGTACTGCGCCAGCACGCCGAAGTAGTCGCCTTCGGCCATCAGCATCGGCAGCGTGGTCGAGGCGGTGCTGAGCCGGACCGTGATGCCCAGTGGTTTGGCGCGGGTCTGGATCACTTCAATGGTTTGCGGGTGACAGTCGCCGGCCACCAGGAAAACATGGCTTTTGCTTTTGACGCTGCGTTTGGCCAGCGTCATGGCTTCGGCGGCGGCCGTGGCCTCATCGAGCATCGAGGCGTTGGCAATCGGCATGCCGGTCAGGTCACACACCATGGTCTGGAAGTTGATCAGCGCTTCCATGCGGCCCTGCGAAATCTCGGCCTGGTAGGGCGTGTAGGCGGTGTACCAGGCGGGGTTTTCGAGGATGTTGCGCAGGATCACGCCGGGCGTCAGCGTGCCGTAGTAGCCCTGGCCAATGAAACTCTTGAAGACCTGGTTCTTGGCCGCCATGGCCTTGAGTTGCTTGAGGGCGGCCGCTTCGCTGACCGGCGGCGGAATCGCCATCGCGCTGCTGCGCGCGATGGCGCGCGGCACAATGCCGGCTATCAGCGCGCGACGCGAGCTGGCGCCCACCACGCCCAGCATGTGGGTTTCGTCGGCGGCATCAATGCCGATGTGGCGGGCGATAAATTCAGCGGGGTTTTCAAGCTCGCCGAGCGGCTTGGCGGATGGCATCAACATGGAGGCGATTCCAGAGTTCGTTCGCCCTGGGCTTGTCGAAGGGCCGCAGTGCGGTGCGGCATGGCTTCGACCGGCTCAGCCGGAACGGGGGTGAAGAGAGTGTTTATGCGTTGGCAGCAAAGCTGGTGTATGCGGCTTCATCCAGCAGCGCATCAAGCTGCGACTTGTCCGACAACCTGACCTTGAAGAACCAGCCGGCGCCCAGCGGATCGCTGTTGGCCAGCGAGGGGTCGTCGCGCAGGGCTTCGTTGACTTCGGTCACTTCGCCGCTGATCGGCATGAAGACGTCGGCCGCCGCCTTGACCGACTCGACCACGCCGGCGACTTCTTTCTGCGCAAAGCTGCTGCCGACGGCGGGCAGGTCCACAAACACCACGTCACCGAGCGCATCCTGCGCATGGGTGGTGATGCCGACGGTGGCAATGTCGCCGTCGAGCTTGATCCATTCGTGGTCTTCGGTGTACTTCAGCATGGTCTTCTCCGTTGAATAAAGTTGAGAGATGAAAATTTCAGCCGCGGAAATAGCGGGCGGGAACAAAAGGCATGGCGCAAACTTCCATGGGCACGGCCTTGCCGCGCACCATGGCATTGACCCGTGTGCCGATGGCGGCAAAGGCGGGTGTGACATAGGCCATGGCCACGGGTTTGTCTATCGTCGGGGCCAGCAGGCCGCTGGTGACTTCACCGATACGCCTGCCCTCGCCATTGTGCAGTTCGGTGTGTTCACGCACCGGCACCCGCTCGAGCGCGACCAGGCCGACACGTTTTCGGGCCAGGGTGGCGGGTGTCTCCAGTTGCGCCAGCACCTTGTCCGCGCCCGGAAAGCCGCCGGCACGTTCGCCGCCCGTGCGGCGCACCTTCTGGATCGCCCAGTTCAGGCTGGCCTCGACCGGGGTGGTGCTGATGTCCAGGTCATTGCCGTAGAGGCACAGGCCCGCCTCCAGCCGCAGCGAGTTGCGCGCGCCCAGGCCGACCGGTTTGACTTCGGGCTGGGCGAGCAGGGCGCGGGCCAGCGTATCGGCCTGCGCCGCCGGCACGGAAATTTCAAAACCGTCTTCGCCGGTGTAGCCGCTGCGCGTGAGGAAGCAGTCGCAGCCGGCGACGCTGAAGCGTCCGCCGGTCATGAACACCAGCTGTTCAACGCCGGGCGCCAGGCGGGACAGGGCTGTCACGGCCTGCGGGCCCTGCAGCGCCAGCAGCGCCATCTCGGGCATCGGAATCACCTCGCAGCGGCTGCCGATTTTGGCCTGGATGTGGGCGATGTCGCCGGCCTTGCAGGCGCCGTTGACGATGACGAAAATATCGCCCCCGTTCTGGTAGTCGCGGTTGAAGAACATCAGGTCGTCGATGATGCCGCCGTCCTCATTGAGCAGCAGGCCGTAGCGCTGCTTGCCGGCGGCCAGGCCGATCACATCGACCGGGATCAGGGTTTCGAACGCGGCCGCGGCGTCAGGACCGACCAGGCGCAACTGACCCATGTGGGAAACATCGAACAGGCCAGCCGCCGTGCGGGTGTGTTGGTGTTCGGCCATCAGGCCGGCCGGGTACTGGACGGGCATCGAATAACCCGCAAACGGGACCATGCGGGCGCCCAGTTCCAGGTGCAGGGCATGCAGCGGTGTGGTGTGCAGTTCGGCGGCTGTGGTGGACACGGGCGTTCTCCGGGGGCAAATAGACAACATGGCATCAAACCATGGCTTGCCCCTGCTGTCCGGTTTACCTGAGAGATTCACCCGGCGATGCGGGCTTGCTCCTTCGGTGGACGGCCTGCGAGGCCGCCTCTCTCCAGTAGGGAACGCCGACCGGCGCAAGGCACCAGCGGGCGGTTGCCAGTCCTTTTGCCTGAGCGTTCAGAACACCATTGGGGTGCCTCATGCGCCTTCGGCGGTTTTCGCGGGGAAAACTCTCTCCTGACGCGTCAAGTGTAGCTGAAGCCGGTCTCAGGCTTCCTGCTCGGCGGGCAGCAGCATGGCGATACGCTCGCTGATGGAGTCGGCCCGTTCGGACCCGGTGACTTTCTCGATTTCCTCGATCATGCGGCGGGAGGTGGCCAGCATGGTGTCGCGATCCCGGGCGTCGCGCAGGGCGTCGCGGAAAATCGCGGCCAGCTCCGGATTCTTCCTGGAAAACATGCGTTCACAGATGTCAAAAAGGAACATGCGGGTGGTGGCCAGCGAGCGTTTGCCTTCAAACTGGTCGGCCGACACTCGCGCCGGTGCTTGTGAGGGCGGATTGTCCTGCGCAAGGGATGGTCGGTCAGGCCGGGCGGGCTGGGCTTTGTCCGCCGTCACCGCCGGGGGACGGATGGCTTGCGCTGCCTTGCCGGGCTGGGCCTGCAGAAAACCGTCGCGCATCAGGCGCAGCGCGATTTCCTCACCATCGCCGTTGAACAGCGGCCGGAAGTCCTGCACGGACTTGCTGCCATCGGCCAGCAGCAGCAGGGTGCGTTCGCGCTGGCCGAGCGTGCGTGTGCCCGATTTGAGCTCGGCCCGGGCGCGGTCTGTCTTGTGGAGCTGCATGGGGCGTCCTGAACGGTAAAGCCGCCATCATGCAGACACAATATGACACAGGCATGAACTGCGGTCGGCCAGCCGCCGGCCCGGCCCAAGCGAGGTGGGCTAGCGGGCGTACACCAGATCGCGCAGGGTCAGCGAGATCGCCGGCAAGTAGGTGATCAGCATCAGGCAGGCAATGATGACGAGCACGAAAGGGAGCAGATGCCGGATGATCTGGTCCAGCGATATTCGCGCCACCGTGCACGCGGCAAACAGGTTCACGCCGAAGGGCGGCGTGATCATGCCCAGCGCCAGATTGACCACCATGACCATGCCGAAATGCACCGGGTCGATGCCGAAATGCATGGCCACCGGCGCCAGAATCGGCGCCAGCACGATGATGGCGGCGCTGGTTTCGATGAACATGCCGATCAGGAACAGCGCGGCGTTGACGCCCAGCAGGAACAGGGCCGGTGATTGCAGCACGGCTTCGAGGTAACGCCCGATCGCATCCGGCACACCGGCACGCGTGATCAGGAAGGCGAACAGCCCGGCGTTGGCAATGATGAACATGATGACCGCGCTGGAGATCACCGATTTGCGCAGCACCACGATCAGGCTGGCGATGCTGATCTCGCGGTAGATCACCACACCGACGACCAGCGCATAAAACACGGCCACCGCGGCGGCTTCGGTCGGCGTGAAGATGCCGCCGTAGATGCCGCCCAGGATGATGACCGGCATCAGCAGCGCCCAGCCGGCCTGCCAGGTGGCCTTGAAGAAACCGAGCCGGCCATCGCCGTCGTTTTTGCCCCAGCCCTTGATGCGGCAGTAGATGTACACAAAAATCATCAGCGCGACGCTGATCAGGATGCCCGGACCAATGCCGGCGATGAACAGCTCGCCAATCGAGACTTCGGCACTCACGCCGTACAGAATCATCGGGATCGAGGGCGGAATGATCACCCCCAGCTCGGCGCTGGTCGCCTGCAGCGCCGCCGCATAACTTTTCGGATAGCCGTGTTTGACCAAAGCCGGAATCAGGATGGCGCCGACCGCGAAGGTGGTGGCGACTGAAGACCCCGACACCGCCGCGAAAATCATGCAGGTCAGCACACAGGTCATGGGCAGGCCGCCCTGCACGCCGCCAACAATGCTTTTTGCAAACTCGACCAGCCGGCGCGAGATGCCGCCGGTTTCCATCAGGTTGCCGGCGAGGATGAAAAACGGAATGGCCGCCAGCGGAAACTTGTTGATGGCGTTGAACATCTCCTTGACGGAGATCAGCATGTGGGCGTTGGAGGCCTGGATGCCGAAGACGGCGGCCAGGCCGATGGACACCGCGACCGAGATCGTCAGTGCAAAACAGACGATCATGGTCGTCAACATCACGGCGCTCATTGCGCTGTCTCCAGTTCATGGCGCTGTGGGTCGATCAGGTTGCCGATGATGCCGATCACACAGAACATGGCGCCAATCGGCATGGCCACATAACCCCAGAACATCGAAATCGATTCCAGTCCGGCCATCGACTGCACCCGGCCGCGCAGCGCATAGTCCCAGCCCCACCAGATGATGATGGCGATCAGCAGCAGGGCGGCCAGGCAGACCACCCAGTCCAGCACGCGTTTGATCTTGACCGGGCTCCAGCGATAGAGCACATCAACACTGATCATGGCGCCCTGCCGGAAGGCGGCCGGAATGCCCATGAACACCATCCAGATCAGGGACAGGCGGATCAGGATCTCGGTCCACTCGGCCGGTTGCTCGAGCACAAAGCGGGTGACGATCTGGAACATGCCGAGCGTCGAGGCGATCGCCAGCATCAGGCAGGCCACCAGCGTGGCAAAGCCCGTGGTCCAGCGTTCGAGTTTGAGGAAGGTGTTCTTCATGGGCTTACCGGTCTGCAAGGAAAACGCCCGCAAAGCCGTCTGGCTGCGGGCGTGTCAAGCTACAAAAAGAGTAGCAAAAGGGGGCTGGTCGGCTATTTGACGGCGCGGATCTTGTCGATGTTCGGCTTGCCGAACTGCTTCTCGAACTCGGCGTTCACCGGCGCCAGGGCTGCGACGAACTTGGCCTTGTCGACA
>PNNC01000130.1 GCA_013824015.1 Polaromonas sp.
TCGCTGACAGGCAGGCCGACACGGCTGTTCTTCGGCGGGATGGGCTGCATGAACCACTTGTCCCAGACCTTGGCCATGTCGCCGGACTTGATCATGCCGGTGATGGTGTCGGTGCCGATTTTCTTCAGTGCGGCATCGTCCTTGCGGATCATGATGGCGATGGGCTCGACGCTCAGCACTTCACCGACGATCTTGAAATCAGCCGGGTTCTTGGAGGTGGCGATGTTGCCGGCCAGGATCGCACCGTCCATCACGAAGGCGTCAGCACGGCCGGACTCGAGCAGCAGGAAGCTGTCGGAGTGGTCCTTGCCGAAGATTTCCTTGAAGTCGATGCCGCCGGCGCGTTCGTTCTTGCGCAGGGTCTGCACCGAGGTCGTGCCGGTGGTGGTGGCCACGTTTTTGCCGTTGAGCTGGGCGATCGAGGTGATGCCGGAGTTGGCTTTCACGGCAATACGCACTTCTTCCACAAAGGTGGTGGGCAGGAAAGACACGTCTTTCAGGCGCGTGGCGTTGTTGGTGGTCGAGCCGCACTCGATGTCCACCGTGCCGTTTTGCACCAGCGGAATGCGGTTTTGCGAGGTCACAGGCAGGTATTTGACTTCCAGCTTGCGGCCCACGGCTTTTTCGACGTCGGCGATCACGCGCTGGCAGATCTCGACGTGGTAACCAGCGTACTTGCCGTCACCCAGGGTGTAGGACAGGGCGCCCGACGAGTCGCGAACACCCATGGTGATCACGCCGGAGGCCTTGACTTTGGCCAGCGTATCGGTGGCCTGGGCAAAAACGCCGGAGGTGGACAGTACGGCAATTGCCAGTGCGGCGAGTTTGAGCTTCATAAATTTCCTTTGATAAATTGAAATGATGCACCATTCTAAGGAGCGGCTCCCGGGGCGACCCCCAAGGTTTACCCCAGCCTGAAAATGGGACAGGTTGCCGGTTTGCTGGCTGGTTTCTTTCGTCCGACTGCCGCCGGGGCCGCGCCCACGCTGGAATCGCGGACATAAAGCCCGGCATGACCTGCGAGGATATCGACCCGGAACCAGAGCTCCGGAGGGTTGGCAATCGGCGAATAAAACAAGAAGCAATCCCCAATACAGTGCGCACGTAAATGGCGCCTACAGGCAGGTGTATTCCACTAAGCAGTCTTTGTGCCAACCGGCGCCGGGCGCCTTCACGGCACCCTCACCCTTTGCACACGCCGTCAGCATCGCAGAACGTCCCGGACTGTAAATTTGCGCGCCGCCAAAAGCCAATGCCGATAACTCGCAGCTTCATGCATTTAATTTATAACGACTCAGGGTTGCTACCTAGGCGCCACCGAGACGCGGTTTTCCCGGCGGTTTCGGCGCCGCCTGGCTCTCGAGGTAGTTCCACAGCGCCTGCGCCGGGTTTTTGGCGGCGGCCCGGGTGGTCGGCCGCTCGCGGTAAACGCGCAAATCCATGGTCATCTCCAGCCCCGCGCCGGCGCTGACCAGCTTTTTCACGCGCAGCTCCTTCTTGACCGCGCTGAAGGGCAAAAAGGCAATGCCGTGGCCTTCCAGCGCCATCGCCTTCAGGCCTTCGGCCATGTCGGTTTCATAAACCCGGTCCAGGTGGATGGCGGTGCTGGACTGCTTGAGGATCAGGTCCACCACGCGGCCCAGGTAGGCGCCGGGCGCATAACCGAGGTAGGGCAGCGGCTGGCCGGCACGTCCCGGCAGGCGGTACAGCGGCGCGCCGTCGGCATCGGCTTTCACAAAAGGCGCCAGCACCTCCTGGCCCAGGCTGATCATTTCGTAGCGGTCGGCGTCGAGCTGGAAAGGCTGCGAGTCGTGGTGGTAGGCAATCAGCAAATCGCAGCTGCCCTCGACCAGGCGCAACACCGCGTCATGCACATTCAGGGCAATCAGGCGGCTCTTGATGGGACCGAACTTCTCGCGCAGGCTGCTGACCCAGGCCGGGAAAAAGGTGAAGGCCAGCGAGTGCGGCACGGCGAACTCGATCACGTCCTGGCCGGCCGAGTTGTGGCCGCGCAGCATGGCACGCGTCGATTGCAGGCCCTGCAGCATTTCCAGCGACTGGCTGTACAGGGTTTCACCGGCCGGTGTCAGGCGGGTCGGGTAGGAACTGCGGTCCACCAGGTCGGTGCCGGCCCAGGCTTCGAGCGCCTGGATGCGCCGCGAGAACGCCGGCTGCGTCACATGGCGCAGCGTCGCCGAACGGCTGAAACTGCGCGTTTCAGCGAGACTGACAAAATCTTCCAGCCATTTGGTTTCCATGCTTTTTATTATGCGAGTGCGCAGCGCGCTTGTATCTACGGGAATCCCTCATGCGCGGCTGGCCCAGCCCCGCTCCAGGCCTTCGACGCTATCGATTTAATAGCTATCACCCCATGTTCCCCATGGGCTGACGGCCAAAAACGCCGGAACTATTCGGAACTCTGCTGGAGTGCCCACATCGCCGCATAACGCCCGCCCTGGCCCAGCAGTGCCGCGTGGGTGCCGCGCTCGATGATCCGGCCGGCTTCCATCACCAGGATTTCATGCGCGTCCACCACGGTGGACAGGCGGTGGGCCACCACCAGCGTGGTCTTGTTTTCGGCGATGCTGCGCAACTCGGCCTGGATCGCGCGTTCGTTGGCCGAATCCAGCGCCGACGTGGCTTCGTCAAAAATCATGATCGGCGGGTTCTTCAGCAGCGTGCGCGCGATCGCCACACGCTGTTTCTCGCCGCCGGACAGTTTCAGGCCGCGTTCGCCAACCATGGTGGCGTAGCCAGCCGGCGTCGAAGAAATGAAGTCGTGGATGCGCGCGGCGCGCGCCGCCTCTTCGACCTGGGCGCGGCTGGCGCCGGGCTGGCCGTAGGCAATGTTGTACTCGACCGTGTCGTTGAACAGCACGGTGTCCTGCGGCACGATGCCGATGGCCTGGCGCAGGCTGGACTGCGTCACCTCGCGAATGTCCTGGCCGGCGATGGTGATGCGGCCCCCTGCCACCGAAGGGCTGCCCGGAAGGCCGACGTCATAAAAGCGGAACAGCAGGCGCGCCAGCGTGGACTTGCCGGCGCCCGACGAACCGACCACCGCCACCGTCTTGCCCGGCGGGATCTCGAAGCTGATGTGGTGCAGGATGGGTCGCGAGGCCTCGTAGGCGAAGCTGACGTTTTCAAACCGCACTTCCGGCGAGGCCTGCAGGACCAGCGCTTGCGCCCCGGGCTGGTCGGCGATCTCGCGCTCCTTTTCCATCAGGTTGAACATCTTGGACAGGTCGGTCAGGCTTTGCTTGATCTCGCGGTAGAGCACGCCGAGGAAACCGAGCGGGATGTAGAGCTGGATCATGAAGGCATTGACCATCACCAGGTCGCCCAGCGTCATGCGGCCATCGACCACGCCCTGGGTCGCGCGCCAGAGCATGGCCACCAGGCCGGTCGCAATGATCAGCTGCTGGCCGGTGTTGAGCAGGCTCAGCGTGGTCTGGCTCTTGACGGCGGCGCGGCGGTAACGCCTGAGGTTTTCATCGTAACGCTGCGCCTCGAACTCTTCGTTGTTGAAGTACTTGACGGTTTCATAGTTGAGCAGCGAGTCGATCGCGCGGCTGTGCGCCGAGGAGTCCAGCTCGTTCATCTCCTTGCGGAACTGGGTGCGCCACTCGGTCACCGTCACGGTGAAGGTGATGTAGACCACCAGCGCGATGATGGTGATGCCGGCGAACCAGACGTCGAACTTGACCGCCAGCAGCGTCAGCACCAGCGCCACCTCGATCAGCGTCGGGATGATGCTGTACAGCGAGTACGAGATCAGCGAATGCACGCCGCGCGTGCCGCGCTCGATGTCGCGTGTCATGCCGCCGGTCTGGCGCTCCAGGTGAAAGCGCAGGCTCAGCGCGTGCAGGTGCCGGAACACCTCCAGCGAGATGCGCCGCGCCGCGCCTTCGGTGGCCTTGGCAAACACCAGCTCACGCAGCTCGGTGAACAGCGAGGTCGACAGCCTGAGCAGGCCGTAACCGACCAGCAACGCGGCAGGAACGACGAGCACGACCTGGACGTCGCCAGGCTTGAAGCTCATCGCATCGACCAGGTTTTTCAGCAGCAGCGGCACGCCGACGTTGGCGACCTTGGCGCCGACCATGAAACTCAGCGCCGCCAGCACCCGCCATTTGTAGTCCCAGAGGTAGGGAAACAGGCGCTTGAGCGTGGCCCAGTCTGAGCGGTTGATGTCGGGCGGTGGGGCGGTGCCGGGCGCTGCGGGCGCTTCGGCGGTGGTGGCATGGGAGCGCATCGGAGACAATTGTCCTGTTGTTTTAATTTTCCACCACCGATTGTGCCTATGTCCACCGAATCCAGCCTTCCCCATGACCCCCTGAGCGTCAAGCTGCCGCTGGACAAGGAGCTGGTGCTCAAGGTCATCCCGATGCCGGCGGACTGTAATGCCAACGGCGACATCTTCGGCGGCTGGGTCATGGCCCAGGTCGACCTGGCCGGTTCGGTGATCCCCGCGCGTTACGCCGAAGGCCGCATGGCCACGGTGGCGGTCAACGAGTTCATCTTCAAGCAGCCGGTGCGTGTCGGTGACATCCTGTCCTTTTATTCGGAACTCACGCGTATCGGCCGCACCTCGATGACCGTCAAGGTCGAGGTCTATGCGGAGCGCTTCCGCTCGCAGGGGCGCTACATCAAGGTGACCGAGGCCAGCGTGACCTATGTGGCGATCGACGACGCCGGCCAGCCGCGGCCGGTGCCGCCGTCTTCACTGCCACGCCCCCAATAATTGCTATTATTTTTATAGCTTCAGGCCCATGTCCGACATGGGCTGGAGCCCTATTCGGCGCTCAAAACCGGCCGTGGCGGCCCTGCCCGCCGGCAAACCGCGCAGCGCCCTGCAGGCCTTCGCCCAGACAGTCCCGGCCGCGCTCCCACTCCTGCCTGAGCGCCTGCGGCAAGGGCAGGTCCCACTGCGCATAGGCGCTCTGGCGGTCGGCCCGCATGGTTTTTTGCGGAAAGGCCGCGAGCTGGCGCGCCAGCGCCAGCGCCGCCTCGCGCGCCGTGCCGCGCGGCACCACCCGGTTGCACAGACCCATTTGCAGCGCTTCGGCCGCCTCCACCTTGCGGCCGGTCAGGATCAGGTCCATCGCATGGCCCAGACCGATCAGGCGCGGCAGCCGCACCGTGCCGCCGTCGATCAGCGGCACGCCGAAGCGGCGGCAATACACGCCGAAATACGCGTCCTCTTCCATCACCCGCATGTCGCACCACAGCGCCAGCTCCATGCCACCGGCCACGGCCGCGCCGCTGACGGCGGCAATCACCGGCTTGGACAGCAGCAGGCGCGACGGGCCCATGGGGCCCAGCGCCTGCATGTCCTCTGCTTCGAAATCGAGATCTGCAAACACGGGCGCATCGCCGCCCTGGGCCTCGCGCAGCAGCTTCGCGCCGGACTGCAGGTCCCAGCCGGCGCAAAAATGCCCGTGCGCGCCGTGGAACACCGCGACTTTGGCGCTGTCATCGTTATCGAAGGCCAGAAAAGCCTCATGGAGTTCACGCGCATGCCCGCTGTCCACCGCATTGCGCACCTCGGGGCGGTCCAGCGTGATCAGCGTGATCTCGCCGTCTTTTTCAATATGCACCGTCATGTTAGAACTTGTCCTTCAATAATTGAGGGTCGCGTTGGGCCGCAATCGGGATGAGTTGCTCGCCAACATCACGCAGCATGGGCCGGCGCCCATGCAAGGGATTTGGTGGGCAAATCGCCCGGTTTCGGCCCAACCCGGAGGGCAAGCGGATTTTCGGGCGGTCTGCGGCGTTAAAAAATCAGGCAAGGCCACCAGCCTTGCCTTGGATTTTCCGCCTTGCATCCCATCCCGAAAATCCATTTGCGCGAGCCTTAATTATTGAAGGGCAAGTTCTCAGTCTCCCCACCAGCCGACACGCGGCGCCGCCCGGCAGGCGGCGAGTTCGTCGGCGCTCACGTTGATTTCCATGCGCAGCAGAGCCGCCGCCATGGATTTGCCGAGATTGTCCAGGCGCAGGTTGCGCGCCCCGCCGCCCTGCAGCGCGTCGTGCAGCACCAGCTTGATGGACAGGATGTTGGGCAGGCACCAGCAATCGACCTGGCCCGGCAGCCAGGGCGCGAAGTGTTCTGCGACCCGCTGCGCCGTGACCTCGCGCACCAGCACCGCGTAGCCCGCCGCATTCCAGGCGAACAGGCCGAAGTCCACCCAGTCGGCCTTGTCGCCGCTTCGCGCATGGGCCAGATCGGCGAGCCGGATTGTTTGCACCACGGCCCTCATGTCTGCAGCAGCTCCACACGGATCTGGGACTCGACCGCTTCGCGGTCCATGCGCGCCGGCCAGATGCCCAGCAGTTCGCTGCTGTTGTTCAGGCCCTGGAACCCGCAGGTGTAGGCCGGACCGCTCAGCGCCATCCACGGAAACAGCCGGCCAAAACCGTCGGCGGCTTTTTTATCCTGCGTGCGCAGCACCAGCCGCACCCAGACCTCGTTCAGTTCGGCCAGCGCCCCGGCATCCGGCAGCGGCGCCAGCGTCCCGTGTGCTGAATTGAGGCCCGGGAACTCGACAAAAAGGGCTTCGTGCGGCACTGCCTTGTCGGCCAGTTGCGCCTTGACCATCGCCACCGCGGCCAGCGCCTTGTCATGCGCATCCGGCCAGCTGAAGCCCCAGGTCACCTCGGCCTTGAAGCCATCGCGGTAGCCGCCGACCACCTTGAGTTGCGCCGGACGCGGATGGCCGGTGGCGCCCGTCAGGGACACCCGGTCCTGGCCCAGATCCTCGAGATGAACCGTCGACAGGTCCAGCACCACATCGGGCGACACATAGGCATGCGGGTCGTGCACCTCATACAGCAGCTGCTGGCGCACCGTGTCGAAGTTGATGCGCCCGCCGGTGCCCGGCGCCTTGGTGATGAGCGCGCTGCCGTCCTCGCTGACTTCGGCAATCGGGTAACCGATGTGGGCCAGGTCGGGGATGTCCTTCCAGGCCTGCAGGCTGCCGAAGTTGCCGCCGCTGCCCTGTCCTGAACATTCGAGCAGGTGCCCGACCGCCAGGCCCTGCGCCAGCCGGTCCAGCTCGGCCTGCGACGCCGGATGTTCATCACCGAGATTCCAGTCGAACGCATGCACCAGTGGCGCAAGGAACAGCGCGGCATCGGCGACACGCCCGGTGATCACGATGTCGGCCCCCTGCTGCAAGGCGGAGACCACGGGACGCGCCCCCAGGTAGGCGTTGGCAAACACCATGCGCTGACGCACCGCATCAAACGGGGCGCCGTTGAACATGTGTGCCGGCGCCAGCCCATCGAGCTGCGCCAGGACCTCATCACCTGTCACCACGGCGACGCGTGCGGCCCATCCCCTGGCCGAAAAAGCGGCCCGCACAGCGGCTGCCGCACCGGCCGGATTGAGCCCGCCGGCGTTGCAGATGAAGCGTACTTTCCGCTGCGCCATCGCCGGCCACAAATACAGCAGCATGGGCACCACGTCCCTCGCGTAGCCCAGGGAAACGTCGCGTTGCAGATCCTTCTGAAGAATGGCCAGCGTGAGCTCCGCCAGATGGTCGCTGGCGATGTACTGGACACCGCCTTTTTCGATGCTTGCCAGCACCGGCTCCCAGGCGTCTCCGTAGAAACCCAGCCCGGCACCAATCCGGATTGATTTTTTCATTGAATGCAGCCCATGATCCATTCCGTCAACGTTCAAGCCCGGAAAAAAACGCGCTTGCCATCCCTTCCGGTTGTCGCTTATTTTTACCAAGCAGCTGCTTTGTAAAAATTAATTGTGGAGCAAAAGTGCAGTTATTGCAATTGATCATCAGCGGCATCGCGCAAGGCTGCGTTTACGGTCTGATCGCCCTGGGTTTCGTGCTTATCTACAAGGCCACCGAAACGGTCAGCTTCGCACAGGGCGAGCTGATGATGCTGGGCGCCTTCGGTGGCCTGGCCTGCATGACCATGCTGGGTTTTCCTTACTGGCTGGCGGTGCCCAGCGCGATCGCCGGCATGGCGCTGTTCGGCGTGTTGCTCGAGCGCCTGGTGATACGGCCCATCGTCGGGCAACCGGCGTTTTCGATCGTGATGCTGACCATCGGCGTGGGCTACACCGCGCGCGGCCTGATCACCATGATTCCCGGCATAGGCACCGAGACCCACGTCCTGCCCGTGCCTTACAAGGACCAGATCTGGAACGTCGGCGCGCTGGTCCTCAATGTTGAACACATGGTGGTGATCGGCAGCACCGCGGTGTTGTGCCTGCTGCTGTTTGCGCTGTTCAAGTACAGCAAGCTGGGCATCGCGATGCAGGCGTCCTCGCAGAACCAGCTCGCCGCCTACTACATGGGCATCCCGGTCAAGCGCCTCAACGGCCTGGTCTGGGGCCTGGCCGCCGCGGTCGCCGCCATCGCCGGCCTGCTGCTCGCGCCGTTCAATTTTGTGCACGCCAACATGGGCTTCATCGGGCTGAAGGCTTTTCCGGCGGCGGTGGTCGGGGGTTTCGGCAGCCTGCCCGGCGCGATTGTCGGCGGCCTGGTCATCGGGATTGTCGAATCGCTGGCGGGGTTTTATTTCGACGATGGCTACAAGAACATCGCGCCGTATGTGGTGGTTCTGCTGATGTTGATGATCAAGCCCAGCGGTTTGTTTGGCGAAAAACTCCGCAAGAAAGTCTGAGCCCCATGCGCTTTATCTTCAAGACAAATTACGGGCAGGACATCAATCTCGCCAAACACGGCGGCCATGTGTTCTGGTACGGCGCATTGATGCTGCTGCTGGTGGCGGCGCCCTGGCTGTTTGCCGAGTACTGGCTGGCGCAGCTGACCTTCATCCTGATCTACTCGATCGCCGGCCTCGGCCTGATGCTGCTGGCCGGCTTCACCGGCCTGTTCTCGCTGGGCCACGCCGCTTTTCTCGGTGTCGGCGCCTACACGCAGGCGGTGATGACCAACGCCGGTGTGCCCTTCCCGGTGGCGCTGGCTTGCGCCGCCGGCCTGTCAGCCGCTGTGGGCCTGGTGGTCGGGCTGCCGGCGCTGCGTGTCAAGGGCATCTACCTCGGCATGGCCACGCTGTCTTTCGGCTTCATCGTCGAGGAGGTGTTTGCGCGCTGGGAAAAGGTCACCGGCGGCAATGCCGGCATCCACATCAAGGCGCCCGACCTGTTCGGCTGGAAGCTGGACAGTGGCGAGGAGTTCTATTTTCTCTGCCTGGTCCTTGCGGTCGGCGCCACGCTGGCCATCCTCAACCTGTTGCGCTCGCCGACCGGCCGCGCATTTGTGGCCATCCGTGACTCGGAAATCTCGGCGCAAAGCATGGGCATCCACCTGGCGCGCTACAAAACCCTGTCGTTTGCCCTGTCGGCGGCGCTGGCCGGCATTGCCGGCGCGCTGTATGCGCACAAGCTGCAGTTCATCTCGCCCGACCAGTTCAATATCCTGCAGTCGATCGAACTGCTGCTGCTGATCGTGATCGGCGGCGTCGGCTCGGTGCACGGCGCCTTTCTGGGCGCGATTTTCCTGATCTCGATGCCGCAGGCGATTGCGCTGGTCAAGGACTACCTGCCTGCTGCCATCGGCCAGGCGCCCGGACTGCAGGGCGTGGTGTACGGGGTGGTGCTGATTTCAATTGTGCTGTTCGAGCCGCTGGGCCTGTACGGCCGCTGGCTCAAGATCCGCACCTACCTGCAGACCTTTCCGTTTTACCGCAAGGGCATGTTCAAGCGGCAGAAGTCTTTCCAGAAATCGGACAGGTTGAAATAATGAGCGAAATCCTGCTATCGGCCAAAAATCTCAGTGTCCGTTTTGGCGGCGTGCTGGCCGTCAACAATGTCAGCTTCGATGTCAAGCAGGGCGAGGTGTTCACGCTGATCGGCCCCAACGGCGCCGGCAAGACGACCGTGTTCAACCTGATCAGCCGCATCTACACACCGACCACCGGCGAGATCGACTACCTCGGCGAAAAACTCACTGACCAGCCGCCGCACAAGATCGCCGCGCTCGGCATCGCGCGCACCTTCCAGAACATCGAGCTGTTTGAACATGCCACGGTGCTGCACAACCTGCTGATCGGCCGGCACACGCACCGGCAGACCGGCCTGTGGCGTGAAATTTTCTTCACCAAAAAAACCCGTGAAGCCGAGATGCAGGCGCGCGAAAAGGCCGAACAGGTCATCGACTTCCTGGACCTGCAGCATCACCGTGATTCCTACGTCGCCGGCCTGCCCTACGGCGTGCGCAAGGTGGTCGAGCTGGCGCGTGCGCTGTGCACCGAACCGAAACTGCTGCTGCTTGACGAGCCGTCATCAGGACTGAATGTGGAGGAAACCGACGACATGGCTTTCTGGATCCAGGACATCAAGAACGAACTGGGCATCACCGTGCTGATGGTGGAACACGACATGAGCCTGGTCTCCAAGGTCTCAGACCGCGTGCTGGCCATGAACCAGGGCGAGGTGCTGGCCATGGGAACACCGCGCGAGGTGCAGAACGACCCCGGCGTGATCGAGGCCTACCTCGGCTCCATCGACGATGTGTCCTCGCTGCGCCGCCAGCACCAGGCCGTCAAGCTCGCCCGGGAAGGGGTGTCTTCATGAGCCGCCGGGCCGTTTTCGCGGCGAATACCGCGGCTGGCCGCGCGGAGGTCACCCGATGAGCGCGGTACCACCTCCCGTGAGCGACCAGCCGGTGCTCAGGCTGCTGAACGTCGAAAGTTCCTACGGGCCGATCAAGGCGATACGCGGCGTCAGCCTGCAGGTGCGCCGCGGCGAAATCGCCACCGTGCTGGGCTCCAATGGCGCGGGCAAGACCACCATCCTCAAGACCATCTCGGGCATCATCGACCCGCGCAAGGGCTCGATCGAGTTCAAGGGCGGCAACATCACCGCCCAGGACCCGGCCTACATCGTGCAACAGGGCCTGAGCCATGTGCCGGAAGGCCGCGAGGTGTTCCCGCTGCTGAGCGTGCGCGACAACCTGCTGATGGGCGCCTACACCCGCAAGGACCGCGACGGGGTCGTGAGGGACATGGAAGCGGTGTACGGCTACTTTCCGATCCTGCGCGAACGCGCGCTGCAGGACGCCGGCCTGCTGTCCGGCGGCCAGCAGCAGATGCTGTCGATCTCGCGCGCGCTGATGGCCGCGCCCGACCTGATCCTGCTCGACGAACCCAGCCTGGGCCTGTCGCCCAAGCTCACCAAGGAAATTTTCGAGATCGTGGTGCGTATCAACCGCGAACGCGGCACCACGATTTTGCTGGTCGAACAAAACGCCAACATGGCCCTGAACGCGTCCGACTACGGCTACGTGCTGGAAAACGGCCGCATCGTGATGGAAGACACCTGTGCCCGCCTGCGCGAGAAGGAAGACATCAAGGAGTTTTACCTCGGCATGAAGGAAGACGGCGTGCGCAGCGAGCGCCGCTGGAAGAAAAAGAAGACCTGGCGTTGAAGAAGATGTATTCCAAAGCCAAATCCACTTTCTTGTGTCATTGCGGACTTGTTCCGCAATCCATCTCCCCCGAACGGCATTTGCGCGCGCGGCATGGATCCCGGATCAGGTCCGGGATGACAGCCGTGTGGAGAAACGTATGAGCAATCTCTGGGACCTCTCCCACATCCAGCCCGAAACCCGTGTGGTGCTCGCGGGCGAGACCATTCCGGAACTGTTCTGGAACGGCGTGGCGCAGCGCCAGGACAAGGTCTGGATGCGGCAGAAAAAACTCGGCATCTGGCGCAGCTGGTCCTGGAACCAGACCGGCGACGCCGTGCGCGAGATTGCCGCTGGCCTGATCAGCCTGGGGTTTGCGCCCGGTAAATGCGCCTCCATCCTGTCCAACACCGTGATCGAGTGGGTGCTGGCCGACCTCGCGGTGCTCAGCTGCGGCGGTGTGTCCAACGGCATCTACCCGACCGATGCGGCCTCGCAGGTGCATTACCTGTGCGAAGACTCGCGCACCACCGTGCTGTTTGTCGAGGACGACGAGCAGCTCGACAAGGCGCTGGAAGTGCGGGCGCAGCTGCCGGGGCTTCGCAAGATTGTGGTGTTCGACATGGAAGGCCTGCGCGACCTCGACGAAGCCGATGTCCTCAGCCTGGCCGGCCTGCGCGAACTTGGCCGCAGCCACCTTGCGGCGCACCCCGCCGCCGTTGAGGAGCGCGCCAGGGCCTGCCAGCCCGAAGACCTGGCCATCCTGGTCTACACCTCGGGCACCACCGGCAAACCCAAGGGCGCGATGCACAGCCACCGCGGCCTGGTGTTCACCGCCCGCGGCTACAACACCCTGGTGGCGCAGGATGAAAACGACGAGCGCATGTGTTTCCTGCCGCTGTGCCACATCGCCGAACGCATGGGTGGTGAGTATTTCGCGATGTACACCGGCGCCAAACTCAACTTTGTCGAGAACCCGGAAACCATTCCTGAAAACGTGCGCGAAATCGCGCCCACCGTGTTCACCGCGGTGCCGCGTGTCTGGGAAAAGTTCTATTCGGGCGTGATGATCGCGCTCAAGGAAGCCAGCCGCCTGCAGCAGGCCGCGTATGCCTGGGGCATTGGCGTGGGCAGCGAGATCGCGGAGCGGGTCATGGCCGGCCAGCCGGTCGGCCCCTGGCTCAAGCTGAAGTTCACCCTTGCCCGCTGGATCGCGCTGGACAACACGCGCAAGCTGATCGGCATCCACCGCGCGCGCTTTTGCGTCACCGGCGCCGCACCGATCTCGCCGGAGCTGGTCAAGTGGTACATGGCGCTCGGTGTGCCGATGCTGGAGGTCTGGGGCATGACCGAAACCTGTGGCGCCTCCACCGGCGTGCCGGCCAGCCGCATCAAGCCCGGCTCCATCGGTCCGGCAGCCGGCTACAACGAGATGAAGCTCGATCCGGCCACCGGCGAAATCCTGGTGCGCGGCACCAATGTGTTCATGGGTTACCTGAACCTGCCGGAGAAAACCGCCGAGACCATCGATGCCGACGGCTGGCTGCACACCGGCGACGTCGGGCTGGTGGACGAAGACGGTTTTTACCGCATCACCGACCGCATGAAGGACATCATCATCACGGCTGGCGGCAAAAACGTGACCCCCAGCGAACTCGAGAACGAACTGAAGTTTTCCCCCTACATCACCGATGCGGTGGTGATCGGCGACAAGCGGCCTTACCTCACCGCCATCATCATGATCGACCAGGAAAACGTCGAAAAATACGCGCAGGACCATGACGTTCCCTTCAGCAACTACCAGAGCCTGACGCGTTCGGCGGAGGTCCAGGCGCTGATCCAGGCCGAGCTGGACCGCGTCAACAAGAAGTTTGCGCGGGTCGAGCAGATCAAGAAGTTTTTCCTGCTGGAGACACAGCTCAGCGCCGAGGACGAGGAGCTGACGCCGACCATGAAGCTCAAACGCAAGCTGGTCGAGAAAAAGTATGCGGCGCAGATCGAGGCGATGTACCGCTGAGGCCTGGCACCTTAAGTAGTTTCCCTTGCGTACTTACGCCAGCTTGACTTTCGAAGTCCGGCGTCAAGAATGCATTGTGTGTTTCCAGCCTGTGGCACTCAGGCGCTGCCCTTTTATTACAGGAGACTTTCATGACCATCAAAACCACACTGGCGCTGGCGGTGCTGGCACTGGCCACGGGCCAGGCCATGGCGCAGCAGGGCGTCAGCAAGACCGAGATCACCCTGGGCTCGATCCAGGATCTGTCCGGACCGATCGCCGGTTTCGGCAAGCAGGCGCGCCTGGGCATGCTGCTGCGGGTCGACGAGATCAACGAGCAGGGCGGCATCAACGGCCGCAAGCTCAAGATCATTGTGGAAGACTCGGCCTACGACCCCAAGAAGGCGGTGCTGGCGGCGCAGAAGCTGGTGAACCAGGACAAGATTTTCATGATGGTCGGCCATATCGGCACGGCACAGAACCTGGCCGCCATGCCGGTCCAGTTTGAAAAAAACGTGATCAACTTCTTCCCGATCACCGCGGCGCGCGAGATGTACGAGCCCTTCCACAAGCTCAAGTATTCCTTTGCCGCCACCTACTTTGACCAGATCCGCAGTGCCGCACCCAAGCTGGCCAAGGACAAGGGCCTCAAGAAGGTCTGCACCATGTACCAGGACGACGAGTTCGGCCTCGAGGTGATGCGCGGCGGCGAAGCCGGCCTGAAAACCATCGGCATGGAATTCGCCGAGAAGACCTCGTACAAACGCGGCGCCACCGACTTCTCCTCACAGGTCGCCAAGATGAAGGCCGCCGGCTGCGAGATGGTGGTGCTGGGCACCATCATCCGCGAAACCATTGGCGCCATCGGCGAGTCGCGCAAGACCGGCTTCAACCCGGTTTTCCTCGGCTCCAGCGCGGCCTACACCGACCTGATCCACAAGCTCGGTGGCCCGGCCATGAACGGGCTGTATGCCACCATGACGGTGCAGAACCCCTACCTGGATGAGGCCTCACAGCCGATCCGCTTCTGGGCCAACAAGTACAAGACCAAGTTCAACGAAGACCCGACGGTGTTCTCGGTCTACGGCTACAACATCATCGACACCTTCGCCAAGGCAGCCCAGAAGGCAGGCACCAACCTGACCACCGACAGCTTCATCAAGGTGATGGACAGCACCAGCATTCCGCCCGACATGTTCGGCAGTGCCGCCGCCACCTTCTCGCCGACCAAGCGCCTGGGCAACGACAGCTCACGGCTGTCGCAGATCACCGACGGCAAGTGGAAAGTGGTGTCCGACTACATCAAGTGACCGGGGACGCGCTGCGAAAAAAGCCACCTGCGGGTGGCTTTTTCATGACACGATGTAAGCGCCTGCACCCGTTGACAGGAGCTTTCCATCGGCGCCCAGAAACTCCATGCGCGTCGAGGCCACGCGTGAGCCCAGGCGCAACACTTCGGCGCGCAGCTCGAAGAACTCGCCGATGGCGGGCCGCAAATAGTCCACCCGCAAATCGATGGTGCCGAGCTTGGAAAAACGCTGCATGCGCTGCGCCGGTGTTTCATCCATGTGGCGCGCGCCGATGGCCGCCATGATCGCCAGCCCCGCCATCGCGTCCAGCCCGGCGCTGACCACACCGCCGTGGATGCGGTTGTAGGCATAGTGGCCGACCAGCGAAGGCTTCATCTCGATGCGGCCGGTGACACCGTCGGGCCGCACCGAGACCACCTTCAGGCCCAGCGCCTGGTTGAAAACGATTTTTTCCTCGAACAGTGTTTTCAGCGCGCTGATGAATTCAGGCTCGAACGCCACGGAGGCGGCCTTGGCGGTGGTTTTGTTCATAGGCCCAATTGTCGTGCAGCCAGGTCCTTCATGATTTCCTCGGCGCCGCCGCCTATCATCATGACCTTGACCTCGCGGTAAATCCGTTCGCTTCGGGTGCCGCGCATGAAACCCATGCCGCCGAGGATCTGCACCGCCTGGTCGGCGCAGAACTGCAGGGTCTGCGTGGCATGGTTCTTCAGCATGCAGACATGGGCCACCCAGTCGGCGCCCTGGTCGCCGGCATCGGCGCGGTCAGCCACCACGTCCACCCAGGCCTGGGTGGAAGCGATGCGCATCTGCATGTCCACCAGCTTGTGGCGTATCACCTGTTTTTCCGACAGCGCGCTGCCAAAGACCTGGCGCTGGCGCGCCCAGTCCAGCGCTTCGTCGTAGCAGGCCTGCGCAAAACCCAGCGCAGCGGCCGACATCGCCAGACGTTCGCCGTTGAAGTTGCCCATGATGATTTTGAAGCCCCCGCCCTCCTGCCCCAGCAGGTGACGCGCGGGTACACGCACGCCGTCGAAACGCAGGTGGGCGGTGTCGGAGCACCACCAGCCCATCTTGTCGAGCCGGCTGCGTGACAGGCCGGGACTGTTGCCGTCCACCAGCAGCATCGAGATGCCGCCGGAACCCCTGCTTTCGCCGGTGCGCACCGCCACCGTGATGACGTCGGCCCGCATGCCCGAGGTGATGAAGATTTTTTCGCCGTTGATGATGTAGTCGTCGCCGTCGCGCCGCGCCGTGGTGCGCAGGGCCGCCACGTCAGAGCCGCCACCGGGTTCGCTGATGGCCAGCGCCGCAATTTTTTCGCCACGCAGCACCGGTGGAATCACCGCCTGTTGCAGTGCGGCCGATCCATGCGCGAGCACTGGTGGCAGGCCAATGTTGTGCGAAAACAGGCTGGCCAGCACGCCGCCGCTGCCACCGTGCCGGCACAGCGCCAGCGTCATCGCGTTGCGCAGCCGCCAGGATGCCGGTGTGCCGCCCAGCGCCTCCGGATAACCGAGACCCAGCAGGCCGAGTCCAGCCGCCTGGTGATACAGCTCACGCGGAAACTCACCGGCGTCGTCCCACTGACGGACATGCGGCGCGATCTCGCGCTGGGCAAAACGTGTGACGGATTCGCGGATGCCGGCGAGCGCGTCCAGGTCCAGCGGCGGATGGCTCATGCTGCAAACCTCAGCAGCAGCTGACCGGTCGCCACCTGCCGGCCGGGCACGACGTCGACGGCGGCGAGAACCGCATCACGCGTGGCACACACCGCGTGTTCCAGCTTCATCGACTCGATCACCAGCAGGGTGTCGCCGCGCCGCACCGCCGCGCCGGCCACCGCACTGACAGCAATCACCTTGCCGTTGAAGGGCGCGCGCAGCTCCAGCGTTCCGCCCGCAGCCGCCAGCCCGGCAGCCGGCTCCAGACTCGCGTCCTTGAGCCAGATATCGGTGGCGCCGACCTGCACATGCCAGCGCCCCTCCGGCACGCGGCAGGCCTGCACCACGCTGCCCAGCCCATCGACCGTGATGAACAGCCGACCTTCGCCATCCGGTCCACCGCTGGCGGTGTGCCGCTGCGAGCCGGACCTCATGTCCAGCTGCCCTTCGCCGGTTTCGAAAACGGTGATGGCCAGCACCTGCTCACCATGCTGCAGGCGCAGCGCTTTGCCGAAGGGACAGGGCAAGGCCTGCGCCGCACCGGGGCCGGCGCCAAAGTGCACAGCCAGCGCCGCCGGCAGCAACACCTGCTGCTGCCGCGCCTGAAGGGTCTGGCGGATGGCATCGCCGTGTTCGTGCAGGAAAGGAATCAGCGCCTCACCCGCGCGAAACACCGGGTGCGCCACTGCGGCGGCGAGAAAGGCGCGGTTGGTCGGCAGGCCCAGCACCTGCGTGCCACCCAGCGCCGCCAGCATTTTTTCAATCGCTTGATCGCGGTTCGCGCCGTGGACAATCAGCTTGCCCAGCATGGCGTCGTAAAACGGCGTGACTTCGCCACCGGTCTGCAGCGCGTGGTCGAAACGTGCATGGGCCGGCGCCATGAAGTGCAACACCCGGCCGGTGTGCGGCGAAAAATGATCGTCTTCGGCGCACAGCCTGACCTCGATCGCATGACCCGCGAAATTGACCTGATCCTGGCGCAGCGGCAAGGGCTCACCCTGGGCGATGCGCAACTGCCACTCGACCAGGTCCAGCCCGGTCAGGGCCTCGGTGACCGGGTGCTCAACTTGCAGCCGGGTGTTCATCTCCATCAAGAAGAAATCACCTTTCTCGTCGAGCAAAAATTCCACCGTGCCCGCACCCACATAGCCGGCCGCCTGCGCCAGCGCCACCGCGCAGGCGCCCATGCGTTCGCGCAAGCCTGCGTCCACTGCCGGGCTCGGCGATTCCTCGATCAGTTTCTGGTGCCGGCGTTGCACCGAGCAGTCGCGCTCACCGAGGTGGATGCAGTTCCCGTGGGCATCGGCAAACACCTGCAGCTCGACATGGCGCGGCCTCAACAGCGCGCGCTCCAGCAGCAAGTCGCCGCTGCCGAACGACGACAGGGCTTCGGAGCGGGCGCTGTCCAGCGCCGCCTGCAAGCCGGCGGCATCGATCACCAGGCGCATGCCGCGCCCGCCACCACCGGCGGTGGCCTTGACCATCAGCGGGTAGCCGATGCCGTCCGCCTCCCGCTGCAGCCGCGCATCCGTTTGATCGCTGCCCTGGTAACCCGCCAGGCAGGGCACGCCGCGGGCCAGCGCCAGTTGTTTGGCAGCCGCCTTGTTGCCAAGCGCGTGTATCGCCGCCGGTGGCGGCCCGACCCAGACCAAGCCGGCGTCCAGCACCGCCTGCGCAAAATCGGGGTTCTCACTGAGGAAGCCATAGCCTGGATGCACCGCATCCGCACCGGAAGCCTTTGCGGCAGCCAGCAGCTTGTCGATGCGCAAATAGCTGTCGGCCGAGGTGTTGCCGCCCAGCGCCACCGCGCTGCCGGCCTCCAGCACATGTGGGGAACCGGCGTCGGCATCGGCATACACCGCCACCGTGCGGATGCCCAGGCGGTGCGCGCTGCGCAGGATGCGGCGCGCGATTTCGCCGCGGTTGGCGACCAGCAGGCGGGTGATCGGTTTCATTGGACAAGCTCCGCTCTGCGAGCTGCGATATTCGCGTTGGGCGCGGCCGGGCGGCTCATGCGGCCCACCCGGGCTTGCGTTTGGCCGCAAAGGCGGCCAGGCCTTCGGCAGCCTCGGGGCTGCGCAGATTTGCTACGAATTTGATAGCCGCCAGCCCATGAAAATCATGGGCTGGCGGCTGATTCAGCATGTCAAGCAGGGCCTTGGTATGGGCCACCGCACCCGGCGCGGCACGGCGCAGCATGCCGATACGCTGCGCCACAGCCGCTGGCAGGTCGCTGGCCACCTCGTCGGCCAGACCCAGCGCCCGCGCCTGGTCCGCGGACAGCTTGTCGCCGGTCAGCAGCAGCCGGCGTGCCGCATGATCGCCGAGCCGGCGATGCGCAAACACCGCAATCTGCGCCGGCACCACACCGAGCGTGACCTCGGGCGCCGCAAACAGCGCCGTGGGCGCAGCCAGCACCCAGTCCGCGCAACACACCAGGCCCAGCCCGCCGCCCATGGCCGGGCCGTCGACCGCAACCAGCAACATCTGCGGCAGCGCACACAAACCTTCCAGCAGTGCACCAAAGCCGGCATTGATGGCCAGCAGCGGATCGTCCTGTCCGGCAGGCAGGCGCTGACCGATCGCTTCGGAAAAACCAGCCAGGCTGCCGCCGGCGCAAAAAGCGCCGCCGCTGCCTTGCAGCACCACAAAACGCAGGCGGGTGTCGGCCGCCGCGCGCGCGCAGGCCTCGCGCAAGGCGGCCACCAGCTCCTCGGTCAGCGCATTGCGCGTAGCCGGGTCGTTCAGCGTCCAGTGTTCGACCTCGCCGTCGCGGATGATCTGCAGCTTGCCGGTCATGGCGCGGTCCATCAGGCGGCGGGCTTGCGGTTTTTCGACAAACCCATGTATTTGGCGATGATGCCCATCATCACCTCGTCGGCGCCGCCGCCTATCGAGGCCAGGCGGCCGTCGCGGAACATGCGGGCCACCTTGTTCTCCCAGGTAAAACCCATGCCGCCCCAGAACTGCAGACAGGTGTCGGGCACCAGGCGGTTCAGCCGGCCCGCCTTGAGCTTGGCCATCGAGGCCAGTTCGGTCACGTCCTGGCCCTGCACATACAGCTCGCAGGCACGGTAAGTCATGGCGCGCAGGCTTTCGACCTCGGTTTTCATCTCGGCCAGCTTGAACTGCACCCATTGCTGGTCGGCCAGCGTGGCGCCAAATAATTTCCGGTCGTGTGCCCACTCGACCGTCCAGTCGATGCAATTGCTCAGCGACTGGATGCAACTGGCCGCGCACCACAGCCGCTCTTCCTGGAACTGCATCATCTGGTACATGAAACCCGAGCCTTCCGCGCCTATCAGGTAACGCTGCGGCACCCGCACCTCGTCGAAATAAATCAGGCCGGTGTCGCTGGCATTCATGCCGATTTTTTTGATCTTCTTGCCAACCTCAATCCCCGGGCGCAACTTGCCCTTGTCGCGCATGGGCACCATCACCAGGCTTTTGTTCTTGTGCTGCGGCCCCTCGCCGGTGTTGACCAGCATGCACATCCAGTCGGCCTGCAGGCTGTTGGTGATCCACATCTTCTGGCCGCTGATCACATAGTCGCCACCGTCCTTGCGCGCATGGCTCTTGATGGAAGCAACATCACTGCCGGCGCCCGGCTCGCTGACACCGATACAGCCCACGCTGTCGCCGGCAATCGCCGGCGCCAGGAATTCGCGCTTGAGCTCCTCGCTGCCGAAGCGGGCCAGCGCCGGTGTGCACATGTCGGTCTGCACACCGATGGCCATGGGCACACCGCCGCAGTCGATATGACCCAGCGCCTCGGCCATGGCCACGCCATAGGAATAGTCGAGGCCCGCGCCGCCGTATTCCTCGGGCTTGGTCAGACCCAGCAGGCCCAGGTTGCCGAGTTTTTTGAAAACCTCGTGCGCCGGAAAAATCTCCGCCGCTTCCCACTCGTCCACATGCGGATTGATCTCGGCGGCTATGAAACGCTTCAATGTGTTCTGGATTTCAAGGTGTTCGTGGGTGTACTGCACTGTCTTGTCTCCTGTTTTTTTTGTCATTGCGGGCTGGACCCGCCATCCATGGTGCGCGACCATGGATGCCGGATCGGGTCCGGCATGACAAGTCATTTCACATTCTTGCAACTCCAAACTGCATGGGCCTGAGCTGCCGGCTTTCTGCGTCTGCACACATCGCCAGGCACTGCGCCAGCACGGCGCGGGTGTCGCGCGGATCGATCACGCCGTCGTCGAGCAGCAGGCCCGAGGTGTAGAAGGCATCGGCCTGCGCTTCGAACACCGCCACAATCTTGTCGAACTGGGCTTTGGATTGCGCCGCATCCACCGTCATGCCCTTGCGCAGCATCGCCGCCTCGGTGACGATCTGCATGGTGCGCGCAGCCTGTTCACCGCCCATGACCGCGGTTTTTGCGTTGGGCCAGCTGAACAGGAAACGTGGTGCGTAGCCACGGCCGCACATGCCGTAATTGCCCGCGCCGAAGGAAGCGCCGCACTGGATGGTGATCTGTGGCACCGTGGCATTCGTCACCGCCTGGATCATCTTGGAGCCGTGTTTGATCATGCCCGCCTGCTCGCTGTCCTTGCCGACCATGTAGCCGGTGGTGTTCTGCAGATAGACGATGGGGTGGCCAAGCTGGCACATCATCTGGATGAAATGCGTGGCCTTGTTCGCTCCCGCCACATCGATGGGCCCGTTGTTGCTGATGATGCCGATCGCATGGCCGTTTATCGTGGCCTGGACACACAGCGTGGCCGCGCCGTACAGCGCCTTGAACGGCAGGAAATCGGAGCCGTCCACCAGGCGCGCGATGACTTCGAACATGTCCACCGGCTGGCGCAGGTCGGCACTCATCAGGCCGAGCAAGCCGGACGCCGGGTAGCGCGGCTCGCTTGCTACGGAATGGATAGCTGTCACCCCATGACCGGCATGGGCTGGAGGCCGCTTTGACCATCCAGTGCGGGAGATCACCTGGCGCGCCAGTCCCAGCGCGTGGCGATCGTCTTCAGCCAGTTGTTCGCCGAGCCCGGAAACACGGCTGTGCATTTCCGCGCCGCCCAGCTCTTCTTCGGTCGCCACCTCGCCGGTCGCGGCCATCAGCAAAGGCGGTCCGGCCAGAAATGCGCGGGAACGGTTGCGCACCAGAATCACCACGTCGGACAGGCCAGGCATGTAGGCGCCGCCGGCCGTGCCCGAGCCGTGTTGTACCGTGATCACCGGGATGCCTGCCGCCGACAGCCGCGCCAGGTTGCGGAACAGGGCGCCTCCCTGGACAAACCCCTCGACGCGGTAACGCATCAGGTTGGCGCCGGCGCTTTCCACCAGGTGGATAAAGGGAAGTTTGTTCTGCAGCGCGATCTCCTGCACGCGCAGGATCTTCTCCAGCCCCATGGCCTGGATGGCGCCGGCCTCGATGCCCGAATCGCTGGCGACGATCATGCAACGCACACCCTCGACCAGGCCGATGCCCGCCACCACGCCACCGCCCGGCACCGACCGCGCCGCATCCTGCGTGTCCTGCAAAAAACCCGCGAGCGAACACAAAGGCAGGTACGGCGTGCCGGGGTCCAGCAGCAAGGCCACCCGTTCACGCGGCAACAACTGGCCACGTTTGTCAAACACCGGTTTTGATTGGGCCGAGGCCTGGGCGGCGCGGTCCTCCAGCGCCCGCAGCGCCGCAATGCGCGCCAGCATGGCGTCACGGCGTTGCAGCGCCACGCTGCTTTCGGCGTTCCAGGCGGACTGGAAAAAAGTCATGGCTGAAAAACTTTCGGCGTCGTCGCCAGGTGGAAACCGTCAAAGGGTTTGACCGCCTCGCGCTGCTGCGCTTGCGCATCGGGCAGGCGCATCGGCCAGCCCAAACGCATCTGCGGCCGCGCACCGTCCACGCGCAGCACGCTGCCGCTGATGAAGCTGGCCGCCGGGCTCAGCAAAAACACAATCGCTGCCGAGGTTTCCGCCTCGGTGCCAAACCGGCCCAGCGGCACGGTGCTGCGCATCTCGCGCAACATGGCACCGGCTTCGGGCGGGTAGTGGTCCATGCCGCTGGACGCGATGTAACCCGGCGCCACCGCATTGATGCGCACCCCCCTGTGCGCCCATTCGGCCGCGGCGGTTTCGGTGAAGCTGACCATGCCGGCCCGCGCCGCGCCACTGTGGCCCATCGACGGCATCGAGCCCCAGATGTCCGCCACGATGTTGACGATGGCGCCGCCGTGCGCGGCCATGGACTGCAGGTAACACTCGCGTGCCATCAAAAAGCCGCCGGTCAGGTTGGTGTTGATCACCGCCTCCCAGCCCTTGGCGCTGATGCTTTCCAGCGGCGCGATGTACTGGCCACCCGCGTTGTTGACCAGGCCATCGATACGGCCGTGGGCCAGCACGATGGCGGCCACCGTCGTCTGCACCGCGGCTTCCTGCCGGATGTCGCAGGGGTGGAAGCTCGCGCGGCCGCCGGCCGCCACAATCTCGCCGGCCACGTCATGCAGCTTGTCGATCTTGCGGCCGATCAGCACCACATGCGCGCCCAGGGCAGCCAGCTCATGCGCGGTGCAACGGCCTATGCCGGAGCCGCCGCCGGTGACCAGCACCACCTTGCCGGCAAACAGGCCGGCACTAAACACGGAACGGTAAGTCATGCGGCGTTTCTCCCTGCTGTGGTGGCCTGCGCTCCGCCGATGAACAGCGCCATCGCCGCATCGGCCAGTTCATCGAGCGAGGCGCCCTTTCTGGCATCGAACCACTGCACCGACCAGTTCAGCGCGCCGAACATCAGCAGGCGCGCCAGCTTGACCGGGCAGCGCAGCCGGCCCTGCCGGTGCAGCGCCTGCAGCGCCGGCTCCCAGACGGCTTCATAGTCGCTTTGCAGTTTGGCCAGTACGCTGCGCTGCCTCGCCGTGATGGAACGCGACTCATACAGCATCACCGGAATGAAGTCGCTGCCCGGCCCCAGCAGCACGTCGAAGTGGTTGCGCACCAGCACATGCAACTGCGCCGCCGCATCCGGCGCGGAGGGTGCAGCAGCCTGCAAGGCCGCGGTCTGGCGCTCGATGGCCGAGCGCATGCCCTCGGCCATCACTGCATGCAGCAAGGCGCCCTTGCTCTTGAAATGATAAAACGGCGAACCGCTGTGCATGCCCACCGCCGTCGCAATGTCACGCGTGCTGGTGGCGTCAAAGCCCTTGCGCCGGAACAGCCGCGCCGCGGCATGAACCAGCTCGACGCGGCGATTGCCGTCGTCGCGCTCGGCCACGGTTTTGCGCGGCCGGCCACGCGGGCGTTTTTCGGACGCGGCAGGCCCGGTTTCGGCGGCAGGCCTGACACGGGAAGAACGTTTTGACGCGGCGGGTTTGTCCATGGCATCCGACCATACCAAAGGCGGTTATTTTTAGCAAGCAGGTGCTTTGTAAAAATAAGCGCCCGCTGACAGGGGTGGGGGACTGGGGTTCTTTACACCGCGGGAACCCGGACTTTGTACACCGTACACCCGGCCGGTGGACCATGAAGCCTCACCCACCACCGGAGCGCCACCATGAAATCCACAGCCACCGTTTGCGCCATCGCCCTCGCGGCCCTGAGTTTCGGCTCGCTGTCCTTCGCGCAGGACTTCAACCGGCGCGGCCCGCAGGCCGAGCCGCAACGCTTTGAGCAGCGCGGCCCCGTCCACCGTGACATGCAACGCAACCGTGATATGCATTCGCACCCGTTCGACCAGCGTGACATGCGGCAGGACCGCCGCTTTGAAACACGCGGACCCCAGTTTCACCGCGGAGACCGCCTGCCCTCCCACTACCGCAGCCAGCGCGCAATGAACGACTGGCAGGAACGGCATCTGCACGCGCCGGCACGCGGCCAGCAATGGGTCCAGGTCGGGGCCGACTATGCGTTGATCGCGATCGCCACCGGTGTGATTGCGCAGCTGGTGTTGAACCGCTGAGTCACAGTCTCCTGGGGAAGGGTCCGGAGACATCGCCCTTCCCCCGCTTGTCATCGCGGACTGGATCCGGGATCCGTCGTTCCTTCCTCCTGCTTTGGGGTATGCCAACAAGCCGGGTCTCGCCCCGGCGGGCGAGGCACTTTTCTTTGTCTCGCCAAAGAAAAGTACCCAAAAGAAAGGCGACCCGATGGTCTGGGTCCCCTGCGCTTCGCTCCGGGGCAAC
>PNNC01000217.1 GCA_013824015.1 Polaromonas sp.
TGAAGAGCCGATGCCGACCGACAAACTGCTCGACGTGTCGCCACTGGCACTGCGCATGAGCAGCCCGTTCAACGCGGGATACTGGCTGGCAGCGGCTTAAGGCGCTGCAACAAGCAAAAAGCCCGTCGACGACGGGCTTTTTGTTTTTCTGACGCAGGTCAGGGCGTGCCGGCGGCTTCCAGCGCCTGGGTCAGGGCCACATACTCGGCCACAGGCACTTCCTCGGCCCGGCGCTGCAGGTCAAACGGCGGCACATGCTGCTTTTGCTCCAGCCATTTGCCCAGCGAATGCCGCAGCAGCTTGCGACGCTGGCTGAAAGCCACGCGGACCACCTCGCTCAACAAGGCGGGGGCCAGGACGGCGGGCGCGACGCGCGGCACCATGCGCACAATGGCGCTGTCCACCCGCGGCGGTGGATCAAAACTCTGCGGTGGAACAAACAGCACGTTGTCCATCGCATAACGCCATTGCAGCATCACGCTGAGGCGGCCATAGTCGCTGGTCGCCGGTTGCGCCACCATGCGGTCAATCACTTCCTTTTGCAGCATGAAGTGCTGGTCGGCGATGACATCCACCGCATCGAGCAGGTGAAACAGGATGGGCGTGGAGATGTTGTAAGGCAGGTTGCCAACCACACGGATTTTCCCGGAAGGGCCGGCGTCCTCAGCGGCGAGCTGGACAAAATCAACCTTGAGCACATCGGCCTGGATCACCCGAAGCTGCGGATGCGCCTGCAGCTGCTGCGCCAGGTCCCGGTCCAGCTCGATCACTGTCAGTCGGCCCAGCCGTTCAGCCAGCGGCTGCGTCAGGGCCGCCAGGCCGGGGCCAATTTCCACCATGGCCTGACCGGCAGCCGGGGCAATCGCATCCACGATGGCATCAATGATGGCGCGGTCGGTCAGGAAATGCTGGCCGAAACGCTTGCGGGGAATGTGTTTCACGCTGGCCCGGAGGAAGAAGTTGCACGGTCCCGGACTTTTCTTTCAAGCAGGGGCAGCGGGTTCGGTTGCAGCGCAGTACGCGAAGCGACAAGCGTGGGGGCCATGTTACTGCGGCGGTTCCCGGTACTCCACATAGGCGCGGCCGCGCACTTCCTGGGCCCATGCGACATAGGCTTCCTCCAGCTTTTTCTCGCGCAGCGCTGCACGCACCGCCTCGCGCTGTTCGCGAGGCGACAGCGCGCTGTTGCGCCGCTCCAGCACCTGGATCAGGTGGACACCAAAACGCGACACCAGCGGGTCGCTCACCTGGCCGGGCGCCAGGCTGTTCATGCGCTCTTCAAACTCGGGCACAAACATGCCGGCGCCGGCCCAGCCCAGGTCGCCTCCATCCTTGGCCGACGCATCCTGGCTGAACTCTCGGGCCAGCGCCGCAAAATCGGCCTGCCCGGCCGCAATGCGCGTTTTGAATTCCGCCAGGCGCGCCACCGCGGCCGCCTCGCTCAGCTGGGGCCCGGCGCGCAGCAGGATGTGGCGGGCCCGGGTTTCAGCCACCGTGGCCCCGGGCATGCCGGCCCGTTTTTTCTCGATCAGCTTGAGCACGTGAAAACCCGCGCCGCTGCGCACCGGCCCGGCCACGCCGCCCACCGGCAGGTTCTGTGTCGCATTGATGAACAGCTCCGGATAACGATCCGGCGTTCGAAGGCCCATCTGCCCGTCGCCGCTGCCGCCCGGCGCATTGGAAAACTCCTTGACCAGCTGCGCAAAGTCGGTGCCGCTGCGCGCCCGTTCCGCCACCAGCTGTGCCCGGGCCTGCAGCGCGGCAACCTGCTCGGCACTGGCGTTTTCAGGGACGGCCACCAGAATTTGTGCCAGGTTGAACTCCATCGCGGCGGGCGCCGCAGCGCCACCGTCCTGATCACGAATGAATTGCTCGACCTCCTGGTCGCTGACTTTCGCCCGGGACTCCAGCTCGCGATCGCGCAGGCGATTCAGCAGGATCTCATTGCGCAGGTCGCTGCGGAACTGGGAAAGCGGCAGCCCGTCCGCTTCCAGGCGGCGGCGCAGTTCCTCGGACGACATCTGGTTCTGCCTGGCCACGTTGGCAACCGCATCGTCCACCACGGCTTCGCTGACCTGCACGCCGGTTTCCCGAGCCAGTTGCAGCTGGGCACGCTCGACAATCAGGCGCTCCATCAGCAGGCGGGCCAGTTCATTTCGCGGTGGAATCTGCGCGCCTTGCTGCCGCATCTGCTGCTCCGTGCGCAACAGGCGCGCGCGGACTTCGTTGTTGGTGATCGGCTCGGAATTGACCACCGCGACGATGTAGTCGGCCTGCCGCTGGACGCCGGCAGTTGCTGCACCCAGACCCAGCACACCCAGGCCTGGCGCGCGCTGCTGCTGACCCGGCAGACGCAGGGTCTGGGCCTGTGCGAGCATGAGCGGCATGCCCACGGCGAGCGCCAGCGCCACCGCAACGACAGGGCGGCGGACAGGGGAAGGAGGAGGGCTGTATTTAGTCATAGTTGGTAAAGCGACTCGGTGTCGTGCTCTGCTCACGCAGATACTGGTAACGCGGAATATTGGCTTTCAGTGTTTTAAGCGGATTGTTGCCAATCCTGGAGAAACCGACGAATTCGAGCTGGAACAGGATACGCGTGCTGTTGGACGACCCGGTGCCGACCAGCGCAAGTGTGCCCAGCTGGGTACGCTCCAGCACCACCCGGCCTATCCAGCAGCAACCATCGTATTCCAGGCCCACCACCACATCGACCAGCTTCTTGTCGGGCACGCTGTAGTTCAGGCGGCCCACGCTGTACCAGCGTCCCGGGCCCTGGCCGCGACCGGCGCCGAGTTCCTTGCCCTTGTCGCCCCACAGATCGTTGATCGGCCATTGCCAGCCCACCTCGTATTGCTCGCTGACATTGCGCTGGCGCCGGTAGGCAGCGCTGATCACGCGGTAATTGCTCGGGTTGTAGCGCCCGCCAATGGTCGAGCGCTCTGAAATATTGGTTTTCGGGTTGTACTGGACGGTGGTATCCAGCGCCCAGGCCGGCGTCAGATTCACCGTGGCGCCAAACAGCAGATCGCTCAGACGCTCGGACACCGGCACTTCGCCGGGCAGGGTGACCTGGCGGTCCTTGAAGCGCACCCGCTGCGCGACACCCACCCGCAGGGCTTCGGCACCGGTGTCCGGATCCAGCAGGCGCGAGGTCACACCGGTGGTCAGCACATTGGAGTCCGAGATCCGGTCGTTGCCGACAAACTCGTTTTCCGTGAACAGGGTCGCAAAGTTGAAGGCATTCAGGCCCGAATCGTAGTTGGGCAGGGTGCTCTGGTTGCGATAGGGCGTGTTCACGTAAAACAGGCGCGGCTCGAGCGTCTGCGTGAACGCCTGGCCGAAAAAGCTGGCGTTGCGCTCGAAGGTCAGGCCGCTGTCGAGGCTGAAGGTCGGCACGGTCCGCGTCGCCGAACGCGCACCGTTGACCAGCGGGCCGTCAAACTGGTAGGCGGTCGAATTCAGCATCAGCTTGGGCGTGATGTAGCCGGCTGGCCGTATCCACGGCCGGCTGATCTGGGCCAGTGCAAACGTGCGGTTGGCGTTGGGTTGCCGGGTCAGCAGGCGGTCCGACTCGAAGCGGGTGTAGTCGGTGGTCACCGAATAGTCGAGACCGCTGATCCCGGCCACCGGGACATTGACCCGGGTGTAGGCCGCCGTCAATTGCGGCATGCGGTCATACGGCGGCACGATGGGGGAATTCACATCCTGCAGCGTCTGGTACTTGAGCGTGCGCAGGGTGGTCGAAAAATAATTTCTCCCCCAACTGACGCTGGCATCGCTGGTCAGCAGGCGCTGGGTCAGCACATTGCTGGAACCTCCGAGGCCGGTCGCCGGAAAATCGCGCCAGTAGTTGTTGTCGCTGACCCGGTTCAGGTTGAGGTTGAAGCCCAAGCCGCCGACCGACTGCAGCCCGCTGTTGAAGGTGCCGCTGGACAGGTAGTTGTAGGACCAGCGGGTCTTGTCGCGCAAACTGTCGTTGGGCAACACGCTGGCGCGCAACTCGCCCTTGTAGTTGCGCTCGAGGTAACGGAACTCGCCGGCCAGGTCCACGCCGCGCTTGCTCATGATCGTCGGCGCGAAGGTGGCATCGCGTTGCGGCGCGATGTCGAAATAGTAGGGAATCGTGACCGAGGTGCCGTTCACGCTGTCCAGGCCGATGGTCGGCGGCAGCAGGCCGGACTTGCGCTTGTCGCTGAGCGGAAAGCTGAAGGTCGGCGCGGCCAGAATCGGCACGTTCATGAAACGCAGCACACCGCCCGAGGCCTCGCCGACGTCGGCTTCCTTGTCAAAGCTGATGCGGCTGGCATTGACGATCCAGGCCGGCATCCAGCTCGGGCCCTCGCCGCGCTGGCAGGTGGTGAAGTTCGCGTCGTAGGCCACCAGGCGCTTGTCGTCGATGAAGTCCACGCGACGGGCCGCGCCATAACCGCTGTTCTGCAGGAAGCGGTAGTCGGGCTGTGTGAAAAAACCTTCAAAGGTATCGAGCTTGAGCTCCAGCTCCGGCCCGTTGAACAGATTGCCGGCGCTGTTGACCCGCACATTGCCGCGGGCCTTGACCATGTCACTGGGGTGGTCGAACTCCAGCCGGTCGGCGCGTATCGACGAGCCGCCCCGCCGCAATTCGGCATTGCCGTCGATCACGGTTTCCAGTTCCGGACGTCCCGAGAGCCGGTCGCCGAAGATGAAGGTCGGCAGCTCGATGCCCGGGCCGCCAGGCGGCTCCTCGGCCAGCATGGAGGCACTTTTGAGCTGCAGTGGCTGCGCATCGCGGCGCGGAATCGTCCCTGGCACCGCCGCCGCCGGCGCCGTATCCTGTGAAGCCGCCGGCGCCTGCGCATGGGCGAAGCCCCCATGCCCCAGGCCCAGCACCGTGCAGGACACGAGGCTGAGGGCGGCATGGGCTACCGGGGAAAGAATAAAACGCGAGCGGGATGCGCGATGCATCGGAAGTATGAGATAAACCCGTTTATAAAAGCAGGCCCGATTATCCTATGCCCACCCGCCCGTTCCCCATCTTTTGATGGCGGGTCGCCGGGCCGGCCCCAACAACACATGACTCACCCCCCTATTGTCTGGACGGATCCAGCCCGCGCCCGCGCTTTTACCCTCTGGCTGGCTGCGCTGGCGCCAGCGCACGGACTGTTGCCCGACAGCCTGCGGCCGGCCTCGGCTGACGCGAGTTTCCGCCGCTATTTCAGGGTCAGCAAGGCCGGCGGCGGCGATTGCATCATCATGGATGCACCGCCCGCGCAGGAAGACTGCCGGCCTTTTGTCAAGGTCGCCGCACTGATGACCGGCGCCGGACTGCAGGCCCCGCAGGTGCTGGCCTGGGACGAGGCGCAGGGCTTCATGCTGCTGAGCGACCTCGGCGCCCAAACCATGCTCGAGGTCATCGATCAGGCGCCGGAAACCGTGAGGGCCGAGCGCGCCTACGGACTCTACCGTCAAGCGGTGGATGCGCTGGTGCGCTGGCAACTCGCTTCAAAGCCTGAGGTGCTGCCGCCCTACGACGAGGCCCTGCTGTCGCGCGAGCTGGCGCTGTTTCCCGACTGGTACGTGGAAAAACACCGCGGCATCATCATCGACAGCAACTTGCGCGGCAAGCTCGACGCGCTGTTTGCGCAGATCAAGGACAGCAACCTGAATTCGCTGGGCGGCGCGCGGGTGTATGTGCATCGCGACTTCATGCCGCGCAACCTGATGGTGGCGCAGGACGGCAGCCCCGGCCTGGGCGTGCTGGATTTCCAGGACGCGGTTTACGGTCCCATCACCTATGACATCGCCAGCCTGATGCGCGATGCCTTCATCAGCTGGCCGGAAGACTTTGTGCTCGAGATCTCGGTGCGTTACTGGGAACAGGCACGCAAGGCCGGGCTGCCGGTCGGCGACGACTTCGGCGAGTTCTACCGCGCGGTGGAATGGATGGGGCTGCAGCGCCACCTGAAGATCCTCGGCATCTTTGCGCGCCTGACCCTGCGCGACGGCAAACCCAAATACCTGGCCGACACACCGCGCTTCATTGCCTATGCACGGGCCACCTGCGCGCGTTACCGCCAGCTCGGACCGCTGATGGTGCTGCTCGACGAAATCGAAGGCAACGAGACCCGTGTGGGCTACACGTTTTGAGCCGGCACCTTTGCATCAAATCGGCCTCCAGCCCATGTCCCATGTGTGTTTTCAGCTATTTATTTGATAGCGAGGCGGATCGCGCTGAAGGGCCGCCGCCATGAGTGCCCGCTTTTACGCCGACCTGCCGCTGGCCACCGGCGACGCGCTGGCGCTGCCGGAACGTGCGGCGCGGCATGTGCAGGTGCTGCGCCTGCAGCCGGACGACAGCATCACCCTGTTCAACAGCCGCGGCGGCGAGTTCGAGGCGCGCATCACACGCATGGGCCGCAGCGATGTGCAGGTCATCATCACCGCGCACCACACGATCGAACGCGAGGCCAGCCGCGCGGTGTTTCTGGCGATCGGCATGCCGGCCAACGAACGCATGGACTGGCTGGTCGAAAAAGCCAGCGAACTCGGCGCCGCCGGCATCACGCCGCTGATGGCGGACCGTTCGGTGCTGCGGCTCAAGGGCGAACGCGCCGACAAAAAGGTCGCGCACTGGCAAGGCGTGGCGATGGCCGCCTGTGAACAGTGCGGCCGCAACCGCCTGCCCGCCATCCGTGAGGTCGCCACACTGACCGACTGGCTGGCGGCGCTGCCGACCGCCTCGCCGGCCGCGCCGCGGCTGCTGCTGTCGCTGCGCGCCGGCACCCGGCCGCTGTTGCAGGCGCTGGCCGGCACCGGCAGCGATGCCCCGGTGACGCTGCTCAGCGGCCCGGAAGGCGGCCTCAGTCCCGCCGAGGAAGACGCGGCGATCGCCGCCGGTTTTGTGCCGGTCACGCTGGGCCCGCGCACACTGCGTGCCGAAACCGCGCCGCTGGCCTGCCTGGCGCTGCTGACCTTGCAAGGCTGAACCATGAACCGCAACCTCTGGCTGCTGGCGATCTGCCAGGGGCTGTTTCTCACCAACAACGTGACCTTCATCGCCATCAACGGCCTGGTCGGGCTGGCGCTGGCGCCGCTGGGCTGGATGGCAACCCTGCCGGTCATGGGTTATGTGGTGGGCGGCGCCCTGTCCACCGGCCTGGTGGCGCGCACGCAGAAACGCTTCGGCCGCAAGGCCTCGTTCCAGCTCGGGCTGGGGGTGGCGGTGCTGTCGGCCCTGCTGTGCTGTTACGCCGCCTACAGCCGCAATTTCTGGCTGCTGGTCGCCGCCACGGTGGTGGCCGGTTATTACAACGCCAATGCCCAGCTCTACCGTTTTGCAGCGGCCGAACTGGCGCTGCCGGCCTTCCGCGAAAAAGCCGTCTCGCTGGTGATGGCCGGCGGGCTGATCGGCGCGATCGCCGGCCCGAATCTGGCGGCCGGCACCCGCACCCTGACCGCGGTTCCGTTTGCCGGCGCCTACCTGGCGCTGGCCGGCGTGGCGCTGATGGCCATGGCCTTGCTGGCCTGGATTCACTTCCCGCCAACGCCACCGCAGCAGGCCGCCAGCGGCGGACGCCCGCTCGGCCAGATCATGCGCCAGCCGGTGTTCATCGTCGCCGCCGCGGCCGGCGCCCTCGGTTTTGGCGTGATGAACCTGCTGATGGCAGCCACGCCGATTGCCATGCAGGTCTGCGGCCTGCCGTTTTCCGACGCGGCGCTGGTGCTGGAGTGGCATGTGATCGGCATGTTTGCGCCGGGCTTTTTCACCGGCCACCTGATCAAGCGTTTCGGCACCCTGCCCATCATGGCGATCGGGCTGGCGCTGAATGTGGCCTGCGTGCTGATCGCGCTGTCGGGGGTGGAACTGCACCAGTTTCTGGCGGCGCTGTTCCTGCTCGGCGTGGGCTGGAATTTCCTGTTCACCGGCGCCACCACGCTGGCGCTGACGGCTTACCGCCCCGAGGAAAAGGACAAGGCCCAGGGTGCGCTGAACTTCTGCGTGTTTGCAGTGCTCGCACTGTCTTCGCTGGCCTCCGGCGTGCTGGTCACGACCCAGGGCTGGACCCTGCTGAACCTCGGCTCGTTGCTGCCGCTGGGCCTGACCGGCGCGGCACTGGCCTGGCTGGCGCTGCAGCGGCGACGCCAGCCGGCGCCGTAGTTGCTCCTGATTTCATAGCTGCACAAGACCGCCCGACATGGGCCAAGGGCCTTTTCGGGCCTAAAAACGAGCGTCCAGCCAGGCTTTCAACGTGGAAAACACCGGCGCCGCGTCCAGCTCGTTGAACAACTCGTGGTACAGACCGTCAAAACAGCGGCTGGTCACCACCCGCGCGCTGTGGCGACTGGCCGCCTCGGCAAAAGCGCGGCTGCCGGCCGGGTTGACCAGCTTGTCGGCACCGGCATACATCAGCAGGGTCGGCGTGCGCCAGGTGCTGGCCGCCGCCACCGTGGCCGGTCCGGCCGTGGCGATGAATTTGGCCAGCCGCGCGGAAATTTTGGCATGCACCAGCGGGTCGGCCAGGTAACGGCTGACCACCTGTTTGTCGTGCGAGATGAACTCGGGCTTGAGGCCGTTGTTGATGCGCAGGTTCGGCGCGATCGCCGGCAGGGTGGCCAGCAGCAGCTTCTGCAGCAGGTTGAGCCCGGGATCCAGCGCCGGCGAGGACATCACCAGGCCGTCCACCGGCCGCAGTTGCAGCGACACGAAGCGCCCGACCACCAGGCCGCCCAGACTGTGACCCAGCAGGATCAGCGGCAGGGGCGCGGCCGGGACGCCGGCGCCCGGCAGGCGCTGGGCGCGCTGGCGCGTGTCGTCCACCACCTCGGCCAGGTCTTCCAGCAGCAGGGCCTCGCTGCTCAGGCCGCCACGCGCACCGCCGGATTCACCGTGGCCGCGCTGGTCATAGGCCCGCACCGCAAAACCCCAGTCCAGCAGTTGCCGCGCCACATGGTCATAGCGGTTGGCATGTTCGCCCAGGCCATGGACCATCAGCACCACCGCCCGCGGCGGCGGCGCATCGTCGGACTGCCAGGCCTCCATCGGCCATTCGTACAGCGCCAGGTTTTCGCCGTCACGCGCGGTGAACGGCGCCAGCACGGGTTGATCCATACGTCCCTGGCCAATCAGGGCATGCTGGCGATCACATGCGCCACGGCAGCAGTGATCTTCTTGGCATAGGGCACATGCAAAAACTCGTTCGGGCCGTGTGCATTGCTTTTCGGTCCGAGCACCCCGCAGACCATCATCTGCGCCTTCGGGAAACCCTGGCTCAGCATGTTCATCAGCGGAATCGTGCCGCCCTGGCCGATGGTGCCGCAGGGCGCGCCGTAGTGCGCCTGGGAGGCATCGTCCAGCGCTTTCTGGAACCATGGCGAGGTCGAGGGTGCGTTCCAGCCGGTGGCGCCGCCGGCGCTCTCGAAGGTGACTTTTGCCTGGTAGGGCGCGTTGTCCTCGAGCAGGGTCTTGAGCTCCTGCACCGCGCTGCCGGCATCAACCAGCGGCGGCAGGCGCAAGGACAGCTTGAAGGCGGTGTAGGGCCGCAGCACATTGCCGGCATTGCCCATCTCGGGAAAGCCGTCGGCGCCGGTCACGCTCAGCGTCGGTTTCCAGGTGCGGTTCAGCAGCGCCTCCACCGGGTCGGTGGTGGTCGGCAAGGCAAAAGTGGTGGCGCCGCCGCAGTCGTGGTGCGCCCAGGGGAAGCGCTTGTAGATCTGGTCACCGAGGATGTTCGCGGTGACCTGCGCCTGCGCCAGCCGCTCGGCCGGGATCTCGCAATGAAAACTTTGCGGCAGCAAGGTTCCGGTCTTGCTGTCCTCGAGCCGGTCCAGCACCTGGCGCATGATGCGAAAACTCGAGGGCACGAGCCCGCTGGCATCGCCCGAATGCACACCTTCGGTCAGGATCTCGACCTTGAGCACACCGCTGGCCATGCCGCGCAGCGAGGTGGTCAGCCAGAGCTGGTCGTAGTTGCCGGCGCCGGAGTCCAGGCAGATCACCAGGCCGACATCCCCCAGACGCGAACGCAGCGCATCGACATACGGCAACAAATCGTAAGAGCCGCTTTCCTCGCAGGTTTCGACCAGGCCAACGATACGCGGGTGGGCGACTTTCTGGCTTTTGAGCGCCTGGATCGCCGCGATGCCGGCATACACCGCATAACCATCGTCAGCGCCGCCGCGACCGAACAGCTTGCCGTCTTCGTATTTCGGTGTCCACGGCCCGAGGTCGTTGCGCCAGCCGGTGAACTCGGGCTGCTTGTCCAGATGGCCATACATCAAGACGGTTTCCGTCGACCCGGTTTTGGTGGCCGGCACCTCGAAAAACAGCACCGGCGTGCGGCCTTCCAGACGGACGATCTCGAGCTTCAGGCCTTCGACCTTTTGCGCCTCGACCCAGGCCGCGGCATTGCGCATCACGGTCTCGATGTGGCCGTGGCCGGCCCAGTCGGCATCAAAGGACGGCGACTTGGCGGGAATGGTGATGTAGTCGGTGAGCTGTCTGACGATGTCGCTGTCCCACTGGGCGCTGACGTCGGACAGGGCCTGCGCGTCATTGAGCAGGCCGGCAGGGATTTCGCGGTGCAAGGGGGCGTTCATACAACTCCGGGAGGTGGTGCGACAGACCTACTGTACCCGCGCCCCGGCGGTCCTGCCAGCCCGGCTTTAGGGGGGCGCGTGGCGCGTCGGGTCATTTTCTGCAACCATGTGCCCGTCACCTCATCGATCAAGGCCGCCATGAAGAAATCCGCGTCTCCCGCGCCCGCCATCCGCGTCGGCATCGGCGGCTGGACCTACGCGCCCTGGCGCGACAACTTTTACCCGGCCAAACTGCCGCACAGCCAGGAGCTGGGCTACGCCAGCCGCCAGCTCAATGCCATCGAGGTCAACGGCACCTACTACAGCAGCTTCAAGCCGCCGACCTTTGCCAAATGGCGCGACGAAACGCCGGACGACTTCGTGTTTTCCCTCAAGGCCAGCCGTTTCAGCACGAATCGCCGGGTGCTGGCCGAGGCCGGCGAATCGATCAAGCGCTTTGTGGGCAGCGGCATCAGCGAACTCGGCCCCAAGCTGGGACCCATCGTCTGGCAGTTCATGCCGACCAAGCTGTTTGACGCCGACGACTTCGAGGCCTTCCTGGACCTGCTGCCGAAGGCCGTGGATGGCCTGAACCTGCGCCATGTGCTCGATGTGCGGCACCCCAGCTTCATGACGCCGGACTACCTGGCACTGGCGCGCAAGTACCACTGCGCCACGGTGTTCACCGATTCGCCGGACTTCCCGTCTTTTGCCGACCTCACCTCGGATTTTGTCTATGCGCGGCTGATGTGCAGCGACGCCAAACTCAAGAGCGGTTACGCGCCCAAGGCGCTGGATGCCTGGGCGGCGGCGGCGCAGACCTGGGCTGACGGCGGTGCGCCGGAGGCACTGCCGCATCTGGAGCCTGTCCAAGCCAAACCAGCGGCCAGGGCGGTGTTTGTGTTTTTCATCAACGGCGCCAAGGAAAAGGCGCCGCATGCCGCCATCGGCCTGCTGCAGCGGCTGGGCTTCAAGCCGCCGCTCTAGGTTCCACCGGATCCGGCGCCGGCACGCTGCGGCATTCCTCGAAAATACGCGCCGTGCACTGCCGGCAGATGGCCGGGTCCAGCCGCCTGAAAATCGTCGCGATCGCGCTGCGTTTGTCGGCAAACTGGTGGTCCGGGCCGAGCAGTCGGGTGAAGCCGGTGGTCTGCCACATGTGGACGACTTCCGGGCGCGGCCGGTGAAAGTACAGGTCGCCGCCCATCGCGCGGCGGGCGCTGAGCTCCTGCTCCCAAAGCCTGGCGCCGGCCAGGTCGATGAAATTCATGCTTTTGCCCATCACCAGCAGATGTTTCTGCGGCTGCGGCGCGTGGCGCAAGGCGTGCAGCGTGTCGGCCACATGCTGGGTCGCGCCGAAATAAACCTCGCCCTCCATGCGCAAAAGCTTCAACTGCGGGCACTCTGGCAGAGGGCTTGCCGCGTCGGCCAGCACCACAAACTGGCGGTCCGGCGCGCGGCTGTCGAAACCCATGGTGCGCATCGCCGGTTTCGAGGTGCGGTACAGAAAGGACATCAGCGACAGCAGCGTGCCCACCAGAATCGCGACTTCCAGCCGGATGCTGACGGTCGCCACCAGCGTGGCGAAGGCGACACCGAATTCGGTGCGGCTCAACGCCCACAGCTGCTTCCAGCGCCGCAGGTCCAGCAGCGACACCGCCACCAGCAGCAGCAGCGCGGCCAGCGCGGCCATCGGGATGTGCGCCAGCAGCGAAGCGCTGAGCGCCACCAGCAGCAGCAGCAGCAGCGCCGAAAACACCGCCGCCAGCGGGGTGCGCGCGCCGGCTTCCAGATTCGGCATGGAGCGGTTCAGCGAGCCGCAGGAGACATAGGACGAGAAGAAGCCGCCGACGATGTTGGACAGGCCCTGGCCGCGGAATTCGCGGTTGGCGTCGATGCGCTGGCCGGAACGGGCGGCCACCGCCTTGGCAATTGAAATCGACTGGCCCAGCGCCACGATCGTCAGGGCAAACGCCAGCCCCAGCAGCTCGGGAAGCGCCGACCACTTGACCGTCGGCAAGGCAAACTGGGGCCAGGGTGTCTGGATCTGGCCGATGGTGCGCAGCGGCAGCGGCGCCGCGCCGAGGTAGCTGGACCCCGCCCAGCTCAATGCCGTCGCCGCCACCAGGCCGGCCAGCATGGACGGCCAGCTTGGGCGCCAGCGCCGCACCAGCCAGGCCACCGCGATGGTCACGCCGGCCACCACCAGCGCTGCCGGCTGCACCGCAGGCCATTGCGTCAGCGCGTGCAGCAGCACCGCCGCCGCACCATGCTCGGCGGCCGGCGCCAGGCCCAGCAGGTCCGGCAAGGCGTACACGGCGATCAGCAACGCCGCGCCCGAGGTGAAGCCGAACAGCGCGGCCGGCGAGATGAAATTGGCCAGGCTGCCGAGCCGCAGCGCACCAATCAGCCACTGCATGATGCCGACCAGCACCGTCACCGCCAGCGCCAGCTGGATGTAGGCCGGGCTGAAGGCCAGCGCCAGCGGCGACAGCATCGCAAACAGCGCCAGCGAGTTGGCATTGGTCGGCCCCGACATCACATGCCAGCTCGAGCCGAACAGCGCGGCAATGATGCAGGGCACGATGGCGGTGTACAGGCCGTACTCCGGCGGCAGGCCGGCCAGCGTGGCAAAGGCAATGCCCTGCGGCAGCACCAGTACCGCGCCGAGCAGGGCGGCCAGCAGGTCATGGCGCAGGGTGTCAGGTGTCACCGTGTGGACCCAGCTGCCGAACAGGCGCTCAAGCACGGCAGGCGCCCGCGCGGCGGGCGTGGTATCCGGGGAAGCTTGCATGGACCCGAGCATAACGCGGGCGCGCCGTCCGGGTTCTCAGGCCAGCCCGGCCAGTCGCAGCAGCAGGCCGGCCAGCCCGCAGACGGCAATCACCGGAATCACACCCACCCGGTAGCGCAGCAGCGCCAGCGCGGCCGCCCCCATCAGGGCCACCGCCGGCCACGCGACTTCTGACGCAAAACCGGCGCCAGGCCCTGCCGGCAAAGCCACATGCGCTATAAAAAACAGAGCGAGACTGGCAATCACACCGACCACGGCGGCGGTGATGGCGGCCAGCGGCGCGGTGAAGTGAAGCTTGCCGTGGGTGGATTCCACCAGCGGCCCGCCGGCCAGGATGAAGATGAAGGAGGGCAGGAAGGTGAACCAGGTCACCAGCAACGCTGCCAGCGCCGCACCGCGGAACAGCGCGTCCGGGCCCAGCACTTCCTGGGTCCAGCCGCCGACAAAGGCCACAAAGGCCACCACCATGATCAACGGGCCGGGCGTGGTCTCGCCCAGCGCCAGGCCGTCAATCATCTGCGGGCCGGAGAGCCAGCCAAACTGCTCGACCGCGCCCTGGTACACATAGGGAAGCACCGCATAGGCGCCGCCAAAGGTCAGCAGCGCCGCCTTGGTGAAAAACCAGCCCATCTGCGTCAGCGCGCCGTCCCAGCCCTGCCAGGCCAGCAGCGCGCCCATGGGCAGCAGCCACAACACGGCGCCAGCTGCCAGCACGCTGGCCAGCCGCGATTTCCTGAAGCGCGCATGCGGTGGCGTGGGGGTGTCGTCGTCGATCAGCGCGGGCGCATGCGGCCCGCCCGCCGACGCATGTCCGCCTGCGGCGAACTGCCCCGGTGCAAAACGCGCACACAGCCAGCCGGTCAGCGCAGCACCCAGCACCACCCACGGAAAAGGGATGTGCAGCACCGCCATCGCGATGAAACTGACCGCGGCCACCGCCCAGGGGATAGGCGCCTTGCGCGGATTTTTCAGTGACTTGCTGCCGATGCGATACACCGCCTGCAGCACGATCGCCGCCACCGCCGGCTTGATGCCGTAAAAAATCCCGGCCACCAGCGGCACATCGCCGAAGGCAATGTAAATCCAGCTCAGCGCAATCATGATGAACAGCGAGGGCAGCACGAACAAGGCGCCGGCCACCACACCACCCCAGCTTCGGTGCATGAGCCAGCCGATGTAGGTGGCCAGTTGCTGCGCTTCCGGCCCGGGCAGCAACATGCAGTAGTTCAGCGCATGGAGAAAGCGCTTTTCGGAGATCCAGCGTTTCTGCTCGACCAGCTCGCGGTGCATGATGGCGATCTGCCCGGCCGGCCCGCCAAAGCTGATGAAGCCGAGCTTGAGCCAGAATTTCAGGGCTTCGGCAAAGGGCACACGGGCCGGGGCGGCGGGGGAAGATCTGGGCTCACTCATGCGGCAGTTCCTGCGGTGATGGTTTGCGGCCTCCAGTCATGCCCCTCGGGCGACGTTCCCAGCCAGACGGCGCGTGCTTCGCTGGCACACCAGGCGTAGAGCGCGTCGTACAGCGGCATCGCGGCGTCCAGCATGGCGTGGTCATCGCTGTGCAAGCCGGACAAACCCAGCGAGAAAGCCAGCAAGCCGGCGCACTGCGGCTCCAGCGCCAGCTGGCCGGTGTCGGCACCGCGCACGATGCGGGCCAGGCGGTCCAGCGCCGGGTCTTCCATCTCGAACGCGCGAAGCAAGCCATCAAAGCTGCACCATTGCCCCTCGTGCGTCACTGGTGCGCCTGGAAGGTCATAGGCCACAGCCTTCAGCCGCGCCGCTTCGCTGAAGACCTGCGCGGTCGGGACATAAAAGAATTCGGCGCGCGGGTCGATGAAGCGGCGTATCAACCAGGGGCAGGCGATGCGGTCAATTTTGGGGCGCTCCCGGGTGACCCAGCGCGACGCCTGCTCGCCGGAGACTCCCCAGTCGGCGCGCTTGCGCAGGGTGGGCAGCGGCGTCGAACGCCAGCGGACGATGTCTTGCGCGTTGTCCACCCCGTCTTCACCGCCCTCGATACCGCCAGCCAGCACGCGTGCATCCCAGCCTGCGGCACGCAACAGCGCTGTCGCATCCGCGCTGACGTTGTGGCCATAAACACAATACACCACGACCTCGCGGGCCGGCCCGGCGGCGGCCAGCGCCGCGACAGCTTCAGGCGCACAGCGCCGCGCTGCCGCAAGCATCAGCGGACTTTCTGCAAATTTGCCCTCGCGCCGGACGTCAAGCAGCAAGGGGGCATCGGCGCGGCCCATGCGGGCAACAAGTTCTTCGGGGCTGATGGAGGGAACGGATGAGAGAACGGTGTCCACGGAATACTCCAATGAGTGTTACCAGCGCTTGGACGGGACACCGTCTATCTGTGAAGATTCGGGAGGCTGCAATCCCGATGACTGAATATTACCAGCAGCGCGAAGGCAGCGCCAGCGCTGCAACTAGCCGTGCTGGAACTTGAACACCGCGCGGCTGGCGCGTGCGTTCGGCCAGAAGCGGATTTCCCGGCCATCCTGCAAGCCGAAGGCGTCGAGGATCTGCAGCCGGTTCTTGGCCGCCAGCGCGGCAAAGTCCTGCAGGGTGCCGACCCGGATGTTCGGCGTGTCGTACCACTGGTAAGGCAGCACCTTGGTCACCGGCATGCGGCCGCGCAGCACCGCCAGGCGGTTGGGCCAGTGGCCAAAGTTGGGGAAGGCCACAATGCCGGTGCGACCCACGCGTGCGGTCTCGCGCAGCATGACCTCGGCGTTGCGCAGGTGCTGCAAGGTGTCAATCTGCAGCACCACGTCGAAGCTGGCATCGCCGAACATCGCCAGGCCCTCGTCAAGGTTGAGCTGGATCACGTTGACGCCGCGCGCCACACAGGCCTGGATGTTGCTGTCGGCGATCTCCACACCGTAGCCGGTGCAGCCGCGCTCGCGCACCAGGTGGTCCAGCATGGCGCCGTCGCCGCAGCCCAGGTCCAGCACGCGCGAGCCGGGCGGCACCAGACGGGCGATCAGCAGCTGGTCGGCGGAAAGTTGGGCGCCGGTGTTCAGCATGGCGCCACCTTGCTGTCGAAGTAGGAGCGCACCACACCGAGGTAGCGGGCGTCGTCGAGCAAAAACGCGTCGTGGCCGTGCGGCGCGTCGATTTCGGCGTAACTGACGTCGCGCTGGTTGTCGAGCAGGGCCTTGACGATCTCGCGGCTGCGCGCCGGCGAAAAGCGCCAGTCGGTGGTGAAGCTCACCAGCAGGAATTTGGCACGCGCCTGCGCCAGCGCGCGTGTGAGCTTGCCGCCGTGCGCGGCGGCCGGGTCGAAATAGTCGAGTGCGCGCGTGATCAGCAGGTAGGTGTTGGCGTCAAAGTACTCGCTGAACTTGTCGCCCTGGTAACGCAGATAACTTTCGATCTGGAACTCGACCTCCTGCGTGGAATAGCGGTAGCCGCTGCCATCACCGACCACGGCCTCGCGCAGCTGCCTTCCAAATTTTTCATTCATGACATCGTCGCTGAGGTAGGTGATGTGGCCGATCATGCGGGCGATGCGCAGGCCGCGCTGCGGCAGCACGCCGTGCCGGCCGTAATGGCCGCCGTGGAAGTCCGGGTCGGTCACGATGGCGCGCCGTGCCACCTCGTTGAAGGCGATGTTTTCGGCGGTCAGGTTGGGCGCGCTGGCGACCACCACCGCGTGGCGCACCCGGTCCGGGTACTGCAGCGTCCAGCTCAGCGCCTGCATGCCGCCCAGGCTGCCGCCCATCACCGCGGCCAGCGTCTGGATGCCCAGTGCGTCGAGCAGCCGCGCCTGCGCATCGACCCAGTCCTGCACCGTCACGACCGGGAAGTCGGCGCCGTAAACCTCACCGGTGTCGGGGTGGCGCTGCATCGGGCCGGTCGAGCCAAAGCAGGAGCCGAGGTTGTTGACGCCGATGACAAAAAATTTGTCGGTGTCCACCGGTTTGCCGGGCCCGATCATGGTGTCCCACCAGCCTTCGGAGCGCGGCACCGGCGCGCCGGCGGCGTCGAGGTAAATGCCCGCCACATGGTGCGAGGCATTCAGCGCGTGGCAGATCAGCACGGCGTTGGACTTGTCCGCGTTGAGCGTGCCGTAGGTTTCGTAGCTCAGGTCGTAGGCACGGATGGACGCGCCACTTTGCAGCGGCAAGGCGTCGGCAAAATGCATGGACTGCGGCGTGGCAACAAGCGTCAAGGAAAGCCCCACAAAACAAAAACCCGGCATCGCTAAAAGCGAGTCCGGGTCGTGGATGTCGTCTTTAGCTGTACTTTTTAAGCGCCCGCAAGCTGGCAAATCGGCGCTGCTCCGAGTATAACCCCACGCTTTTCACTGCTTGCGGCAGTGCGTTTAGCCTCAGGATCAGGCCTTGATCAGCAAGGCCGCCAGGCCCAGGCCCGCAAAAATCAGCGCCGAGACAATGTGCACCACGCGCAGCGGCACCAGCCGCGTCACGCGTTCGCCGAGCCAGACCACCGGCGCATTGGCCAGCATCATGCCCAGCGTGGTGCCGGCCACCACGGCGACCATGGCGTCGTAACGCGCCGCCAGCATCACGGTGGCGATCTGCGTCTTGTCACCCATCTCGGCCAGGAAAAACACCAGCACCGTGGTCGCGAACACACCGAAACGCGGCGGCTTCGCATCCTCGTCACTCTCGAGTCTGTCGGGGATCAGCATCCACACCGCCATCGCCAGAAAAGACGCGCCGAGGATATAACGCAGCGTTTGCGGCCCGATCATGGTCGTGAGCCAGGCGCCGAGCGCGCCGGCCAGCGCATGGTTGGCGAGGGTGGCCACAAAAATGCCGGCGACGATGGGCCAGGGCTTGCGAAAACGCGCAGCAAGAACGAGGGCGAGCAATTGCGTCTTGTCGCCCATTTCGGCGAGGGCGACGATGCCGGTGGAGACGAGGAAAGCTTCCATGAAATAAGACTCCGGCCGAAAACCATTGACTGCACGGCATCCCCGGCCTCAAGCAGGAGCTGTGCAGTCAAAGGTCTCGCGGGGTCCTGAGAGCCTGTGCGTGAACAGGCATTTGGACTGCTGGCGCCATGTCCTGACGGACAAGTCTGTTGACGCAAGCCCCTTCCAGGATTGAAAGGGTGGCTACTCCCCAATGACAGGCTTTGATTCTACCCTGCGCCCCGCAGGCCCTGGCCTCACCGTCCCGGACTTGGTGCGCACCCATCTGGCGCGTTTATTGCTTGGTTTTGGTGCTTTTGATTTTTTCCATCCTGTTTCGCACTAAAACAGCACAAACCATTCAAGAGGATTTTATGGACGCACTAAAACAGGGCTCGGATGCCTTGTTCATCCTGCTGGGCGGCATCATGGTCCTGGCCATGCACGCCGGATTTGCCTTTCTGGAACTGGGCACGGTTCGCAAAAAAAACCAGGTCAATGCGCTGGTCAAGATCCTGGTGGACTTTTCGGTGTCCACCGTGGTGTATTTCATCGTCGGTTACGGCGTGGCCTACGGCACCAGCTTTTTTGTCGGCGCCGAACAACTGGCCGCCAAAAACGGCTACGAGCTGGTCAAGTTCTTCTTTTTGCTGACCTTTGCGGCGGCGATCCCGGCCATCATCTCCGGCGGCATTGCCGAACGCGCACGTTTTTACCCGCAGTTGCTGGCCACCGCCGTCATCGTCGGTTTTGTTTATCCCTTCTTCGAGGGCATCGTCTGGAACCAGCACTTCGGCGTGCAGGCCTGGATCGAGTCCGTCACCGGTGCACAGTTTCACGACTTCGCAGGCTCCATCGTGGTCCACGCCATCGGCGGCTGGCTGGCGCTGCCGGCGGTGATTTTGCTGGGCGCGCGCAGCAACCGCTACCGCAAGGACGGTGGCATTTCGGCGCACCCGCCATCGAGCATTCCGTTTCTGGCGCTGGGCGCCTGGATACTGACCGTCGGCTGGTTCGGCTTCAATGTCATGAGCGCACAGACGATTGACAAGATTTCCGGGCTGGTCGCGGTCAATTCGCTGATGGCCATGGTCGGCGGCACGCTGGCGGCGCTGGCGCTGGGCAAAAACGACCCGGGTTTTGTGCACAACGGCCCGCTGGCCGGGCTGGTCGCGGTCTGCGCCGGCTCGGACCTGATGCACCCGCTGGGCGCACTGGTCACGGGCGCCGTTGCCGGCGCGGTGTTTGTGCTGATGTTCACGCTGACGCAGAACCGCTGGAAGATTGACGATGTGCTGGGCGTCTGGCCGCTGCATGGCCTGTGCGGCGCCTGGGGCGGCATCGCCTGCGGCATCTTCGGCAGCAAGGCGCTGGGCGGACTGGGCGGTGTCAGCCTGGGGGCGCAGCTGATCGGCACGGCCATGGGTGTGGCCTGGGCGCTGCTGGCGGGTTTTGCGGTGTATGGCCTGATCAAGGTGACGCTGGGATTGCGCATGAGCCAGGAAGAAGAGTACGAAGGCGCCGACCTGTCGATTCACCGCATCGGCTCCACGCCGGACCGTGAGGTCAACTGGTAAACCGCAGTATCCGGAGAGCGCTCCTGAATTGATAGCTGGCGGCCCTTGTCAGACATGGGCTGACGGGCATTTTGACTTGAGTACGGTCAGCCGCGCAGGATGCGCGGCGCCAGCCAGCGGTCCAGCGACCAGGCGCCCGGTCCGTAGATCGCCAGACCAGCCAGCAGCGCGCCCCAGAACATGTGCTGCTGCAACGCCGCCGGCGCGATCTCGCTCAGCGAGATCACCGCCACCGCGTTGACGACGAACAGGCCCAGCGCCGAAAAGCGCCCGGCCAGGCCCAGCACCAGCAGCACCGGCAGCAGCAGTTCGCCGGCGGTGCCGAGCCAGGCGGCCAGCGCCGGCGACAGCAGCGGCACCCGGTATTCGTCGGTGAACAGCGCCACCGTGATGTCCCAGTCGCGCAGCTTGGTCAGACCCGACAGGAAAAACACCTGGCCGACATACAGGCGCGCGGCCAGTGCCGCGGCCGGCTGCAGCAGGTCGAGCGCGGCGCTGAAGCGCTGCCAGAGGCCCAGCAGTTTTTGCAGAGGGGAGGTGGTCGTGGGCGTCATGGCATGTCCTTTTCTTGAAACTTGCCGGGGCGTGCCCCCAGCAGCAGACCGGTATGGACGGCCGGCACCAGCCAGGCCGTGAAGTCGAATCCGGGCGCCGCTGACAGGGCATGGTCCAGCGAGTGGCCCTGCTGCAGCGCTGACATGAACGCCGCTTCGCCGGGCTGCGCCTGGCGCAACGCAGGCTGCAGGCCCTGGCGCCAGACCAGCGCGGTTTCGGCCACCTGGTCGCGCAGGCGTTCACCCGCCTGCTGCAGCGACGGCGTCTCGTCGCGATGCGCCAGCACGATGCTGACCACCGGGAAGGTGCTGGGCAATACCCACGCGCCGGGACACAGGCGCAGCGTGACCGCATCCGGCGCCAGGGTCTGGAGCAGACCCAGGGAGCCGAGGTCGGTCTCGCCATCGGCCGCGGTGGCCGCCACATGCAGCGCCCATTCGACACGCGCCACATCGCCCAGGTAGGGCTCCTCGCGCGACAGGTCGTCCAGCGATTCAATGAAGGGCGCAAACGTATCGCCCCACTGCGCCATGTCACCGCGCGCCGGCGGCGACTGTTGCCAGAAGTGGCGCGCCAGGCCCTCAAAACTTTCCGCACCGATCAGCGCAGCCACCACCGGGTAAGCCGCGGCCAGCGCCCGCTGCGCCAGCGCGTGGCCGTTGCTGCGATAGGCCTGCAGTCCCCGTTCGAGAGGTTTTTGGCCACCCGCCCTTGACGCACAAGCATGAACAGCTATTGTTTTCATAGCGTCCGCGTGCCGCGGCAACATCAGCGCCTGCAGCAGGGCCTGCTGCTGCGCCGCCAGGCCGGCTGCGGCGCTCATGCCGCCATCTCCGCGGGCTGCTTCAGCAAACGCGCCCGTTCGGCTTCACCGAGCAACACCGCCAGCGGCGGAAGGGCGGTGTCCCATTCGACCAGCGTCGGCACGGCACCAAACCGCGCGATGGCATGGGCATACAGCTGCCAGACCGCATCCCCCACGCGGCTGCCGTGGTCATCAATCACGATGTCTTCCATCACGCAGTGGCCGGCCAGGTGGATCTCGCCGACCGCCGCCGCAGGCAACTGGTCCAGCCAGTGTTCGCAGGCGCGCAGCGGATCGGGGGCGTCCTGCCCGTCGGCGATACGCGCATTGAGCGCGTTGACGTAGATGTTGTTCACATCGACCAGCAAGCCGCAGCCGGTGCGCTGCGCCAGTTCGACAAGGAAATCGGTTTCGCTGCGGTCGCTGCCCGCCAGCGTCAGGTAGGCCGACAGGTTCTCGACCAGCAGGGGCCGCTGCAGCCGCTCCTGCACCTGCTGCACATTGCGGCAGAACAGGTCCAGTGCTTCCTGGTTGAAGGGGATGGGCAGCAGGTCACCGGCGTGCACGTCCCGCCCGTTGATGACGGCGCGTGCAAAACAGGCATGGTCGCTGATGCGCAGCGGCTCGATGCGTTCGGCCAGGCGCGCCAGCTGCTCGAGGTGCCAGCGGTCCACGCCGCAAGCCGATCCCAGCGCGAGGCCGACACCATGCAGGCTCACCGGGTAACTGGCGCGGGCTTGCTGCAGCAGCGCCAGCGCAGCGCCGCCGTCGGCAAAAAAGTTTTCGGAATGGACCTCGAGGAAGTCCAGCGGCGGGCGCGTTTCCAGCAGCTCCGCGTAATGCGGATGGCGCCAGCCGATGCCCACGTTTGCGGGCACGGCCTGGGCCTCCGGAGCGAAGCGGTTCAGTGTCGACATCAGCCGCTTCGCCTCGTGATGTCCATCAAGGACGATCAGCCCTTTTTGTCCATCATCGGTTTGGCTTTCATTTTGGCCTGCTCGGCAGTCATGCCTTTCATGCCGGCGCAAGTGCCCTTGGCCACATATTTCCATTCACCGGCATCGTCGCTGACCTTGGACTGGCCGGCGCAGGAATGGGTGCCTGCGAGGTTGGCGCAATCGTTCTGGCCGGCCTTGGCGATGCCGTAGCATTTTTCCTTTTCCTGGGCGACGGCGGGCGTGGCAAGCAGCAGGGTGGACAACAGGGAAGCTGCGGCAGCAGCAATCATGGCGCGTTGGTTCATTTGAATCTCCAGTCAAGGGTTTGCACAGGTTAAAAAATCAACCAGCGCAGAACGATTTTTCTGTCTGGTTGAAGCTTGGTCTGTCCTGCACCAGCTTTCTTACAGGCTTTTTTTCGGCGACCCGCGCAAGCGCTCGCTCACAGCAAGTCGGCAATGCGGTCCCAGGCTTGCGGCGGAATGCGGCCCACATACCGCTCGACAATTTTTCCGGACTTGTCGATCAGGTAGCCCGCCGGCAGTTGCGCATGGCTGCCCAGGTTGTCGCGGTAGCTGCCGTCGCCGGCCCAGAGCTGCACGAAGCGCTGGCGGGTCGGCACGGTGCGCGAGATGATGTTTTCGTAATCCAGCATGTCCTTCATGCGGGCGTCGGTGTTGACCGCCACCAGCTCGAATGGCTTGCCGGCCCAGCCTTCGTAATTGGTCCGCAGCTCGGGCATCTTGTCGCGGCACACGGCACAAGCGGTGGACCAGTACAGCACCAGCACCACCTTGCCTTTGAGCGAGGGCAAGGTGAATGGTTTGCCCTCCACGGTTTTGCCTTCGATCTGCGGTGTGGCCACAGCCATCTCCGCCCTGGCGGAAGGCGGCGGGGTTTGTGCCAGTGAGGGCGTGGTCATCGCGAGAGCGACAAGCGCGAGCGCTCCCAGGCCCGCAAAGGCCCGGCCCGAACGGGACCCGCCAGTGCGGGCGGTGAGGGGTGAAACGTGGCAGGCAAAGCCCATGATGGTGTCCTTGGTGGGTGGATGGCAGCAGACTTGGCCTGCTGGGGCTTGGTCGGCGCAAGGCTTCAATCCTCACGGGTATTTCCGCAATTTTTTTTGCAGCCCCCGCGCTGGGTGCCGCTAGACTCGCCATCCATGGCCACCTTCGAAGAGCAACTGCTTGAACACCGTGTCTACCTGATGCGGTTTGCGCGGCTGCAGCTGCGCAACGATGCGTGGGCGGAAGATGCCGTGTCGGAGACGCTGCTGGCGGCCTTGTCCAAGCCCCAGTCCTTCGGCAACCGCTCGCAGCTCAAGACCTGGCTGGTCGGCATTCTCAAACACAAGGTCGTCGACCTGATCCGCAGCAACGCTCGCGAGGTGTCGCTGCCCGACCAGGGTGGCGACGACGAGGCTGACGAACTTGACAAGCTCGCCTTCCAGGCTGACGGCCATTTCGCGAGCCCGCCCCAGGATTGGGGCGACCCGCAGCAAACGCTGGCGCAAAGCCAGTTTTTCAAGGTGCTCGATGCCTGCGTGGAACGCCTGCCGCCGGCCCTCGGGCGTCTGTTCCTGATGCGGGAATGGCTGGAACTGTCCTGCGAAGAAGTCTGTAAGGAACTGGCCCTGACGCCGACCAACCTCTATGTTCAACTGCACCGCGCCCGCCTTCGTTTGCGCGAATGCCTGGCCATCCACTGGTTTGGCTCCTCCACCCGCTGAATGACCCGCATGAAATTCACCGTTCTAAGACGCACGTGCAAACAGGCCGCCGCCTTGCTGATCGCACGCGAGGACCGCGCCCTGAGCCTGCCCGACAGCGTCGCGCTGCGCCTGCACCTGATGGCCTGCAAGGCCTGCCCCCGGTTTGAAAACCAGATCCTGACCATGCGCCAGGCCATGGCACAGTGGCGCCAGGCGCCCGATGGCCAGGGCGACCAGGCCGGGTCCGGCCAGCACTAGGACGGCGCAACCGCGTCCACGCCGCCACCCGAATTTTTGTATATAAACGTAAATTTTTTCGGGTCGGACGCGGCGTCTGGGTGTTCGCCGCAGCCGCCTTGCCCACCGTTGCTAGTGTGCGCCAACTTGGTCTTTTGTCCTTTGAAACTCAAGGGCAGGCTTGTTGCGCATCGCCCGCATGCCGGCCAGCCGGATAGCGGATGGCGCGCTGGCTAAGGGCTGCAGCGGCAAAACCTGCCGCAAGGCCCCTGTTGGCGCGGGTTTGCCCCCGCCAGGCCGTCCCGATGCCGGCTTGTCTTCTCCCTGCCAGCCGCATAATATGACGGTGTGGATAACAAATCCGCACAGGTTAGGTGATCGGTTAGTTTCGCGCGCTACAGCGGTATGTTTGAAGATTT
>PNNC01000207.1 GCA_013824015.1 Polaromonas sp.
TTCGCGGCCGTCCGGCAGGCGGGTGCGGCCTTCCTTGCGCTCGACCGTCACGCCGGCATAGTTGGCGACTTTCTGGCGCGCGCCCGTCAGCAGGTTGAACAGCGCGGTCTTGCCGCAGTTCGGGTTGCCGACCAGCGCGATGCGCGGCAGAGGGGAGTCGGCGGTGCTCATGCGCAGACCCTCACCTGGATGCAGCGCGCCTCGTGGCGGCGCAGCGCAAACACGGTGTCACCGACCTGCACCGCGATCGGCTCGCGCCCGCCCGGGCCGCGCCGCAACACGCAGATGGTTTCGCCGGCCATGAAGCCGAGTTCGGCCAGCCGCTGCAGCAGGCCGGCGTTGCCGGGCTCGCCTTGCGCTGCGGCCAGCCCGACGATGGTGCTCACCTGCTGCGGCGCCAGGTCGGCGAGCAGCAGGACGCCTGCGGGAAGCGACGTGGGGGACGACAGGGTGGCAAGCGTCATGGCGAAGGCCCGGTCAGCGCCGGGACCGGCCTGGCCGGCCAGTCAGGAGTGGCATTCGTTATGAGAATCATTATTATTTGCATTGTAGTGGAGGTGGCGGGTGCCGCTGCGACGGACAACAAAGACCGGGGGCCAGCCCGGTGTTCATGCGCCCAGCGGTGATAACAGCGCCAGCAGCGCCGTCAGGGCTGCCACAACGCCGGCGGCGATCGCCATCCGGGCGGCGCGGTGCGGCGCATAACTGAGCAAGCCAACGACGCCCAGCGCGCCGGCAGTCAGCACGCCCAGCCACAACACCCAGCCCCGGGTCGGTCCCAGGATGCCCAGGCAGGCTGCCAGCGACAGCAACAGGCCCAGCGTGCCGGCCAGACGCAGCCAGGGCCGGCGCGCGCCGGGCGACGTGCCGCGGCCATAACTGTCTTCATGGTGGCGGTCCATCGCCAGCCCGAGTGCCGCGAAGCCGGAAAACGCCGTGCACCAGGCGGTGACGGCCAGCGGCCAGGCGCTCACAGCGCGGGCTCCCGGGCCAGGCTGGCAGCGGCCGCGCGTTGCGGCTTGCGCTCCGGTTTGCGCCGGCCCAGCCACCCCACGCACAGCAGCAGCGCGGCACCCAGCGCCAGGCAGACCAGGTCGAAGCCGGCGACGGCCCACAGGCCCGCCGTGATGGACACACCCAGGTGGGTGGCGGTGGTCAGCGCATTGAGCAGCGGGATCGCCGCAAACAGCAGGCCGCCGATGGCCAGCTGCAGCTGCCACATGCGGCGTGTCGGCCAGGCCAGGCCGGTGATGGCGGCGACCGCCCAGACAGCGAAAAACAGGTCGATCTCGGCCTGCCCGCGCGCGGCCATGCCCACCGGCAGCAGCCGGTTGGCCCAGAAAAAGGCCGGGATGGCGATCATCAGCCCGGCGATGGCGCCGACGTTGAGCCCATCCACCAGCCGCGAGCCCCAGCCCACGCGGCCGCCTTTGGCCACCACCTTGGCGTATTTGTTGCGCTCTTTCACGGCCCACAACAGCAGGCCGGTGGCCACCATCACGCAGCCGGCCAGCCCCGACACAAAAAACAGCGCGCGCAGCAGCGGGTCGGCGAAGCGGCCCAGGTGCAGGCCGTACAGCACGCTGCGGGTGGAGAAAACCGCACCGCGGTCCTCGCCGACCTCGCTGAGCAGCTTGCCGCTGCTGCCGTTGAACAGCATGGCGGGCTGGGCCGACGACATGTCCTGGTCAGCCCGGCGCGACAAGGTGACCGTGGCCACCGCATCGCCGGGGTTGTTGACGGTGACGCGGCCTATGCTGCCTTCACCCCAGCGCTGCTGCGCCTGCGCGATCAGCGGCGCCATCGGTGTCAGCGGCGTGGCGATGCCCGAGGGCTTGGGGTCGCGCGGCCCGCTGGCCGGGAACACTTCTGCCGTGAAGGCCTGCTGGTCGCCCTTGTAGGTCACCTGCGGCCCGAAGGGCATGTACATCAGCATCAGCGTCACCAGGCCGGTGTAGGTGATCATCAGGTGGTAGGGCAGGGCCAGCACGGCGGTGGCGTTGTGCGCGTCCAGCCAGCTGCGTTGTCCCTTCTTCGGTCGGAAGGTGAAGAAGTCCGCAAAGATGCGCCGGTGCGTGACGATGCCGGTGATGATGGCCACCAGCATGAACATCGCGCAAAAACCGATAATCCAGCGCGCCCAGATCGCCGGCATGTAGTGCAGGTCAAAGTGCAGCCGGTAAAAAAACTCGCCGCCGCGCGTTTCGCGCGTGCCTGCAAGCGGCTGGCCCGTGGCCGGGTCCAGCACGGCGCTGTAGAAGCGGCCACGGCGCGTGACGCCGGGCTCCAGCGGCGGCTCGGCCGCGCCTTTGGCGACGGGCGCGCCCGACCAGCTGGCGCGCACGCCGGGCTCGCGCGCGGTGGGCAGGGTGATGAACCAGCGCTGGCTGGTGGGCGCGCGCTGCTGCAGCGCGGCGACAGCCTGCTTGACCACCTCGGCCTCCGGCGGCAGCGTGAGGCCGGCCTGGTGCAGCTCGGGTTTCATCCAGAAGGTGATCTCATCGCGGTAATAACAGGTCGTGCCGGCCGCAAACACCATGAACAGCACCCAGCCGACCAGCAGGCCGCTCCAGGTGTGGACCCAGTTCATGGACTGGCGAAAACCTTCTTTCATGGCGCGCTCCGCAGATACAGGTGGACCAGAACGGCGACCGCCAGCGGTATCGCGGGCAGCAGCAGGCCGAGCCAGGCGCGCCAGGCGCTGCGCACGGCGAACACCCACATCACCGCCAGCGTGTAGACCACGAAGGAAACCAGCATGCCGAAGATCGCGGCTTCGGCGCGTGTGCCGGGAAAGTAAATCGCCGACACCGTGGCCACCAGCGCCGACAGCGCGTAGCCGCCCACGATGGCGGCCAGCGCGCGTGAGGCCACGCCCAGCCGGTAGATCAGTGCGGCGTTGCCACGCGGCAGCCAGCCGTGCCGGCTGTAACCGTCGGCGTCGGCATCCGCTGGGGGGTCCGGGTTCATCGGGGTACTGCTCATGGGTGTTTCCTGTTCTAGTAGCGGGCTTTGAGCGCCAGCACCACACGGCGCGGCTCGCCATAAAAATTCTGGCGCGTGACGCCGCTGACTTTTTCGTAGTACTTCTCGTCCATCAGGTTCTCGGCACTGAGGCTGACCGAGACCTTGTCGCTGACCTGGTAGGCGACCTGGGCGTTGAACAGCGCGTAGTCGCCGGAGACCAGCTTGATCGCGCCGCTTTGCGCCGAGAACTCGCTGCGCCAGCTCATGCCGCCGCCCACGCTCCAGCCGGTCAGACCCGGGCTGCGCAGCGCGTAACGCGTGGACAGGTTGACGCTGTGTCTGGGCGTGACCGGGCTGAACACCGTGCCCAGCTGCGCCGCCGGCGCCTGCAGGTACCTGGTCTGGGTAAAGGCGTAGCCGGCGGTCAGGTCCCAGCCGGGCGCGATCTGGCCGCTGATTTCGGTTTCCAGGCCCTGGCTGCGTACTTCGCCGCCGGCGATCGAGGCGGTCGGCACGACCGGGTCGGTGATCGCGCGGTTTTTGTCGAGGATGCGGAAGATCGCTGCATGGGCGTTGAGCCGCTTGTTGAAAAATTCGCCCTTGAGGCCCAGCTCGATTTGTGAACCGGTGCGCGGCGGCAGCAGGCCGCCGGCGGCATTGAGCGCGGTCTGCAGCACAAAGGTCTCGGCATAACTGGTGTAGGCCGAGATGTTGGCGTCCAGCGCGTAGATGGCGGCGACCGAAGGCGTGAACTGCCGGCCCGGTCTGGACGTCGATGTGGCGACACCGTCGCTGGCGCGTTTGACCTCGATGTCGGCCCAGCTGGCGCGGCCGCCGGCCAGCAGCTGGAGCCGCCCGGTGGCGTTGAACTGGAACTGGCCGTACAGCGCGTCTTCGCTGCGGGTCGTCACGCTGGTGTAGCCGGGCAGGGCAATCACCGGGTAGGCCAGGTCGTAGTTGGGCCGGTAGACGTTGGCCGCGAAGCTCGGACCGTTGGCGAAGTTGCCGCCGTAGTTGTCACCGGTGTTGCGGCTGATGCCGAGCAGCACGCGATGGGTGCTGTCGCCGATCTTCACCGGGCTGGTGAAAAACAGATCGTAGTTGCGGTCGGTGTTTTTTTGCAGGAAGTCCACCGTCTGCATCGTGTAGTTGCCGTTGGCCGCGGCTGCGCTGTTGGCGCGGCCCGAACGGTAAAACGAGCTACGCGTCACGTCGCGCGCCGAGAACTTGACCATGCCGCCGTTGTCCAGACGGTGCTCAAGTTCGGCAAACGCGTCCTCGGTGTCCAGGTCCTGGCGGTTCGCGCGCAGGCCGGCAAAGCTGGACACCGGCAGGTCCAGCAACTGGCCATTGGCCAGGCTGGGCAGGCCCTGGTCCACCGCGGCACGCACTTTCTGCCGGGTGTAACCGACCGACAGCGTGGTCGAAGGTGTGAAGTCGAACTCCAGCGTGCCGTAAGCGGTTTCCCGGTTGTTGAACAGGGTGTCGACATGGCTGTTGCGGTCTTCCTTGACCGCCACCACGCGCCCGCGCAGCGTGCCGGCCGCGTTGAGCGCGCCGGTCACGTCCACGTCGGCACGGCGCAGTCCGAACGATCCGACGCTGGCATTGGCGCCCAGGCCCAGCGTCCCCAGCGCGCGTTTGCGCACCAGGTTGATGGCGCCGCCGGGCTCGCCCGCGCCCTGCAGCAGGCCGGCCGGGCCGCGCAGCACTTCGATGCGTTCGTACACCGCGGTGTCCAGCGCGGTCGAGTAGTTGGCGCCCTGGCTGATCGGCACACCGTCGAGCTGGATGGCGCCGATGTCGAAGCCGCGCGACTTGATGGTGTTGTAGTTGCCGGCGCCGTCAAAACGCTCCACCGTCACGCCGGTGGTCTGCTTGAGCGCGTCTTCCACCTTGGTGATGTTCTGGTCGTCCAGGCGCTGGCGTGTGATCACGCTGATCGACTGCGGCGTGTTTTTCAGCGACTGCTCCGTCTTGCCGATGCTGACGGCGGGCACGGTGTACGGACTGGAGGGCGGGGCGCTGTCGGTGACCCGGATCTCCGGCAGCGCATCGGCCGGCGCCGGGTTGCTGAGCTGCGCCAGCAGCGGCGTGCTGACACCGCAGGCGAGCAGCAGCGCGGCCAGCGCGACCGACTGGAGGCTGCTATTTGCTATTGAATTCATAGCTGAAGGCGCTTGACGGACATGGGCTGGAGCCCTGCTTTGCTTGAAGGCTGGAAAATGGGCAGACATCCGGATTCCTTGGGGATCAATTTGAAAAGCAGGGTGATTCAGCGTCCGCCGGTCTGGCCCGGGCGCCAGCCCAGCCAGGCCATGGTCAGCACCGGCAGGCCCAGCGCCAGCCAGGACCAGGCATCGCCCCAGCCATCGGAAAACAGGGCGCTGAGCAGGCCGGTGGCGCTGAGCAGGCCGCAGGCGATCGGCCAGCCCCAGAGTTGCCAGAAGCGTGAATTCATCGCGCGGCCTCCGGCAGCGTCACGCCGGCTTCGCGCGCCAGGCTTTGCGGCTGGCCGCGCTTGACCCACAGGTACAGACCGCTGCCGAGTACGATGATGGTGGCGATGTCGAGCAGGGCCCAGAGGATCTGCATCGGCAGGCCGCCGTAGTCGCCGAAATGCAGCGGTTGCGACACCAGCAGCGCGGTCAGGTACCAGGGCAGGTCCGGCTTGGCCGTGACCGCGCCACTGCGCGCATCGACCAGCACCGGTGTCAGCAGGCGCGAGGTCAGCGCGGTGTTGCCGCGCAGGAACACGGTGTTGTGGTGCGGGCTGGAAAACGCGGTGCCCGGAAAGGCGATGAAGGACAGCTTGTTGCCGGGGGCCGCGGCCAGCGCGGCATCCAGCGCGGCCTGCAGCGAGCCGCGTTCGGCTGCGGGCACCGGCGGCTGGCCCTGGTAAGGCGCCAGCAGCGTGCTGAGCTGGTCGTGTTGCCAGTACTTGATGATCAGGTCGGCCCAGGTGTTGATCATGCCGGTCGCGCCCACGGTGAAGGCCCAGACCAGGGTCACGATGCCCAGCAGGTTGTGCAGGTCCAGCCACTTCAGGCGCGGCTGGCGGGCGCGTCGCACCGTGCCGAAATCGAGCTTGCGCATGAAGGGCGCGTACAGCACCACGCCCGACACAATCGCCACCAGCATCAACAGACCCATGAAGCCGAGGAACAGCTTGCCGGGCAGGCCGGCGAACAGGTCCACATGCAGCTTGAACATCACGTACATGAAACCTTCGTCGAACTTCGGCTGGGCCAGCACGGCGGCGGTGCGGGCATCCACCGCGACCGACTTGAAGTCATCGGTGGGGTCCGGTGTCGGCGTCAGCGTGACGAACCACAGGCCGTCATCGTCCTCGGGTTGCGAGACGAACTGCACCACGCGTTCGGGATGCAGCGCCTTGGCCGTGGCGATGACCCGGTCCAGGCTGGCCCGCGGCGTGTTGGCGGGCATGGCCGGCGCCTCGACCTCGGTGCCGAGCAGGTGCCCGATCTCGTGGTGGAAGATCAGCGGCAGCCCGGTGATACACAGCAGCAGCATGAAGACGGTACACACCAGGCTGGACCATTTGTGCACCCAGGACCAGCGGCGGATGGCGCTTGCGCTCACCATGGCCGTGTCGCCTGGACGCTGCCCGGCACGGCGGTTGCTACAAAATGAATAGCTGATGACCCAAGGTGGACATGGGCTGAAGGCGTTTTTTGCCTTGAAGCGGAAAGAAAGGCAGGCATGGTGAAGCACAGGCTCAAGCGAGGTTGCTGGCTGGCTTCACGCGGCGAAGGCGTCGGCTGGCGGGTGTCGTATCTTAACGCAATAATGAGAATTATTCGCGTTTGAAAGGGAAAATCCTGGTGACCCGGCCGGCGTGTTTTCAGCGCAGCGCCAGGGCGCCCGCCTCGCGCAGGCCGGCGCCGGGCCTGTCGCTCAGCGGGGCTCAGAACCTGACGCGCATGCTCACCTGCAGTTCGCGCGGCGCACCCGGCAGGATCAGGTTGTCGTTGCTGCCGTGGCTGGAGACGATGTATTTCCTGTCAGTGACGTTTTTGATGTTCACGCCGAATTCGTAGCGGCCGGTCCGGTAGCTGCCGGCCAGGTCACCGGTCAGGTAGGCCGGCAGCACCACGAGGTTGGTCAGCGAAGCGAAACGCTCGCCCATGTAGTTGAGGCCGCCGCCCAGGCTGAAACCCTTGCCCAGGTCCTTCATGGCCCAGAAAGAAGCCGAGTGGCGCGGTGTCAGCGCAGGCACCTTGCCCAGCGAGGCGACCGAAACGACGGGCAACTGAAGCGAGCTGGTACGTGCCACCGACTCCACCATTTCGCCGTCCAGGTAGGCGTAACCCGCGCTCACGTCCCAGCGGCCCGGCAGGCGGCCGCTGGCGGTGAGTTCCAGCCCGTTGGTGCGTTGCGTGCCCACGTTGATCTGCAGGGCCGGGTTGGCCGGATCCGTGTTCTTGATGTTGCTGCGCTGCAGGTTGAACAAGGCCGCCGTCACGCTGAGCGCGCCGTCCAGGAAGCTGAGCTTGCTGCCGATCTCGACGTTGCGGGTGATTTCCGGCTCGTTGGCCACAGTGCTGCCGGCCAGCGCAAAGGTCTCGGCCGAGGGCTGGAACGAGCGGCTGTAAGACAGGTAATGCGACTGCGCCTCGGTGGGCTGCCACACCAGGCCGGCGCGCGGGCTGAAGCTGCGGTCGGTGCGGGCCAGCGGTGCAAGCCTGCGCTCAAACGTGGTGGACTGCTTGAACTCGTCGTAGCGGATGCCGGCCAGCACCTTCCAGTTTTTTGCCAGCGTGACCTGGTCCTGCAGGTACACCCCCAGCACGTCCTGCGTGGTGTGGTTCGGTATCGCGCTGTCGGCGGCCAGGTTGGCCGCGCTGAACGCCGGCACCGCCACCAGGCCCGGGTTGAAGATGGACACGCGTGCCACGTTGCCGGCAGAGATCGATTCGGCGCGGCGTTTCTGCTGGCCCATTTCCAGGCCGAACAGCCACTCCTGCTTGAAGCCGCCCAGCGTGTTTTTGTAGGTGAAGTCGGTCTGGTTGAACCAGCCGGATTCGTCGCGGAAGACGGCGCTGCGGGTCAGCCCGATGGTCAGCGCCACCGGGTCCGTCGTGCCGCTGGGCAGGGTGTTGTAGCGGTCCAGCTCGTAGCTGTAGTAGCGGCTGGTGTTGCGCATGCTGAAGGCGTCGTTGAAGCTGTGGTTCAGCGTGGCGGTGTAGGTGTCGACCAGGCTGGTGCTGGTGTCGTCGCGCCGGGCATTGCTCGAGCCGTAATAGGTGCTGGCGGGCACATCGACCGGGCGGCCGTTGAGCGCCGGAATGCCGAAGTCCGTCACGCGCTGGTCGCGCGCCCTGGTGTATTGCAGCAGCAGCGAGGTCTGGCCGCTGAGTTTGAGCGCCAGCGACGGCGCAAAGCTGTAGCGGTCCACGAACTGCTGGTCACGGTAGCTGCCGGAGTCCTCGCGCGCCGCGTTCAGGCGAAAAGCCGCGGCTTCACCGAGCGGCAGGTTCACGTCGGCCTCCACACGCCTGAGCTGGTTGCTGCCCAGGAGCAGGGCGGCTTCGCCCGAGGTTTCGCCGAATTTCGGTTTTTTGGTGATGCGGTTGATCAGGCCGCCCGACGAGCCCCGTCCGTACAACACGGCAGAAGGGCCCTTGAGCACTTCGACCCGCTCGACGTTGGACAGGTCGCGGAAATACAGGGCGTCATCGCGCAGTCCGTCGGAAAACTGGTCGGCAATCGCCGTGAAGCCGCGGATCATCACCTGGTCACGCTGGCCGTCGCCATGGCTGGCTGCCACGCCGGGCACGTTGCGCAGCGCATCTTCCATCGAGCGAGCCGCCTGGTCGCGCAGCAACTGGCCGGGCACCACGTTGACGGTCTGCGGAATGTCGCGCAGCGGCGCGCTGCTTTTGGTGGCGGTGCTGCTGGTGGACGGGGCGTAGCCCTGTTCGGTATCGGCGCGGATGGTGATGTCCGGCAGGACCTGGGCGCCGGCCAGTTGCGCAACGCACAGCGCGAGCGGGGTCAGGCCGAATGCGGCCATCCGCCGGGTGGCGGATGGCCCCCGTCGGACCAGGCCGGCAAGGGGTTTGGATGCAGGGGAAAGGGATGCGATCGACATGTGAGCAAAGGTCCAGTCAGGTTGCTGGCTGGCTTCACATGGCGGGGCATGTCGGCTCGCGGGTGCGCTATCTTATCGCAACAAATGAGAATTATTCTCGTTTGAGGGTGCCTCACGACCAATGCGAGAAGCTCAGCGGCCCGCTGGCGCGAGCACAAACAACACGGCCCGCCAGGGGGCGGGCCGGGAGCAGTGCGCCGCAGCGCAGGGCGAGAATTAGCTCAGCTCACCCATCTGGCTTTGCAGGTAGTTCTGGATGCCGACCTTGTTGATCAGCTCGATCTGGGTTTCCAGGAAGTCGATGTGTTCCTCGGTGTCGTCGAGGATGCCCTGCAGCAAGTCGCGCGAGACGTAGTCGCGCACACTTTCGCAATGGGCCATGCCGGCCTTGATGGTGGCCTGCGCGCCGGTTTCGGCCTGCAGGTCGCAGTTCAGTGCTTCCGGCACGTCCTCGCCGATCATCAGTTTGCCGAGGTCCTGCAGGTTCGGCAGGCCGTCGAGCATGAAGATGCGGTCCATCAGCTTGTCGGCGTGTTTCATCTCGCCGATCGATTCCTCGTATTCCTTCTTCGCCAGCTTGTCCAGGCCCCAGTGTTTGTACATGCGGTAGTGCAGGAAGTACTGGTTGATCGCGGTCAGCTCGTTCTTGAGCTGGGCCTGCAGGTGGGTGATGACTTGTGCGTCGCCTTTCATGGCATTCCTCTTGGTTGTTGTGTTGTTGATGGCGCATTGTCTCCCGGCAGCGGATTCAGCTCAAGCATTCCCATGCGCGCGCGGTCTGCTTGCGTGTGAGTGTGATAACCGTTCGCATTGCAAGCCTGCTCGGAAACAAAAAAGCCCGCTGATGGCGGGCTTTCGAGAGCAGGGTCGGTGCTCGCTCAGTGCACGGTGGCCGGACTGCGGATCAGGTAGTCAAACGCGCCGAGCGCCGCCTTGGCGCCGTCACCGGCCGCGATGATGATCTGCTTGAAAGGCACGGTGGTCGCGTCGCCGGCCGCGAAGACGCCGGGTATCGAGGTCTGGCCGCGCGCGTCGACAATGATCTCGCCGTGTTTCGACAGCTCGACCACACCCTTGAGCCAGTCGGTGTTGGGCACCAGGCCGATCTGGATGAACACACCTTCGAGCGGCACGGTTTTGAGCTCGCCGCTGGCGCGGTCCTTGTAGACCAGGCCAGTGACTTTCTGGTCGCCGGTGATTTCGGTGGTCTGCGCGTTGGTGAACACCTCGACGTTGGCCAGGCTTTTCAGCTTGTTCTGCAGCACCGCGTCGGCGCGCAGCGCCGTGTCGTACTCGATCAGCGTGACGTGGCCGACGATGCCGGCCAGGTCAATCGCGGCTTCCACGCCCGAGTTGCCGCCGCCGATCACCGCCACACGTTTGCCCTTGAACAGCGGTCCGTCGCAGTGCGGGCAGTAGGCCACGCCCTTGTTCTTGAACTCCTGTTCGCCGGGCACGTTGATGTTGCGCCAGCGTGCGCCGGTGGAGATGATCACCGACTTGCTTTTGAGCGAGGCGCCGCTTTCCAGTTGCACTTCGATCAGGTCCTTGCCGGCGCCGCTGTAGGGAATCAGCGCCTTGGCGCGCTGCAGGTTCATGATGTCCACGTCGTAGTTGCGCACGTGTTCTTCGAGTGCATGCGCAAATTTCGGGCCTTCGGTTTCCTTGATCGAGATGAAGTTCTCGATGCCCAGGGTGTCCAGCACCTGGCCGCCGAAACGTTCGGAAGCCACGCCAGTGCGGATGCCCTTGCGTGCCGCGTACACGGCGGCTGCGGCGCCGGCCGGCCCGCCACCAACGATCAGCACATCAAACGGATCTTTCGCGCTGATCTTTTTGGCTTCGCGCTCGGTGCCGCTGGTGTCGATCTTGGCGAGGATTTCCTCCAGGCTCATGCGGCCGTTGCCGAACATGGTGCCGTTCAGGAAAACCGTGGGCACACCCATGATCTCGCGCTCCTTGATCTCGTCCTGGAAGGTGCCGCCTTCGATCATGGTGGTCTTGATGCGCGGGTTCTGCACCGCCATCAGGTTCAGCGCCTGCACCACGTCCGGGCAGTTGTGGCAGGTCAGCGAGACATAGACCTCGAAGTCGAGGTCGCGGTCCAGCGCGCGGATCTGCTCCAGCACTTCCTGCTCGACCTTGGGCGGGTAGCCACCGATCTGCAGCAGCGCCAGGATCAGCGAGGTGAACTCATGGCCCATCGGCAGGCCGGCAAAACGCGGGCCGTGGTTTTCACCGGGGCGGTTGATCGAAAAAGAGGGTTTGCGGTGTGGGTCGTCGCGGCTTTCAGTCAGCGTGACCAGCGGCGAGGAGGCAGCCACGTCTTTCAGCAGCGACAGCACTTCGCCCGAAGCCTCGCTGGCGTCGAGCGAGGCGACGATCTCGATCGGCTGTGTGGCGCGTTCAAGGTAGGTTTTCAGTTGGGCTTTGGTGGCGTCGTCGAGCATGAAAAACTCACTTTCGGTGTCAATATCGTGTCAAAAGGGAACAAAAAAGCCCGGGGCACACACCGAGTGTGTGCTTCGCCCGGGCTGGAGACCGCGGGGTCTTAGATCTTGCCGACGAGGTCGATCGACGGTGCAATCGTCTTGGCGCCTTCGTTCCACTTGGCCGGGCAGACCTGGCCAGGATGGGCGGCGGTGTACTGGGCGGCCTTGAGCTTGCGCAGGGTTTCCTTGACGTCGCGGGCGATTTCGTTGGAATGCACCTCGGCCGTCTTGATCATGCCTTCGGGATCGATCACGAAGGTGCCGCGCAGCGCCAGGCCTTCTTCAGGGATGAACACGTCGAAGGCCTTGGTCAGCACGTGGGTCGGGTCGCCGACCAGCGGGAACTTGGCCTTGCCGACAGCGGGGGAGGTCTCATGCCACACCTTGTGCGAGAAATGCGTGTCGGTGGTCACGATGTAGACCTCGGCGCCGGCTTTCTGGAATTCGGCGTAGTTGTCAGCGGCGTCCTCGACTTCGGTCGGGCAGTTGAAAGTGAAAGCCGCCGGCATGAAGATCAGCACCGACCACTTGCCTTTGAGCGTTTCGTTGGAAACGTCAATGAACTTGCCATTGAGGAAGGCCTGGGTCTTGAACGGCTGGACGGGGGTATTGATCAGGGACATGGGTATCGCTTTCTGGAGTTGATAAAAAACAGCTGAAACTTGCTGGCGAATGGATAGTATAACACTGTTGATTAAGTGCTATCGATAGATATTGGCTATGAATTGTATACCTCCCTGCTATGCGGCAGCGCGTCGCGCGCGAGCTGTCAGCTGGACAGGGCAATCACCACGGCAGACTCATCGACCAGCGCGTTGACCGGCGTGTTGGCCCGGATGCCGCTGCCGGCGGCGGCAAATCCCACCAGCAGCAAGCCAGCGTCGAGCAGCAGCGACACCTCGTCACCGCTGGCGCCGCGGCTGATGCGCTGGGCCCGGCCGGCGAGCTGCTGCCCGTCGGCGAAGCTGGCGGCCCGCGGCCTGACGATCACCGCCGTGGCCTTGCACAGCGCCAGCACCGCCAGGCCTTTGCGGAGCCCCAGCAGTTCGGCACTGGCCTGGGTGATGCGTGACACCAGCACTGTCCCGTCCGCCAGTTCCAGATACACCCGCACCACCTGGCCTTTGACCTCAAGCTTGCGGACACTGCAGGGGAACTGGTTGCGCATGCTGGTGCGCAGGCCGGTGTGTGACCAGGTGGCGGCCCCGGGGCCGGTCGCAGCGCCGGCCAGCACCCGCCGGCGAGATTCGGCCAGTTGGCCGGCGACGGCCAGCAGCCGGCGTCCCGCATCGGTGAGCAGCGCGCCGCCGCCGCCGGCCCCGCCCACCGCGCGTTCCACAAGCACACCACCGGCCAGGTTGCTCAAGGTGTCGATCGCCTGCCAGGCGGCCTTGTAGCTGACCCCGGCATCCCGCGCGGCCTGCGAGATCGAGCCGCTGTCGCCGACCAGGCGCAGGATCTCGATGCGTTTGTCGGCGGGCTCATGGCTGAGGGCGCTGTCGAAAGACAGCGCGGGAGCGGCTTTTTTCATGGGCGGTGATGCGGTGCGGAGGTTCGCTATTCTAAAATAGAATAGCGAAACCGATGACCGCCATGACCTTCCAACCGCTGTCTGCCTTGTCCCTGTGGCTGCTGTGCCTGGCGGCGCCGGCGCTGGCTGCCGATGTGCAGGTCGCGGTGGCGGCCAACTTCAGCGCGCCCATGAAAGTCATCGCGGCGGAATTTGAAAAGACCACAGGGCATCAGGCGGTGTTGTCCTTTGGCGCCACCGGCAAGTTTTATGCGCAGATCACCAACGGCGCACCCTTTGAAGTCTTCCTCTCGGCCGATGACGAAACGCCGAAGAAGCTCGAGCAGGATGGCGCCGCGGTCGGCGGCAGCCGCTTCACCTATGCCACCGGCCGGCTGGCGCTGTGGTCGGCGCAGCCAGGCCTGGTGGATGCGCAGGGTGAGGTGCTGCGAAAAGGCGGCTTCCGCAAGCTGGCGATCGCCGCGCCCAAACTCGCACCGTATGGCGCGGCGGCGCTGGAAACCATGACGCGGCTGGGCCTGATGCCGGCGCTGCAAGCCCGACTGGTGACTGGCGAAAGTATTGGGCAGGCCTTCAGCTTTGTCTCCAGCGGCAATGCCGAGCTTGGTTTTGTCGCGCTGTCGCAGATTCATGACAACGGCAAGCTCATCTCCGGCTCGGCCTGGATCGTGCCGGAGACCTTGCACCGCCCGATTCGCCAGGACGCCGTGTTGCTGGCCCGGGGAAAAGACAGCCCGGCGGCGCAGCAACTGATGGCTTTCCTGAAATCAGAAAAAGCCAGAGCGCAGATTCGCGCCTACGGTTACCAGGTGCAGCCCTGAGATGATCGACGACGCTGCCCTGCAGGCGATCGCGCTGACGGCAAAACTGGCCGCGACGACCACCGTGCTGCTGCTGCTGGCCGGCACGCCGCTGGCCTGGTGGCTGGCGCGCACCCGAAGCTGGCTCAAGGGGCCCGTCGGCGCGCTGGTGGCCCTGCCGCTGGTGTTGCCGCCGGTGGTGCTGGGTTTTTATTTGCTGGTGCTGATGGGGCCGCAGGGGCCGGTCGGCGCGCTGACGCAAGCGCTGGGCTGGGGCCTGCTGCCCTTCAGCTTTGCCGGGCTGGTGGTCGGCTCGGTGTTTTATTCACTGCCGTTTGTGGTGCAGCCGTTGCAAAACGCCTTTGAAGCGATCGGCGAACGCCCGCTGGAGGTCGCCGCCACGCTGCGCGCCTCGCCGCTGGACACGTTTGTGACCGTGGTGCTGCCACTGGCCCGTCCCGCCTACCTGACAGCGGCGGTCATGGGTTTTGCCCACACCGTGGGTGAGTTCGGCATGGTGTTGATGATGGGCGGCAACATCCCGGGCCAGACCCGGGTGCTGTCGGTGCAGATTTACGACCATGTGGAAGCGCTCGAATACGCGCAGGCGCACTGGCTGGCCGGCGGGCTGCTGCTGTTTTCCTTCGGGGTGTTGCTGGCGCTGTACCTGCTGCAGCCCGGCGGCAGGCGACGGCGCGGGCAGGGCGCATGAGCGGCATCACGGGCGCCTTCCGCCATCAACTGGGCGGCTTTCTGCTGGACCTGGAGGTCAAGCTGCCCGGGCGCGGCGTCACGGCGATTTTTGGCGTCTCAGGTTCCGGCAAAACGACCTTGCTGCGTTGTATCGCCGGGCTGGAGCGCGCGGGCAACGGCCGGCTGGTGGTCGATGGCGAACTCTGGCAGGACACTGCCAGCGGTGTTTTTCTGCCGGTGCATCGGCGTCCGCTGGGTTTTGTGTTCCAGGAGGCCAGCCTGCTGGCGCACCTGGACGTGCGGCGCAATCTCGACTACGGCCGCAGCCGCGTGCCGGCGGCGCAGCGCCGCGTCTCGCTGGAGCAGGCGGTGGAACTGCTGGGCATCACGCCGCTGATGGAGCGCCGGCCGGAGACCTTGTCAGGCGGCGAGCGCCAGCGCGTGGCGATCGCGCGGGCGCTGGCCACCAGCCCGCGCCTGCTGCTGATGGACGAGCCGCTGGCCGCGCTGGACCTGCAGCGCAAGGCCGAGGTCCTGCCCTACCTGGAGCGCCTGCATGACCAGCTGGAGATTCCCATCCTGTATGTGAGCCACGCGCCGGACGAGGTGGCGCGGCTGGCGGATCACCTGCTGCTGCTGGAGGCGGGCCGCGTCACGGCAGCCGGACCCACGCGTGAGCTGTTGACGCGCCTCGATTTGCCGCTGGCCCATGGGGATGCCGCCGCGGCCGTGATCACGGCCACCGTGAGCCATCTGGAGCCCGAGTGGCAACTGAGCCAGCTGGCGTTCCCCGGCGGGCAGATCAGCCTGCCGAGCCAGGACTTGCAGCCCGGCCAGCGCGTGCGGCTGCGCATCCAGGCGCGCGATGTCAGCCTGAGCCTGTTGCGGCAGAGCGGCAGCAGCGTGCTGAACGTGTTCGCCGCCACCGTCACCGGCCTGGCCGACGACAGCGCGGGGCAAGTCATGGTCAGCCTGGATGCCGGCGGCATCACGCTGCTGGCGCGCATCACGCGCAAGTCGGCGGCGGCGCTGGATTTGCAGCCGGGCCGCGCCGTGTTTGCGCAGGTCAAGGGGGTGGCGGTGCTGGGCTGAGACAGCTTGCTATCAAAACAGGAGCTGGCGGGCCTGGACTGCCATGGGCGACAGGCCTTTTGGCATCAACCGGCAGGATCAGCCTGCCGCCGCTGCATGCCTGCCCCTGATTTATCGATCAAATCGGCCGCTGGCCCATGCCAGGAAAGGGCCGGCAGCTATCAAAAACAGAGCGCGCGTGGCCTCAGTACTCGAGCCGCTCCGGCCGGATTTCCTGCAGGATGGTGGTGGCGATCTCTTCGATCGACTTGGTGGTGGTCGACAGCCAGCGTATGCCTTCGCGCCGCATCATCGCCTCGGCCTCATGGATTTCATCGCGACAGTTCTCCAGGCTGGCATATTTGGAGTTGGGCCGGCGTTCGTTGCGGATCTGCGCCAGCCGTTCGGCGGCAATCGTCAGGCCGAAAATTTTCTTGCGGTGCGGCACCAGCGCCGGCGGCAACTGGCGGCGCTCGAAGTCTTCCGGGATCAAGGGGTAGTTGGACGCCTTCAGGCCGTACTGCATCGCCAGGTACAGCGAGGTCGGCGTCTTGCCGCTGCGGCTGACCCCGACCAGGATCACATCCGAGCCAGCCAGGTCGCGGTTGCTCTGGCCGTCGTCGTGCGCCAGCGAGAAGTTGATGGCCTCGATGCGGTCGTCGTACTCCTTGCTTTTGGAGGCGTCGGAGAAACGCCCGACCCGGTGGTTGGACTTCAGGCCGAGCTCGGTCTCCAGCGGCGCCACAAACATGCCGAACATGTCCAGCAACATGCCGTGGCAGTCGCGCTTGAGTACCTCGAGAATCTCCATGTTGACCAGCGTGGTGAACACGATGGGCTTGAGGCCCTCGACCTCGGCGGTGTGGTTGATCTGGCGGATCGCCTGGTGCGCCTTGTCCACGCTGTCGATGAAAGGCAGGCGCACATGGCGCGGTTTCATCTCGAACTGCGCCAGGATGGCGTTGCCAAAGGTCTCCGCCGTGATGCCGGTGCCGTCGGAGATGAAAAACACGGTGCGGTTGGACATGGGGCAGCGGTCAGGTTGGTGAAAGGGCGCGGGAGCCGCCAAACGCAGGCCCCCTCTACAATGAGGGCAATTATCCCGATATTCCCGGCCATGCCCCGCTCCAACCCCCCAACAGAACAACAAGGTTGCCCGCCGCGCATGCGCCTGTCCCCGGTTTTTAAACCTCCCGGAGTATTTTCATGTCCAACCTTTTTGAGCCGACCGCCCTGGTCGTACCGTTTGAAAACCTGAGGATGACGGATGTCGAGGCCGTCGGCGGTAAAAACGCCAGCCTCGGCGAGATGATCTCGCAATTGCCCACCGGGCCCCAGGGGGTGCGGGTGCCGACCGGCTTTGCCACCACCGCCCATGCCTTCCGCGTGTTCCTGGCGCACGATGGCCTGGACAAGAAAATCAATACGCTGCTGGACGCGCTCAACACCGACGATGTGCGCGCGCTGGCTGACACCGGCAGCAAGATCCGTGCGCTGGTCGAAGCCCAGCCTTTTCCGAAAGACCTGGAGCAGGCGGTGCGGGACAGCTTCGCCGCGCTGAGCGCCGGCAACACCCAGGCCAGTTTTGCGGTGCGGTCCTCGGCCACCGCCGAGGATTTGCCCGACGCGTCTTTTGCCGGTCAGCAGGAAACCTTTCTGAACGTGGTCGGCATCGAGGATGTGCTGCACAAGATGAAGGAGGTGTTTGCCTCGCTGTACAACGACCGCGCCATCAGCTACCGCGTGCACCAGGGTTTTGCCCATGCCGATGTGGCGCTGTCGGCCGGCGTGCAGCGCATGGTGCGCAGCGACCTCGGCGCGGCCGGCGTGATGTTCACCATCGACACCGAAAGCGGTTTTGAGGACGTGGTGTTCATCACCTCGAGCTACGGCCTGGGTGAAACCGTGGTGCAGGGCGCCGTGAACCCGGACGAGTTTTATGTGCACAAGCCCATGCTCAAGGCCGGCAAGCGCTGCGTGATCCGCCGCAATCTGGGCTCCAAGCTGCTGCAGATGGAGTTCACCACGCCGGATGAGAAAAAAGCCGGCGGCAAGCTGGTCAAGACCACCGACGTGCCGGCCGAACTGCGCAACCGCTACTCGCTCAGCGATGCCGATGTCGAGCAGCTCGCGCGTTACGCGGTGATCATCGAGGACCATTACGGCCGCCCTATGGACATCGAGTGGGGCAAGGACGGCACCGACGGCCAGCTCTACATCCTGCAGGCGCGTCCCGAGACGGTGAAAAGCCAGTCCAAGGGCAAGGCCGAGATGCGTTACAAGCTCAAGGGCAGCAGCACCGTGCTGGCCGAGGGGCGTGCCATCGGCCAGAAGATCGGCACCGGCCCGGTCCGCATCGTGCACAACATCAGCGAAATGGACCAGGTCCAGCCCGGCGACGTGCTGGTGACCGACATGACCGACCCGAACTGGGAGCCGGTGATGAAACGCGCCAGCGCCATCGTGACGAATCGCGGCGGACGCACCTGCCATGCGGCCATCATTGCGCGCGAACTCGGCATCCCGGCGGTGGTCGGCTGCGGTGACGCGACCGAAAGCCTGAAGACCGGCATGCTGGTCACCGTCAGTTGCGCCGAAGGCGACACCGGCAACATCTACGACGGCCTGCTCGAGACCGAAGTCACCGAAGTCCAGCGCGGCGAGATGCCGGAGATCGACCTGAAGATCACGATGAACGTCGGCAACCCGCAACTGGCCTTCGACTTCTGCCAGATCCCCAACCACGGCGTCGGCCTGGCGCGGCTCGAGTTTGTCATCAACAACAACATCGGCGTGCACCCCAAGGCCATCCTCGACTACCCGAATGTCGATGCCGACCTGAAAAAAGCGGTGGAAAGTGTGGCGCGCGGTCATGCCTCGCCGCGTGCTTTTTACGTCGACAAGGTGGCCGAAGGTGTGGCGACCATCGCCGCCGCCTTCTGGCCCAAGCCGGTGATCGTGCGCCTGTCGGACTTCAAGTCCAACGAGTACCGCAAGCTGATCGGTGGTTCGCGTTACGAGCCGGAAGAAGAAAACCCGATGCTGGGCTTCCGCGGCGCCTCGCGTTACCTGAGCGCCGACTTCGGCGAGGCTTTCGCGATGGAATGCGAGGCGCTGCGCCGCGTGCGCGACGACATGGGCCTGGTCAACGTCGAGGTCATGGTGCCGTTTGTGCGCACGCTGGGCCAGGCCAAAAAGGTCACCGACCTGCTGGGCCAGCACGGCCTCAAGCGCGGCGAAAAAGGCCTGCGCGTGATCATGATGTGCGAGGTGCCGAGCAATGCCATCCTGGCCGACGAGTTCCTCGAATTTTTCGACGGTTTCTCGATCGGCTCCAACGACCTGACCCAGCTCACGCTGGGCCTGGACCGCGATTCGGGCATGGCCATCCTGGCCGAGGACTTCGACGAACGCGACCCGGCGGTCAAGGCCATGCTGAGCCGCGCGATCCAGGCCTGCAAGCGCCAGGGCAAGTATGTCGGCATCTGCGGCCAGGGCCCGAGCGACCATCCGGACTTTGCGCAGTGGCTCAAGGACGAAGGCATCAGCTCGCTGTCGCTCAATCCTGACACTGTGATTGCCACCTGGAAGCAGCTCGCGAACTAGCCGTAAGTCTTTGGTTCTGGTCTCCTGCACGGCAGGGGGCCGAACCGAGGGAAACCCCTAGGAGGGTTTCAGCTAGGTCCGGGAGCTTTGGTCAGGATTTGTAAGAAAGCGGTAAGTGCCGGGGAAACAATCAACGCATTGTTCCAAAGGCCCTATGCTTTTTACTGTTTCCACGATCAAACTGATTGCCGAGATCGCCTTGCTCGCGCTGTTCGGGCAATGGGTGCTGGGCCTGCTGGCCGGCGCCAAAAAAGACACCAATCTTTTCTACCAGATCCTGCAGATCGTCGGCAAACCCTTTGTCGCCGCCGCGCGGGTGATCACCCCCAGACAAGTCATTGACCGCCACGTTCCGCTCGTGGCGTTTTTGTTGCTGCTGTTCATCTGGCTGGCCGCGACACTGATGAAAATCCGCACCTGCCTGCAAATCGGCGTGGAGCTGTGCAAATGAACCATGCCCTGGCTTACTGGTATCTCAAGATGCAGGCGCTGGTGCTGCTGGTGTTCGGCCGGCAGGCCGCAGCCCTGGACAAGTTCACCCAGATGCTGGCGGTGCGTCCCGGCGACCGCTACGCGCTGGCAAGCCGGGCGCATGTGCTGGCCCAGCTCGGTGACAAGCAGGGCGCCATCGCCGCCTTGCGCGAGCTGGTGGCCCGTTTCCCGGATACCGCCGCGGCCTGGTTCAACCTGGCCTACATGCTGGAAGACGCCGGCGGTCATACCGATGCCGAGCCGGCCTTTCGCCGCGCGCTGGAGATCGAGCCCAAGATGGACCGCGCCTGGTACGGCCTGGCGCTGCTGCTGATCCGCGACCGCCGCTTTGACGAAGCGGTGCAGGCGCTCAAGAAAAACACAGAACTGCAACCCATGAGCCCGTTCGGCTGGTATCAGCTGGCGCGGGTCCATGTCGACAGGCAAGACCCTGATGAGGCGGTGAAGGTCATTCGCCACCTCAAACGGTTTGAGCCTAAAGTGGCCGCCCAGCTGGAGCGCGAGACGGGACTGAGCGTCGCTCAGTCATCCTGACCGGGAACCAGCGGGGCGGGTATTTGATGGCCAGGGTCTGAGCCCAGGCTTATAAGACGCGATCCGGCTTGCAGGCCACGCCAGGGACGGTGGTGATCGTGATGTGCCCGCAAGGGTGTTGTTGATGGAGGCAAGTGTTATGCAGTTGACTGACAACCATCGCCGTTACTGGCGAAAGAACCTCAATATCACGGCAATCCTGCTCGTGATCTGGTTCATCGTGACGTTCGTCGTGAGTTATTACGCGCGCGAATTGAGCTTCAATTTCTTCGGCTGGCCCTTCAGTTTCTGGATGGGTGCGCAGGGGGCATTGGTGATTTACGTGGCCATCATCGGGTATTACGCCTGGTACATGGGCAAGCTCGATATTGAGCACGGCGTCCAGGAAAGCGAGGAGTAATCATGGCTGGAATATTTGGTAATGATGCCGGCACCAACACTGCCGCATCCAACGCTGCCTTCAAGAAGGGCCTGAGCAAGGTCTACACCTGGTACACCGGGGGCTTTCTGGTCTTCGTGGTGGTGCTGGCCATCCTCGAACAGATGGGCCTGTCGCGCCAGTGGATCGGTCTGATCTTCCTGCTGGCCACCATCGGCCTGTATGCCGGCATCGGCATCATGAGCCGCACCACAGACGCTGCCGAGTACTACGTTGCAGGGCGCCGCGTTCCGGCGGTCTACAACGGCATGGCCACCGGCGCCGACTGGATGTCTGCCGCTTCCTTCATCGGCATGGCCGGTACGCTCTACCTGACCGGTTACAGCGGCCTGGCCTTCATCATGGGCTGGACTGGCGGTTATTGCCTGGTCGCGCTGTTTCTTGCGCCCTACCTGCGCAAGTTCGGCCAGTTCACGATTCCCGACTTTCTCGGTGAACGTTACGGCGGCAACCTGCCGCGTCTGCTGGGCATCATTGCTGCGATTTTGTGCTCCTTCACCTATGTGGTGGCACAGATTTACGGTGTCGGCATCATCACGGCGCGCCTGACTGGCGTGGCTTTCGAGCTCGGGATTTTCCTGGGTCTGGGCGGTATTCTGGTTTGTTCCTTCCTGGGCGGCATGCGTGCGGTGACCTGGACACAGGTGGCCCAGTACATCATCCTGATCGTGGCTTACCTGATCCCGGTGGTGTGGCTGTCGGTCAAGCAGACCAATGTGCCGATTCCGCAAGCGATCTATGGCTTCCAGCTGCAAAAAGTGACTGCCAAGGAAAAAGAGCTGACCACCAATGCCAAAGAGGTCGAAGTACGCGACATCTTCAAGCAGCGTTCTGCAGCCCTGGCTGACAAGCTGAAAGACCCGGCAACCGCGCTCGCGGCCGACAAGGCGGCGGCAGAAAAAGCCGTGGCCGACCTGAAAGCTGCGAATGGCGCGCTGGCCGACATCACTGCGGCTGAAAAAGCGCTGGCTGCCGTACCGAAAGATGCGGCTGCTGCCACACGTGCCTGGACCGCTGCCAAGGCGGCCGCTGATGCCAAGTCCCGGCCGCTCAACGGCATGCCACCGCACGCCCAGCAGTACGCCGGTGATCCGAATGGCGATGCAGCCGCCCAGAAGGCTTACGACGTGTCGCGTCGCAACTTCCTGGCGCTGATTTTCTGCCTGATGGTCGGTACGGCTGCGCTGCCGCACATCCTGATGCGCTACTACACCGTCCCCAGCGTGAAGGAAGCGCGGCAGTCGGTGACCTGGTCGCTGTTCTTCATCTTCCTGCTGTACTTCACGGCGCCGGCCCTGGCCGTGCTGGTGAAATACGAGGTCTTCACGCTGGTGGTGGGAACGCCGTTCAATGCGCTGCCGGAGTGGATCGCTGCCTGGAACAAGGTTGATCCGACCTTGCTGTCGGTGGTGGACATCAACAAGGACGGCATCCTGCAGCTGAACGAAATGTCCATCGGTGGCGACATCATCGTGCTGGCGGCGCCCGCGATTGGCGGCTTGCCGTATGTGGTGTCGGGCCTGGTGGCTGCCGGCGGTCTGGCTGCGGCGCTGTCGACGGCTGACGGCCTGCTGCTGACGATTGCCAACGCGTTGAGCCACGACCTGTACTACAAAATGATCGACCCGAACGCATCGACCGCACGCCGCGTGACCATCTCCAAGGTCCTGCTGCTGATCGTTGCGCTGGCTGCTGCTTATGTGGCTGCCCAGAAACCGGCCGACATTCTGTTCCTGGTGTCTGCGGCGTTCTCGTTCGCAGCGGCAGCGTTCTTCCCGGCGCTGACTTTGGGGATCTTCTGGAAACGTGCCACCGGCATCGCTGCGTCGCTGGGCATGATCGCCGGCCTGGGCGTCACGTTCTTCTACATGGTCACCACCCAGCCCTGGATGCGCGGCCTGTTCGGCATCACCTCGCCAGTCCAGCTCTGGTGGGATATCCAGCCGATCTCGGCCGGTATCTTCGGCGTGCCTATCGGTTTTGCCGTGATCATCCTGGTCAGCCTGGTGACACCGGCGCCCAGCCGCAAGATCCAGGAACTGGTCGAGCACGTGCGTTACCCAACGCTGCGCGCTGCCTGATCAGGCGTCTGCCATGACCTGAACCCGGTTCAGGTTCCAAAGCCCGGCAATGCAAGTTGCCGGGCTTTTTTCATGGGCGGGTGTTTTCAAAGCTGCGGTGAAGGGCGTTCCCTGCAAGCCGGGGCCACGGATCCGGCTTTGCCGTCGGCAGACGCATCCTTCGACAGCTCAGGACGAACGGACCGCCCTGGGCGGGGGCAGGGCGCTACGCGTACTGCGCCAGCGTGGGGGCGATATCTGGCTGGTATATAATCATGGGCTTCGCCTTGCTGCACCCTTAACGACGCTGGGGCAGCTTCTATCAACCACAAGGAGAGTTTATGCGTCACTACGAGATCGTCTTGCTGATCCATCCGGATCAAAGCGAGCAGGTTCCAGCCATGCTGGAACGTTACAAAAGCATGATTACCGCCGGCGGCGGAAAAGTGCACCGGGTTGAAGATTGGGGCCGGCGCCAGCTGGTGTACCTGATCCAGAAACTCGCCAAAGCCCATTACCTGTGCATCAACATCGAAGCCAGCCAGGCCGTGATGGAAGAAATTGAACACGCGTTCAAGTTCAACGATGCCGTGCTGCGCCACCTGACCGTGGTGAAGAAAAAGGCTGAAACCGGCCCGTCCCTGATGATGCGCAACGTCGAGAGGGAAGAAGCCCGCAAGGCCCAGCAGCAGGAGTATGCAGCGTCGTAAGACGCCACCATGCTGTTGATCGACACACTGCTGCGCGAACCATCCTGCAGTGAACCACGTTGAATTGACCGCCTGTATCGCCGAGGCCAGTCCCCTGCGCTACACGCCCGCTGGAATCCCCGCCGCCAACTTCGTTCTCGATCACGAGTCCGAAATGACGGAAGCAGGTTCCACCCGGCAGGTCAAGGTCACGATGAAAGCGGTTGCCTTTGGGGCGCTGGCCGAACAAACCGGCCGGCTCTCCCTGGGACAAGCCTTCAGGTTCACCGGTTTTCTGGTCAATGCGCGAGGCAGCAAAAGTGTCGTGTTTCACATCCAAGCTTTTCAACCAGTTTCTGATCAAGTACTGAACCCCCTTTAAGGAGTCCACCATGCCCGGACCAAAACGTTTCAACAAAGACAAGCGCCCCAAGCGCAATACCCAATCCCTGCTGTTCAAGCGCAAGCGCTTTTGCCGCTTCACCGCTGCCGGCGTTGAAGAAATCGACTACAAGGACATCGACACCCTGCGCGATTTCGTGGCCGAAAACGGGAAAATCATCCCCGCCCGCCTGACCGGCACGCGCGCGATTTTCCAGCGCCAGATCAACACCGCCGTCAAGCGCGCTCGCTTCCTCGCGATGCTGCCTTACAGCGACCAGCACCGCAGCCTGTAAGGA
>PNNC01000018.1 GCA_013824015.1 Polaromonas sp.
GCGGTCGACATCTCCGAAGAGATCGACCAGCTGGCCAAGAAAAGCCAGCAGCTCACCAAGGACATCTACAGCGACCTGACGCCCTGGCAGATCACCAAGATCGCGCGCCACCCCGAGCGGCCCTACACGCTGGACTATGTCAACGAGCTGTTCACCGACTTCGTCGAGTTGCACGGCGACCGGCATTTCTCCGACGACCTGAGCATCGTCGGCGGCCTGGCGCGTTTCAACGGCACCGCCTGCATGGTGCTGGGCCACCAGAAAGGCCGCGACACCAAGGAACGCGGCCTGCGCAATTTCGGCATGAGCAAGCCCGAGGGTTACCGCAAGGCGCTGCGCCTGATGAAAACCGCCGAGAAGTTCAAGCTGCCGGTGTTCACCTTTGTCGACACACCGGGCGCCTACCCCGGCATCGACGCCGAGGAACGCGGCCAGTCCGAAGCCATCGGCCGCAACATCTTCGAAATGGCGCAACTCGAGGTGCCCATCATCACCACCATCATCGGCGAAGGCGGCTCCGGCGGCGCGCTGGCAATCTCGGTGGCTGACCAGGTGGTGATGCTGCAGTATTCGATTTATTCCGTGATCAGCCCGGAAGGCTGCGCCTCCATCCTCTGGAAAACCTCGGAAAAAGCCGAGGAAGCCGCCGAGGCGCTGGGCATCACCGCGCACCGCCTGAAGGCGCTGGGCGTGATCGACAAGATCGTCAATGAGCCGGTCGGCGGCGCGCACCGCGACCACAAACAAATGGCGGCTTTCCTCAAGCGCGCGCTCAACGATGCCTTCCGCCAGGTCAGCGACCTCAAGGTCAAGGAGCTGCTGGACCGCCGCTACGAGCGCCTGCAAAGTTATGGCCGCTACACCGACACCAAAGCCGACGCCAAATAAGCGGCCGCTGGCCGCTCCGGCAGCCGGCGCCATGTCCCCGAATCCGGCGCTGGCCGCGCTGGAACAATTTTCTCCCCAGCTTCCCTTGGGCATCGCCTACAGCGGCGGCGCCGATTCCACCGCACTTCTGTACGCCGCCGCGCAGCGCTGGCCGGGCCAGGTCAGTGCCATCCATGTGCACCACGGCCTGCAGGCCGCGGCCGATGGTTTTGTGCGCGTCTGCGAAGAAACCTGCACGACCCTCGGCGTGCCATTGCAGGTGGTGCACGTCAACGCCCGCCATGTGGACGGTCAAAGCCCGGAAGACGCCGCGCGGCTGGCGCGTTATGCGGCGCTGGCGCAGGCTGCCAGTTCGCGGGGCCTGCAGGCCGTGTTGCTGGGACAACATGCCGATGACCAGGTCGAAACCCTGCTGCTGGCCCTGAGCCGCGGCGCCGGTTTGCCGGGCCTGTCGGCGATGGCCGCACAGCTCGAGCGTGGCGGCATGGTGTTTCACCGTCCCTTGCTGCAGTTGCCGGCGTCCCGCTTGCGTGACTGGCTGGTGCGTGAGGGCAAGGCCTTTGTGGACGATCCGAGCAACACCGACGAGCGTTACACCCGCAACCGCATCCGCGCCCGCCTGTTGCCGGCGCTGCAGGACACCTTTCCGCAGTTTCGCGAGACCTTTGCGCGCAGTGCGCGCCACGCGGCGCAGGCGCAGGCCTTGCTGGCCGAACTCGCCGGCGAGGACCTGGCGCGTGTGGGGGTGCCGCCGGCGATCCGGGCGCTGCAGGCGCTGTCCAGCGCACGGCAGGCCAATGTGCTGCGCCACTGGCTGCTCACGGCGCACCAGGCGGGGCCGAGCACGGCCCAGCTGGATCAGTTGCTGGGCCAGATCCAGGCCTGCACCACGCGCGGTCACCGGATCGAGCTCAAGGTCGCGGCCGGACAGGTGAGGCGGGACGGGGATGTGCTGGTCTATCGAGACCAGGGTTTGCCCCCGATATAATCGAAAGCTTTGCTGGCGGCCCCAAGGCGGTGTTTGAACCGCGCAGTCACCTGCAAATTTTGCCCAACCAACCCCTGACAAACCTCCTGCAATGGCCCTGATCGTTCATAAATACGGCGGCACCTCGATGGGCTCGACCGAGCGCATCCGCAACGTCGCCAAACGTGTTGCCAAGTGGGCGCGCGCCGGCCACCAGATGGTGGTGGTGCCGAGTGCCATGAGCGGCGAAACCAACCGTCTGCTGGGCCTGGCCAAAGAGCTGGCCCCGTCCCATGTCGCCGATGCCTACCACCGCGAGCTCGACGCCCTGGCCGCCACCGGCGAGCAGGCTTCCAGCGCCTTGCTGGCGATTGCGCTGCAGGCCGAGGGCATGCCCGCGGTCAGTTATGCCGGCTGGCAGGTCACCATCAAGACCAACAGCGCCTTCACCAAGGCGCGTATCGAATCGATCGACGACAAACGCGTGCGCGCCGATCTGGATGCCGGCAAGGTGGTCATCATCACCGGCTTCCAGGGCGTGGACGAGGGCGGCAACGTCACCACGCTGGGCCGTGGCGGCTCCGACACCTCGGCAGTCGCCATCGCCGCTGCATTGAAGGCGCATGAGTGCCTGATTTACACCGACGTTGACGGCGTCTACACCACCGACCCGCGTGTGGTGCCCGAAGCACGCCGCCTGCAGACCGTGAGTTTTGAAGAGATGCTGGAGATGGCATCCATGGGCTCCAAGGTGCTGCAGATCCGCTCGGTCGAATTTGCCGGCAAGTACAAGGTGCCGCTGCGCGTGTTGTCGAGTTTCACCGACTGGGACATCAACATCGACGAAGAGGCCAAGTCCGGCACCCTGATCAGTTTTGAGGAAGATGAACAAATGGAACAAGCCATCGTATCGGGCATCGCATTCAACCGCGACGAAGCCAAAATTTCCATCCTGGGCGTGCCCGACAAACCCGGCATCGCCTACCAGATCCTGGGCGCCGTGGCCGATGCCAACATCGAAGTCGATGTGATCATCCAGAACGTCAGCAAGGACGGCAAGACCGACTTCAGCTTCACCGTGCACCGCAACGACTACGCGCGCGCCGTCGAATTGCTGCGCACCAGCGTGCTGGGCGCGCTCGGCGCCGAGGAAATCACCGGTGACGCCAAGATCTGCAAGGTCAGCATCGTCGGCATCGGCATGCGCAGCCATGTCGGCATCGCCAGCAAGATGTTCCGCGTGCTCAGCGAGGAGGGCATCAACATCCAGATGATCTCCACCAGCGAAATCAAGACCTCGGTGGTGATCGACGAAAAGTACATGGAACTCGCCGTGCGGGCCCTGCACAAGGCGTTTGACCTGGACCAGCCCGCCGCCTGAAGCGCCTTGCGCTGGACAGGCGCACAAGTCGTGAGATAATCCGGGTTAGCCAGAAATCAGGAAACGTGACCGAGTGGCCGAAGGTGCTCCCCTGCTAAGGGAGTATGGGGTGTAGAGCCTCATCGAGGGTTCGAATCCCTCCGTTTCCGCCAGGACAGAAAACAAAAAAGCCGCCCTCGGGCGGCTTTTTTGTGGGCGCAACTTGTTCGCCGATCAGCCCTTGCTCTTTTGCAGCAGGGCCTCGCCAATGAATTTGGCGCGATCCCGCGAGAAGGTGAAGAAAATCCAGCCGAAGCCGAGATGGCGCAGGCCCAGGCTCACCTGGCGTTCCGGCGGCGCGGTCTGGGCGATGCCGAAGTCGGCGTCGTGCTGCACCAGCACCGGCATGTCGGCGGTCACCTCGGGCTGTACGGGCGGCTGCATCTGGTTGCGGGCCTGCGCCAGCTGGTGCATCAGTTCTTCAACCTGGCGCGTGCTCAGCGTCTGGCCAAGGACGGTCAGGGTGCCGTCGGTATTCGGTGTCATGGGTGCCCTTTCAGTGGCGATGGGGTGGTCGGGGCCGGCCGGTCCGGCGTTGGGCATGGCGCGATTTTATCCTGAGCGTTCTGACGCCTGGCGCCAGGCAACCGTTGGTAAAAACGCGGGTGTGATGGGTCTTCACGCGGTATGGTGAAGGTTTTTTCAACGGAGACCACATGGCTTTCAAAATCATTCTCGGCAGTGTTGCCGCAGCGCTGCTCGTGGCTTGCACCACCCCCGCACCGCCCCCCGCCACGGGCCCGGCACCCGGCGGGCCCGCGGCGGGTGTGTGTAACGCGCAGGGCGCGCAATTCGCCATTGGCAAAGCGGCGGGCGCCAGTGTGGTCGAGGAGGCGCGCCAGCGTTCCGGCGCCTACATGGCGCGCGTGCTGCGGCCGGGCCAGGTGGTCACCATGGAGTTCAATGCACAGCGCTTGAACCTGGACATCAATGCGGCGGGCGTGGTGACGCGGGTGCGCTGCGGTTAGGGTCGCAGCAACGTGTCTGTCTCTCGAGGGCTTCACACCGCAGTACTTCAATCTGCAACCGGCATTGCTGGCGTCAGCCTTTCGTAAAGCATTCGCGCCAGTGCAATATCTTCCAGGCCAATTCCCACCGATTTGTAAATGGTGATGTCCTGCTCGGCACGTTTCCAGGTGGTGGTGCCGACCACCATGTCGCCCAGAGCCAATATCGGCAAGCCTTGACGGATGCGGGCGTCGGCCATGACCAGCTCTCCGGCTTCCGCGCAGGCCTGCGCGGGGTCTTCGACACCTATACAGGCGGCTCGCGCGAGCAGGCAGTCATCGAGCTCCCGGCAGTCGGGTTTGCTCGAGCCAATGGCTGCAACGAAGCTGCCGGGGCGCACGAGAGCCCCGTCAAACAACGGTGTTTTCGAGCGTGTCGCGGTCACAATGAAGTCGGCGCGGCAGACGGCCTCGGATGCAGCCGCCACCTGCGCAGCAATGCCGTGCTCCTGCGTGACGGTAGCGGCCAGACCTGAGGCGTCGCCGTGGGGGTCCACGACCAGCACTTCCTCAAAGCGGTACCAGTACAGCAATGCCCGTGTATGTGCACGCGCCTGAGCCCCGGATCCGAACACGGCCAGGCGTTGGGGCCGCCTGGGAGCCATATGCCGGGCCGCAAGCAGTGTTACCGCTGCAGTCCGCAGCTCTGTCAGGGCATTGCCCTGCACCATGGCAAGCGCCGCACCAGTCCGCGCGCAAAACAGGCTGATCACGAAGTTGAACTGCCCACCAAGCGTCGGATAACTCTTGACGCCCATCATGGGCATGGTTCCGTCGAGCAGCACAGCACCCATTGTGCTGAGTGTTGCGCCGGCGATGCTGGTGCGCGTTCGCAGCAGGTTGACGGCCTGCTTCAGTCCATGGCTGCGGAAGGCCAGCTCCATGGCTGAGTAGGCGTCAGACAGGCCAAGCGTCGCGCGCACCAGGTCGTCACTGATGAAGCGTGGGGGAGGTGCCGCGGTCATTGGGCCAGGTCCCCGACCTTGTCGCTTGGAAATTTGAACGACTCCCGCAGCATGAAGGACATCGGCAACTCCAGGTTGGCGCCCCGGGGCGGGATGGGCGCCATGAACCATTTTTGGTAAAGCTGCTGCATTTCACCGGTGAAGATCAGCCTTCGCATCTCGGTGTCGATCACCTTCTTGAAAGCGGGCTGGTGTCTGGGCAACATCACGGCGTAGGGCTCAATCGTCATCGGCTTGCCTATCACCGCGAAGTCCTGCGGACGGGTTGCGGTAGCGCGAAGCCCATACAGCAACACATCGTCCATGGCGAAGGCGTCCGCCTTGCCCACCGCGACCATGGCAAATGCAGCGGCATGGTCGTCGGCCTGCACTATCTTCATCTTGAGCAGTCGTTCGTCGTTGATGCGCTCAAGCGTCTTGATGTTGGTGGTGCCACGCGTGGACACCACGGTCTTTCCCGACAGGTCTTCCAGCTTTTCAATGCCCGCATTGCTGCGCACAATAAAACGCGCGGCAGATATGAAATGCGCAATGGTGTAGTCCACCTTCTTCCGCCTTTCTGCGTTGTTGGTGGTCGATCCGCATTCAAGCGACGCCTTGCCCTCGGCGATGGCGGGTATGCGGGTTGCGGAGGTCACACCGAGGTAGGACACCGTCAGGACCGGAAGCCTGAGTTCACGGCGCACCGCTTCCACCAGCTTCATGCACAGATCAATGGAATAGCCAACGGCCTGCTTCCTGTCATCCAGGTAGGAAAATGGGATGGAAGCGTCCCGGTGCGCCACCACAATGGTGCCGGTGGTGCGAATCTTTTCAAGTTCGTCGTGCGAGGAGGCGGCCTGGATCCCGCTACAGATGCCGGGCAGGACGAGTGAACATAAGATGAGTGCAAATTTCATGACAACTCCATGGTGACGAGGGAACAAACATGCGCTTGCGGCACATCGAAGTCTTCAATGCGGTCATGCTGACCGGCAGCGTCAGTGCAGCGGCACGTCTGATCAACGTGACGCAGCCGGCGGTCAGCCGCACGCTGCAACACGCCGAGATACAGCTGGGGTTTGCACTGTTCCAGCGCGTGCGCGGGCGCCTGACGCCTACCGCCGAGGCGCAAACCCTGTATCCGCACATCGAACGATTGTTTGCACAGCTCGACGAGGTCCAGCGCCTGGCCAGCAGCCTCAAGAGCGGGCGAAGCAGCCAGGACGAGCTGCGGGTGCTGACGGTGCTGGCGCTGAGCTATGAGGTTTTTCCGCGTGCGATCCGCCTTTTTCGGGAGAAGTATCCTGAGGTGGCCGTCGTCCACGAGGCTCTGCATTCGCCGCAGATTGTTTCTTCCCTGGTGCTGCAGGAGGCTGATGTGGGCTATGTCTTCAGTGCCATCAGCCACCCGGCGCTCTCGCATGAGCAGATCGGCGAGCGCAGGGTCATGTGTGTGGTGCCCAAGGGTTTGTTGGGCGCCCGCCATCTCAAGAGCGGGGTGCTGACGTTTGCCCAACTGGCCGACCTTCCGGTCATCGGGCTGGACAGCCGGGATCCGCTGGGCGTGACCCTGGGTCATCTGCTGCGCGAGGGGAACCCCGGGATCAAACCCGTGATGACGGTGCAGACTTACCATGTGGCTCTGGCCCTTGCCCACCACGGCGTCGGAGTGGCGCTGGTGGAAGGTTGCACCGCGGCCTCGGCTGATCGCAGCAAGGTGGACGTGCTGGCCCTGGAGCCGGCCATACCGGTCACGATCAAGGCGCTGCGCCCCACCGCCCGTCCCAACTCGCTCGTGAGCCGGGCCTTCACGCGCTGCATGACACAGGCCCTGCAACAGATAGCTTAAGAGGGCGAGTGGCCTGCAACAGCTCCAGCATGTGTGCGGCGCTGCCAAAGGCCAGGGTAAAGCCGAGTGCCCCGTGCCCCGTGTTGAACAGAAGATTGGCTGGCGCGCCGGGTTGACGGCCCAGGATGGGGCGACCCGTCGGTGTGGCAGGTCGCAAGCCAGCCCACGGTGCACAAGCAGATGAGTCTGTGCATTGCGGAAACACCTCCCTTGTCGCTTGTACCAGTGCGTTGATCCGGTCCGATGGGATGGCGGTGTCGTGGCCCACGAGTTCAGCCATCCCGGCCACACGCAGGCGCGACCCCACGCGCGCAAAGACCATCTTTCGCGCCGCGTCGGTGACGTTGACCCGCGGCGCGGCGCCGGTGCCGCTGGGCACGGGCACCGTGATGCTGTAACCCTTGAGCGGATAGACCGGCAGGTGCAGCCCCAGCGCGCGTCCAAAGCGGTAGGACTCAGAACCCAGCGCTGCCACAAAGGCGTCCGCCGGTACAGGGCCCGCACAGGTGTGCACCGCGACGGCGCGTCCCGACCTCTGCTCCAGTCGGGTCACCTCAGTGTTGAATAAAAACCGGGCACCGGCAGCACCCAGCAAACGTTGCAACTCCTGGCATACCTTGAAGCAGTCGGCTGCGCACTCCCCGGGCGTGTGAATGGCGCCGGCGATGTTGGGGGCGTGGTGTGCCAGGGCCGGTTCAATCGCCACGCACTCGCTGGCCGTCACTGCGTGCTGCACGCTCCCCAGGCCCCGCTGAAGCGCCATCTGGCGCCGCCCGGCCGCAAACGAGCGCCCGTCGCCATACAGCACCAGCTTGCCGGTGCCGGAGAAGTCGCAGTCCAGCCGCTCTTCGTCAAGCAGGCGTTCGAAGCCGGCTCGGCTGCGGGCCGCCAGGCCCAGCAGTTGTACGGTTGTCTCGCGTGACACACTGCTGCGGCAGGCCGCGAGGAACTGCAGCCCCCAGGCCCATTGATGCGGGTCCAGCTGCAGCCGCAGGTGCAGGGGGGAGGTTTTGGAGAACAGCAGCTTCGGCAGCTGTGCCCACAACGCCGGGTCAGCGAGCGGCTGGACGTAGGCATAGCTCAGTTGCGCGCCGTTGGCGCCGCTCGCACCGGTACCCGCGCCGGCGCGATCAATGACCGTGACATCAAAGCCCGCACGGCGAAGTTGCCAGGCTGTGGCCAGCCCTGCGATGCCGGCTCCCAAAATGCACACGTGCATGAAGTTCTCCTGTCTGACAATGGTTGCGTGTGGTGTGGGTAAATTTAGACCGGCAGCCGCAGATTGAAAAATGCCAGGGAAGGAAGGGGCCATGCCCAAAAATCATGCGCGCGGACGGACCCCCTGAATCCATGAGTTTTTGTTATGGCTGCTGAGTCAATGGGCATCACACATCAGGGCCGCTTTTCGTACACTGCCCCTCATCACCGAACCGGACTTTCCATGACCCGCAGTCACGTTTTTCATCGCCAGCTCCAGCACACCCCACCGGTCGCCGTCAGTGGCCAGGGTGTTTATCTGACCGATTCCGAGGGCAACAAGTACATCGACGCGTCGGGAGGCGCTGCGGTGTCCTGCCTGGGTCACAGTCACCCCGACGTGCTGGCCGCGATGCATGCACAGGTCGACAAGCTGGCGTATGCGCATACCAGTTTTTTCACCACGGAAGTGGCCGAGGAGCTGGCCGACAAACTGGTCAGTACGGCGCCCCAGGGTATGAGCCATGTGTACTTTGTCAGTGGCGGTTCCGAGGCGATGGAAGCCGCGATGAAGATGGCGCGCCAGTATTTTGTGGAGATCGGGCAGCCGCAGCGCAGGCATTTCATTGCGCGTCGCCAGAGTTACCACGGCAACACGCTGGGCGCACTGGCGGTTGGCGGCAACCAGTGGCGGCGCGAGCCGTTTGCTCCAATCCTGATTCCGGTCTCGCATGTTTCACCGTGTTATGCCTACCGCGAGCAGGCCGGCCATGAAACCCCCGAACAGTACGGCCTGCGCCTGGCGCGTGAGCTGGAAGAAGAGATCATGCGTCTGGGCCCGGACAGCGTGATCGCATTTGTCGCGGAAACCATTGGCGGCGCGACGGCGGGCGTCCTGGTTCCGGTGCCGGGCTATTTCAGGGCGGTGCGTGAGGTCTGCGACCGTTATGGCGTGCTGCTGATCCTCGACGAAGTGATGTGCGGCATGGGCCGTACCGGGACACTCCACGCCTGCGACTTCGAGGGCGTCGTGCCTGACATCATGGCGATCGCGAAGGGGCTCGGGGGCGGTTACCAGCCGATCGGCGCTGTGTTGGCGCAGCAGAAAATCGTCTCGGCGATGTCTTCGGGCAGCGGTTTTTTCCAGCATGGGCACACCTATCTCGGCCATGCGGTAGCATGCGCGGCGGCGCTGGCGGTCCAGCGCGTGATGGAGCGGGACGGATTGCTCGCCCGCGTGCGGGATAGCGGCACCAGGCTGGAGGGCTTGCTCCTCGATGCCTTTGCCGCACATCCCCACATCGGGGACATCCGCGGGCGGGGCCTGTTCTGGGGCATCGAGCTGGTGCAGGACAAGGACAGCAAAAAGCCTTTCGATCCGGCACGCAAACTGCATGCACGCATCAAGCAGGAGGCCATGGCGCGCGGATTGATGGTTTACCCGATGGGCGGCACGGTCGATGGTCGTTATGGTGACCATGTCCTGCTGGCCCCACCGTTTATCAGCAGTGAGGCGGAACTGTCAATGATGGTGGAGCGCCTCGGTTCGGCGATGGATGCCGCGATAGCCGCGGTATGAAAATTGTTTTACAACCTGGAGAAATCGAAATGAGCAAGAAGTTTGCGTTGAATGCCCTGGGTGCCGCGAGTGCCGGCATTGCGGTGGCCGCCGCCCTGATGTCTGCGCCGGCGGTTGCGCAGCAGAAGTTCGTGACTATAGGCACGGGCGGCGTGACCGGCGTGTATTACGCAGCCGGTGGCGCCATTTGCCGCCTGGTCAACAAGGACCGGGCCAAACATGGCATTCGCTGCTCTGTGGAATCCACCGGCGGCTCGGTGTTCAACGTCAACACCATCAAGGCCGGCGAACTCGACTTCGGCTTCACCCAGTCGGACGTGCAGTACAACGCCGTCAAGGGACTGAACCAGTACAAGGACGGCGCGTACGGCGACCTGCGCGCGGTGTTCGCCGTGCATCCCGAGCCTTTCACCGTGGTGGCCCGCAAGGAAGCCAACATCACGAAGTTCGAGGACTTCAAGGGCAAACGTTTCAACGTCGGTAACCCCGGCTCCGGCACACGTTCCTCCATGGAGGAGTTGCTGGCCGGCATGGGCTGGAAACTCGGCGACTTCTCGCTGGCGTCCGAGCTCAAGGCCGACGAACATGGCCCGGCCTTGTGTGACGGCAAGATCGACGGCTTCTACTACGCGGTCGGCCATCCTTCGGCCAACATCCAGGACCCGACCACATCCTGCGGCGCCAAGCTGGTCTCGCTGACCGGTCCGGTGGTTGACAAGCTGGTGGCGGACAAGCCCTATTACGCCAAGGTCACGATCCCGGCCGGCCTGTACCCGAACAACCCGCAGGCCACGCAGACCTATGGCGTGCTGGCCACGGTGGTGGCGTCGAGCAAGACCCCGGCCGAAACCGTGTACCAGGTCACCAAGTCGCTGTTCGAAAACTTCGACGAGTTCAAGAAGCTGCACCCGGCGCTGGCCAACCTGAACCCGCAGAACATGGTCAAGGATGGCCTGAGCGCGCCGCTGCATGAAGGCGCAGCCCGCTACTACAAGGAAAAAGGCTGGATCAAATAGGTTTTCCTTAGCTGTACAACAGGCCGGGAGCGTCATGCGCCCTGGCCTTTTTTAATGCCGCGACACAACCAAATTCCAGAGGGCAAGGATGGCGCAACTCGACAAACATTCGGTGGAAGAACTCGACCAGCTGGTCAAGGAGGCCGATCTCGGCGGGCGCGAGCCTGGCGGCAAGATCGGCGTGGGCCTGGCGATCCTGGCCGGCGCATGGTCGCTGTTCCAGCTCTGGTATGCGTCGCCGCTGCCTTTCATGGTCGGCTTCGGCATTCTCAACGACACCGAGGCGCGCGCCATCCACCTGGGTTTTGCGATCTTCCTGGCCTTCTGCGCCTTTCCTGCGTTCAGGAATTCCTCACGCAGCGTGATCCCGTGGTCGGACTGGTTGCTGGCGGCGGTGGGCGCGTTCTGCGGCGCTTACCTGTTCCTGTTCTACAACCAGCTCGCGACGCGGCCTGGCGCGCCCACCACCATGGACATCGCTGTCGGTGTGGTCGGCGTGGCCATCATGCTGGAAGCCACGCGCCGCGCCATGGGTTTCGGCATGCTGGTCACCACCGGCCTGTTCATGGCTTTTGTGTTTCTTGGCCCCTACATGCCCGACGTGCTGCAGCACCGCGGCGCCTCGCTGTCACGTTTCATCTCGCACATGTGGCTGACCACCGAGGGCGTCTACGGCGTGGCGCTGGGCGTGTCGGTGCAGTTCATCTTTTTGTTCGTGCTGTTCGGCACCTTGTTGGATATTGCGGGCGCCGGCAACTACATGCTGCAGGTGTCACTGGCCACACTGGGGCATTTGCGTGGCGGTCCGGCCAAGGTGGCTGTGGTGTCCTCGGCGCTCAACGGCATCGTGTCGGGCTCGTCGGTGTCCAACGTGGTCTCGGGCGGCATTTTCACGATTCCGCTGATGAAACGCACCGGGTATTCGGGCGTGAAGGCCGGCGCGATCGAGGCGGCCTCGTCGGTCAATGGACAGATCATGCCGCCGGTCATGGGTGCGGCAGCCTTCCTGATGGTCGAGTACGTCGGCATCCCGTATTCGGAAATCATCAAACATGCGGCCTTGCCGGCGCTGATTTCCTATGTGGCGCTGTTTTACATCGTACACCTGGAGGCGCTCAAGTACGACCTGAAACCGCTGGTGCGCGAGCGCCAGCCGAGCTGGCGCGAACGTGTGCTGGGCTGGGCGCTGGGTCTGTCGGGCACGGCGGTGGCCTTCGCGGCCGTGTATTACGCGATCACCGCGGTGCAGGCGGTGGCGGGCGGCTGGGCCGGCTGGGCGCTGGCGGTGCTGGCTGCCGTGGCTTATGTGGTGCTGATGGCGTATTCGGCGCGTTACCCGGATATCGCCATTGACGATCCGCTGGCCAAAGAGGTCAAGCTGCCGCTGCCCTGGCCGACGGTGCGCGCGGGCCTGCATTTTTTCATCCCGATCACGGTGCTGCTGTGGTGCCTGATGGCGGAAGAACTCTCGCCCGGCCTGTCAGCCTTCTGGGCCACCGCCACCGTGATGGTGATGGTGGTGCTGCAGCCTTTCATGCTGTCGGTCTTCCGGCCGGATGGCAAGGCCGAGACCGCGGTGTCCGCGCTGAAGCGGGGCGTCGCCGACCTGTGGCGCGGCCTGGTGCTGGGTGCACGCAACATGATTGGCATCGGCGTGGCCTGTGCCAGCGCCGGCCTGATCGTCGGCGTGATCACGCTGACCGGCATGGGCCTGATGATGACCGACTTCGTCGAGCTGGTCTCGGCCGGCAACGTGCTGGTGATGCTGCTGCTGACCGCGCTGATCTGCCTGATCATCGGCGCTGGCGTGCCGACCACCGCCAACTACATCCTGGTGGCCACCCTGATGGCGCCGGTGATCGTGGAGCTGGGCGCGCGCAGCGGCCTGGTGATTCCGCTGATTGCGGTGCACATGTTTGTGTTTTATTTCGGCATCCTGGCCGACGTGACGCCGCCGGTGGGTCTGGCTTCGTACGCGGCTGCCGCGATTTCGGGCGAGGACCCGAACGCCACCGGCTGGCAGGCCACCTGGTACAGCCTGCGCACGACGGTGCTGCCTTTTGTGTTCATCTTCAATCCGCAAATCCTGCTGATCGGCCTCGGATCGTGGGTGGAAGTGGTGCTGGTTTGCGTTACCGCGGTGGCGGCTTCGCTGCTGTTTGCGGCGGCCACCATGAAGTGGTTCCGCACCCGTTGCACCTGGCCGGAAGTGGCCATGCTGCTGCTGGCGACCTTTCTTTTCTTCCGGCCGGACTGGGTGATCGACCAGTTCTCGCCCAAGTACGTCACCGCGCCGGCCGCCGACATCTACAAGGTGGCCGACGGCCTGAAGGTCGATGACTGGCTGGTGGTGGGCATTGCCGGCGAAACGCTCGATGGCGAGATGCAGACCAAAACCGTCGCCCTGCCGATGGGCGAAGGTGCGACCGGCCGCGACCGTCTGCGTGACGGCGGCGTGACACTGAGCCAGCTCGGCAGCGAGATCGAAGTGGCGGCGGTCAAGTTCGGCAGCCGCGCCAGGAAACTGGGCGTCGAGCAGGGCTACAAACTGGTCGAACTGAAGCTGCCCAACCCTTCGCGCCCCGCCAATTACTGGGTGTTCATTCCGGCGGCGTTGCTGGGTTTGCTGGTGTGGTGGCTGCAGGGGCTGCGCCTGCGGCGCGGGCGGCCGCAGGGTGGCAAGGCCTGGCCGGCCTGATCCCGTAGTGGCGCGTGGGGCATACATGCCGATTCCGGAGCACGTCCGGGACCGGCTCCGGCCGGGATCACCCAACTAGCGGTCAAATCCACCCCTGGCCCATGTCCATCATGGGCGGGTAGCTATCAAAAAAGGAGCAAATCAGGAGTCGACCGAGGCACTCCAGCGGTCGCCCCAGTTCTTGCCCCCGGCCTTGTCCATGCTGCGCCGGTCGCGTTTGGTGGGGCGGCCGTGTTCGATGCTGGCGGCTGGTTCGTTGTTCAGCCGGCGCTGCTCGGCCGCGGCTTCGCGCTGGCGCAGGCTGTCGGCGGTCTCTTCGTAAAGCTGCTGCGCCACCGGCGCGGCGCCGCGTTGCTGGCTCAAGCCCCGGATCACGACCGTGCGGATCAACGGCCCCTGCCGCATGGCCACGGTGTCGCCGGCCTTGATGTCGCGCGCCGGCTTGGCCTCCTGGCTGTTGACCTGCACACGGCCCTTGCCGATTTCCTCGGTCGCCAGTGTTCGCGTCTTGTAAAACCTGGCGGCCCACAGCCACTTGTCAAGGCGCATGTCTCAACCCGCGTGGACGGTCGGTTCGGTGATCGATTCGATTTGGATGCATCAGCCGCCATTGTGAACCAGCGGCAGCCGCACCGTGGCATCCAGCCCGGCAATACGCCCATGGTCTTCACGGTTTTCCAGCGTGATGCTGCCGCCCAGCGCCTGGGTGATTTCGCGGCAGATGGCCAGGCCCAGGCCCGAGCCCTGGCGCACGTCGCCGGCAGAAAACGGCTGATACAGCCGCGCCGCCAGCTCGGTGCTGATGCCGGGACCGCTGTCGCTGATCGTCAGTGCCGCCCAGGATCCGTCGCTGGCCAGGCGCACTGTCAGCGTGCCGCCGGCGGGACTGTGCTTGATCGCGTTGTGCAGCAGGTTGCGCGCCAGCTCGCGCAGCATCCAGTCGTGCGCCTGCACCATGGCGGGCTGGGTGATGATTTCAAAATCGATGTCCTTGTCAGCCAGCAAGGGTGACACATCGACCACCACCGAACGCAGCACCTCCGGCCAGTCCTGCGGGCCGGCGCCGGTCTGCTGGCGCAGCTGCTCGACCTTGGCCAGCGCCAGCATCTGGTTGGCCAGCACAGTGGCGCGTTCGACCGTGTCCTCGATTTCCTGCAGCGCCTGGCGCGGCGCCACATCGCCACGCAGCGCCGACTGCACCTGGGTCTTGAGCACCGCCAGCGGCGTGCGCAACTGGTGCGAGGCATCGCGCACAAAACGCTTCTGGTGATCGGTCAGGTTCTGCAGGCGTTCCATCACCTGGTTGGTGGCATCGATCAGCGGCAGCAGCTCGCGCGGCGCATCCGGCGCGGCCACCGGCGTCAGGTCGCCTTCGGGCCTGGCCTTGAGCTGGCCGCTGAGGCGGCGCACCGGCCGCGTCGCGCGCTGCACCACCACCACCACCACCAACGCGATCACGCCGACCAGCAGCGCCTGGCGCCACAAGGTGTCGACCAGCACCTTGCGCGCCAGCGTCTCGCGCAGCTCCAGCGTTTCCGCCACCTGCACCACCGCCATGCCGCGGCCTCTCGCGCTGGCCACCGGCTGCAGCAGCACCGCCACCCGCACCTCGTCGCCGCGGAAGGCGTCGTCGTAAAAAGCCACCAGCGCCGAGTAAGCCCCCTGGTCGGGAATGCGGCCACGCCAGAACGGCAGCTCGCCGAAACCCGAGATCACCTCGCCCTGCAGGTTGGAGACGCGGTAGACCAGCTGGCTGCGGTTGTCGGCCTCGAAGGCTTCCAGTGCCGAGTAGGGCACGGTGGCGCGCAGGACGGCCTGCTCGTCAAACCCCTCGACGTCGAGCTGCTCGCCGATGGTTTTGGCCGAAGCCAGCAGGGTGCGGTCGTAGGCGATATTGATCGCGCCCAGGGTCTGCCGGTACAGGCTGACGGTGTTGATGACAATCAGGATGCCGATCGGCAGCAGGATGCCCAGCAGCAAATACCGCCGCAGCGACATCACCCCCGCCGTCGGCATCGTGCCGGCCGCCCTGCGCCTATACATCGGTCTTCAGCAGGTAGCCCAGCCCGCGCAAGGTCATCAAGGTCACGCCGGTGTGCGCCAGCTTCTTGCGCAGGCGGTAGACCACCACCTCGATGGCTTCGTAGGCAACCTCGGCCTGGCCGGGAAACACCAGTTCGAACAGGCGCTCCTTGGTCACCGCGTGGCCGTGTTTCTCCAGCAGGGCTTTCAGCAGCGCCAGTTCGCGCGGCGCCAGGTCCAGCACCTGGTCCCGGAAGTAGATCGCACCGCTCTCTTTTTCATAGCTGAGGGCACCCGCTGCATAAGGGCTGGCGGCCGCTTCAGTGGAGGATCCGGGGCGGCGCCGGTGCAGGGCGCGCAAACGCGCTTCCAGCTCGTCGAGGTCGAAAGGCTTGGGTAAATAGTCGTCCGCGCCGGTGTTCAGGCCGATGATGCGGTCGCCGACGGTGCCGCGCGCGGTCAGGATCAGCACCGGTGTATCCAGCCCGTCGCGCCTGGCCTGCGCCAGCACCTGCAGGCCGTCCAGCCCGGGCAGGGTCAGGTCCAGCAGGATCACGTCGAAGGGCGCCGACTGCCATTTCTCCAGCGCCACCCGGCCGTCGCCGCAGGCCTCGATCTGGATGCCGCGGCGTCCCAGCGCGCGGACCAGCGTGGTCCGCATGGCGGCGTCGTCTTCGACCAGCAGCAGTTTCATGGGCCGGACCTTAGCACCTTATTTAACACTTTTGGACAGCTATCTGACAGCCAGCCGGGGCATGATGCGCTGGTCAGCAAATACAAGGAGACATTCATGCGTCGCGATACCTTTCTCAAATCCATGGCCGCCATTGCCGCAGCCGCCACCCTGCCGCTGCCGGCCCTGGCCGCAGCCAATGTCAAGATGATGATCCCCGCCAACCCGGGCGGCGGCTGGGACACCACCGGCCGTGCCCTCGGCAAGGCCTTGCAGGATTCCGGCGCGGCGTCCACCGTGACCTATGACAACAAGGGCGGCGCGGCCGGCGCGCTGGGCCTGGCCCAGTTCATCAACGGCTCCAAGGGTGACCCGAACGCGCTGATGGTCATGGGCGCCGTGATGCTGGGCGGCATCATCACCGGCAAACCGCCGGTCAACCTGAGCCAGGCCACGCCGATTGCGCGCATCACCAGCGAATACAACGTCTTCGTGCTGCCGGCCAACTCGCCTTTCAAGACCATGAAGGACGTGGTCGAGCAGCTCAAAAAAGACCCCGGCAGCGTCAAATGGGGCGGCGGCTCGCGCGGCTCCACCGAACACATCGCCGCCGCGATGATCGCGCGTGATGTCGGCGTGGACCCGTCCAAAATCAACTACGTGGCCTTTCGCGGCGGCGGCGAGGCGATTGCCGCCATCCTGGGTGGCAACGTCACCATAGGCGGCAGCGGCTACAGCGAGTTCGCCGAATACATTGCCAGCGGCAAGATGCGCCCGCTGGCCGTCACCTCCGAGACGCGCCTGAAGGGTGTGACCGTGCCGACGCTGAAGGAGCAGGGCATCAATGTCGTGATCGGCAACTGGCGCGGCGTCTATGGCGCGCCCGGCATCACCGCGCCGCAGCGCAAGGAACTGACCGACATGGTGCTCAAGGCGCTGAAGTCCAAGGCCTGGGCCGAGGCCATGGAGAAAAACAACTGGACCCCGGCGGTGCTGACCGGCGCCGACTTCGAGAAGTTTGTCGATGACGACTTCGCGAGCCTGCGCGCGACCATGGTCAAGTCGGGCATGGTTTAAACAGCCAGCCATCCCGTTTTTGGTCTGTCATTGCGGGCCTGACCCGCAATCCATGCCCGCTGCTGCGACAGTGCTGTGTGCGGCATGGATCCCGGATCGCGTCCGGGATGACATCCTTTTCCAAGCGAGGTCACCATGACTCCCACTCCCTTTTCCCCGGCGCAAACCCGCTTGCAGGCCGTTGTCGGTGGCGGCGTGTTGCTGCTGGCGGCCGGCCTGGCTTTCGGCGCCCTCAGCATTCCTTCGGCCGCCGGTTATGCCGGCGCCGGCCCCAACTTCCTGCCCTGGGTCGTGGCCATCGCCCTCGCGGTGTGCGGCGGCTTTCTGGTCTGGGAGGCTTTCAGCGGCGGCTTTCGCGAGATGGAGCCGCCCGGCGATACCGCGCCCGCCTATTGGGCCGGTTTCGCCTGGGTCTCGGCCGGGCTGCTGGCCAATGCGGCGCTGATCACCACCATCGGTTTCATCCTGAGTTGCACGCTGTGTTTTGTGCTGGCGGTGCAGGGCCTGCGCGGTGCTGAAGGCAACACCGGCATCGCTCCCAAGACCTGGCTCAAAAACATCGCGATCGGCCTGGCGATTTCGGCGCCGGTGTACTGGGCCTTCACGAAATTCCTGGCGATCAACCTGCCGGGCCTGACTTCCACCGGGTGGCTTTAAGCCTCAAGATTCATGGACATCTTCAACCAGCTCCTGCAGGGCTTCATCACTGCAGCCACACCGATCAACCTGCTCTGGTGTTTTGTCGGCTGCGCACTCGGCACCGCCGTCGGCGTGTTGCCCGGCATCGGTCCTGCGGTTGCGGTGGCCATGCTGCTGCCGATCACGGTCAAGGTCGAGGCCACCGCCTCGATGATTTTTTTCGCCGGCATTTATTACGGTGCGATGTACGGCGGTTCGACCACCTCGATTTTGCTGAACACGCCCGGTGAAACCGCCAGCATGGTCACGGCCATGGAAGGCAACAAGATGGCCAAAAGCGGGCGCGCCGGCGCGGCACTGGCCACCGCGGCCATCGGCTCCTTTGTCGCAGGCACCATCGCCACGGTGCTGGTCACGCTGTTTGCGCCGGTCGTCGCCGAGTTCGCCGTGAAGCTCGGCCCGCCCGAATACTTCATGCTGATGTTGCTGGCCTTCACCACGGTCAGCGCGGTGCTCGGCAAAAGCGCGGTGCGCGGACTGACCGCGCTGTTTGTCGGCCTGGCCGCCGGTCTAGTCGGGCTGGACCAGATCACCGGCCAGGCGCGTTACACCGGTGGCGTGCCCGAGATGCTGGACGGCATCGAGATTGTGCTGGTCGCGGTCGGCCTGTTTGCGGTGGCCGAAGCCATGTACGCGGTGCTTTACGAAGGCCGTGTCGTCGATTCGCAAAACAAGCTCAGCAGGGTGCACATGACGGCCAAAGACTGGCGCCGCTCCTGGCCGGCCTGGCTGCGCGGTACGGCGATCGGTGCACCGTTTGGCTGCATCCCGGCCGGCGGCACCGAGATCCCGACCTTTCTCAGTTACGCGACCGAGAAGAAGCTGGCAAAGGACAACACCGAGTTCGGCACCCAGGGCGCGATCGAAGGTGTGGCCGGCCCGGAGGCCGCCAACAACGCCACCGTCACGGCCGCGATGATTCCGCTGCTGACCCTGGGCATCCCGACCTCCAATACCACGGCCATCCTGCTCGGGGCCTTCCAGAACTACGGCATCCAGCCCGGGCCGCAGCTGTTCACGAGTTCGTCGGCGCTGGTCTGGGCGCTGATCGCTTCGCTCTACATCGGCAACGTGATGCTGCTGGTGCTGAACCTGCCGCTGGTCGGCCTGTGGGTCAAGCTGCTGAAAATTCCCAAGCCTTACCTGTACGCCGGCATCCTGATTTTTGCGACCGTCGGTGTGTATGGCATGCGGCAAAGCGCGTTCGATTTGTTCCTGCTGTACGGCATCGGTGTGCTCGGTGTGGTGATGCGGCGTTTTGATTTTCCGACCGCGCCGGTGGTGGTCGGCATGATCCTCGGCCCGCTGGCCGAAGCCCAGTTCCGCAACGCCATGTCGATCGGCGAGGGCAGCGCCATGGTGTTTTTGCAGCGGCCGATGTCGGTGACCCTGCTGGTCATCGTGGTGGCAGTGCTGGTGCTGCCGCGTTTGTTCCGCGCGTTCAGGACACCTGCCGCCCGCTGAGCATCGGGGCTGCCGGCGCCTGCGCGTTACCATCGCTGCATGGAGACGCTTGACACCACAACGCATGGCCTGCCGCGCGATGCCCAGAGCATTCTGGAGCTGGCGGCACGGTCCATGTTCCACCTGTTTTCCAGCATCAGCCAGGGCATGTTCCTGGTGGACCGCACCGGGCGCATCGTCTGGGTCAACGACGGCTACAAACGTTTTTTGCCGGCGCTGGGCTTTTCCTCGGTGGACCAGTTTGTCGGCCACATGGTCGAAGAGGTCATCCCGAACACGCAGATGCGGCGCGTGCTGGAAACCGGCGAAGCCTTTCTGATCGACCTGCTGACCAATCGCGCTGGCACCTTTGTCGTGAGCCGCATCCCCTTGCGCGACGAAAGCGGCGATGACGTGATCGGCGCCATCGGCATCGTGCTGTTCGACCACCCCGAGACCACCCTGCAGCCGCTGATCAGCAAGTTTGCGCTGCTGCACCGCGACCTCGATGACGCGCGCCGCGAACTGGCCAGCCAGCGCCTGCAGCACACCGGCGGGCAGCGCCAGTCCAAACACACGTTTGCGAGTTTTATCGGCACCAGCCCGGCGGCGGTCGAGGTCAAGCGCCAGGCGCGCCGTTCCGCGCAGACTTCCAGCCCGGTGCTGCTGCTCGGCGAAACCGGCACCGGCAAGGAGCTGCTGGCCCATGCCATCCATGCGGCGTCCAGCCGCGCGCGCGGGCCTTTCATCAGCGTCAACATCGCCGCCGTGCCCGACACGCTGCTGGAGGCCGAATTTTTCGGCGTGGCGCCCGGCGCTTATACCGGCGCCGACCGCAAGGGCCGTGACGGCAAGTTCAAGCTCGCTGACGGCGGCACCTTGTTCCTCGACGAGATCGGCGACATGCCGCAGGCGCTGCAGGCCAAGCTGCTGCGCGCGCTGCAGGAGGGCGAGATCGAGCCGCTGGGCTCGAACAAGCTGATCCCTTTCGACGCGCGCCTGATTGCCGCGACCTCGCGCGACCTCGCGGCGCTGGTGCGCGAAGGCAGGTTCCGTGAGGATCTTTTTTACCGGCTCAATGTGTTGCCGGTGCGCGTGCCACCACTGCGCGAGCGCCGTTCCGACATTCCGGCGCTGCTGGAAGTGCTGGGCGAAGAGATGGCCTCGCGCAGCGGCGACCGCCAACCCGAACTCTCGGCCGAGGCGCTGGCGCTGCTGTCGGCGCAGACCTGGCGCGGCAACATCCGCGAGTTGCGCAATGTGCTGGAGCAGGCCGCCATGCGCAGCGACTCGGCCAGCATCGACCGGGCGCAAGTCGAGGACGTGCTCAAGGAGGCGGGCATCGAACGTATTGCGCCGGCGCCGGCCGCGCAACATGGCGCGGACCCGTCGCAGTCGGACCCGTTGCGGCCGCTGGCCGAACAGATCGCGCAGGTCGAGCGCCGGGCCATCGCGGCGGCCATGGAAGCCACTGGCGGCAACAAGCTGGCGGCGTCCCGGCTGCTCGGTATTTCGCGGGCCAAACTGTATGAACGTCTGGATAACCCTGATCGATAATCAGACAATTGACTAAAATAAATACACAAATAATGTATTTATTCTGTACAGTTATCGAGGCCGTTAAAAAATACCTATATAAATCAATGGCTTGAAACTGGCACGACCTGTGCAATCCTGGTGCATAACCCACAACAGGAGACATCCATGCACCGTCGTACCCTTATCGCGCTTGCCGCCCTGGCCACGGCCTTTGTTTCGCCGGTGGCCCTGAGCCAGGCCAAGGACATCAAGATCGCCATCATTGCCAGCAAGACCGGCCCGCTGGAGGCTTATGCCAAGCAGACGATCGTCGGCTTCCACATGGGCCTGAACTACGCGACCGGCGGCACCATGATGGTGGGGGGCAAAAAGCTGGTGGTGATCGAGAAGGACGACCAGGGCAAGCCCGATGTGGGCAAGGCGGCGCTGGCCGCAGCTTATGCCGACGAAAAGGTCGATATCGCCGTCGGCCCCACCGCTTCGCCGGTGGCGCTGGCCATGCTGCCGGTCGCCGAGGAATACAAAAAAATCCTGCTGGTCGAGCCTGCCGTGGCCGACAGCATCACCGGTGACAAGTGGAACAAGTACATCTTCCGCACCGGCCGCAATTCCAGCCAGGATGCCGCTGCCAATGCCGTGGCGCTGGACCGTCCCGGCAATGTGGTCGCCATGCTGGCCAACGACAACGCCTTCGGCCGTGATGGCGTGAAGGCCGCCAAGTCCTTCATGAAAAACGCCAAAATTGTTCATGAAGAGTACCTGCCGGTGGGCACCACCGACTTCACCGCCGGTCTGCAGCGCATTGTGGACAAGCTCAAGGACCAGCCGGGCAACAAATACCTCTCGGTCGGCTGGTCGGGCAGCCCGACACCATTTCCGAAAATTGCCGACCTGGAGCTGGAAAAGCGTTACGGCATCAAGCTCGCCACCGGCGGCAACATCCTGCCCGCGATGGTCGCCTACAAGAGTTTCCCGGGCATGGAAGGCGCGCTGTACTACTACTTCGGCATTCCCAAGAATCCGGTGAACGAGGCGATGGTGGCCCAGCATTACAAGCAGTTCAAGACACCACCGGATTTTTTCACGGCGGGCGGCTTCTCGGCAGCGATGGCGGTGGTGACGGCGCTCACCAAGACCAATGGCGACACCAACACCAACAAGCTGATCTCCACCATGGAAGGCATGAGTTTTGACACGCCCAAAGGCAAGATGACCTTCCGCAAGGAAGACCACCAGGCCATGCAGAGCATGTTCCACTTCCGCATCAAGGCTGACCCGGCATTTGCCTGGGGCGTGCCCGAGCTGGTCCGCGAGATCAAACCCGAAGAGATGGCCATCCCCATCCTCAACAAGCGCTGATGCGCTGATCGGGGAGGGCGCTCGCCGGAGCTGGCGGGTGCCTGCCCTCCTGCTCACTCCTGTTTTGATGGCTGCTGGTGCTTGATCCGCAAGCGCCGGGGGCTGCTTTTACCCCAAAAATGACCTGGAGCCTGGTGCTGATTCCATGCTGGCAACCCACGAACTAACCATCCGCTTTGGCGGCCACGTGGCGGTGAATGCTGTGACTTGCTCGTTCGAGCCAGGCACACTCACCGCCATCGTTGGCCCGAATGGCGCGGGCAAAACGACCTACTTCAACCTGATCTCGGGTCAGCTCAAGGCCAGCAGCGGCACAGTCACGCTTAACGACGTGGACCTGTCGGGCAAAAGCGTCTCGGCACGCACCCATGCCGGCCTGGGCCGGGCGTTTCAGCTGACCAACCTGTTTCCCAACCTCACCGTGCTGGAAAACGTGCGCCTGGCGGTGCAGGCCACGCGGCATGGCGCGCACCGGCGCGGCCTGAACCTGTGGAGCATCTGGAGCGACCACAAGGCGCTGCTGAACCGGGCCGAGGAAATTCTCGAGGCCGTCGCCATGCAGTCCAAGGCGCAGATGCCGGTGGCCAGCCTGCCGCATGGCGACCAGCGCAAGCTCGAAGTCGCGCTGCTGATGGCGCTGGAGTCGCAGGTTTTCATGTTCGACGAACCAACGGCTGGCATGAGCACCGACGAGGCGCCGGTGATCCTGAACCTGATTCGCCAGTTGAAGCAGGACAAGACCAAAACCATTTTGCTGGTGGAGCACAAGATGGACGTGGTGCGTGAACTGGCCGACCGCATCATCGTGCTGCACAACGGCACGCTGGTGGCCGATGGCGAGCCGGCCGAGGTGATTGCCTCGCCCGTTGTCCAGGAAGCGTATCTGGGCGTGGCGCCGCTACCGGCAGGGGAGGCCGCATGAGCGTGAATCTTCTGACTTTGGAAGGTGTGCACACGCACATCGGCGCGTACCACATCCTGCATGGCGTGAACCTGGCCATACCCAAGGGACAACTGACCATGCTGCTGGGGCGCAACGGCGCCGGCAAAACCACCACACTGCGCACCATCATGGGCTTGTGGCAGGCCTCCCAGGGCAAGGTGACTTTTGGCGGGCGCGACATCACGGCGCTCAGCACGCCGCAGATCGCAGAACTCAATATTGCCTACGTGCCGGAAAGCATGGGCATTTTTTCCGACCTGACCGTCAAGGAAAACATGCTGCTGGCTGCGCGCAGTGCCAAACGTGCCAGCCAGATGGATGCCGACCGGCTGAAGTGGATCTTCTCGCTGTTTCCGGCGGTCGAAAAATTCTGGAACCACCCCGCCGGCAAGTTGTCGGGCGGGCAAAAACAGATGCTGGCGGTGGCGCGCGCGATTGTCGAGCCGCGAGAACTGCTGATCGTCGACGAGCCCAGCAAGGGCCTGGCGCCGGCCATCATCAACAACATGATTGACGCGTTTGCGCAGCTCAAGGCCAGCGGCGTGACGATTTTGCTGGTGGAACAAAACATCAACTTCGCCAAACGCCTGGGCGACAGTGTCGCCGTGATGGACAACGGTGTGGTGGTTCACGCCGGCTCCATGGCGGAACTGGCTGAAGACACTGCGTTGCAGCAATCGCTGCTGGGGCTTGC
>PNNC01000009.1 GCA_013824015.1 Polaromonas sp.
CGTGGCGACCCTGTCGACCCACGGCGTCAATCCGGCGGTGTACAAAAAGCTGCCTTACGACCCGATCAAGGACTTTGTGGCCGTGACCGAACTCGTCAAGGCCCCCGGTGTGGTGGTGGTCAACGCCGCGCTGCCGGTCGCCAATTTTGCCGAGCTGATCAAGTACCTCAAGGCCAACCCGGGCAAGCTCAGCTACGCCTCTCCCGGCAACGGCACCATCGGCCACATGTGGGGCGAACTGTTCAAGAGCACGACCAACACCTTCATGGTGCACATTCCCTACCGCGGTGCGGGTCCGGCCCTGAACGATGTTGTCGGCGGGCAGGTGATGGTGTATTTCGACCAGGTCGCCGCCTCGCTGCCTTTCATCCAGTCGGGCAAGCTGCGCGCGATTGCGGTGTCCTGGGACAAACGCCTGGACGTTTTGCCCAACACGCCGACCTATGCCGAGCTGTCGCTGTTTTCCAGCAATGACCCGTCCTGGTTCGGTCTGGTCGCACCGGCCGGCACCCCGGCAGCGGTGGTCAACCGCCTGCAGCAGGCGGTGGTCAAGGCCCTGCAGGAGCCGGGCGTGCGCGCCAAGCTGGCTGCCCAGGGGCTGTTTGGTTCCGGCACCACGCCCGCCGAGTTTGATGCGCAGATCAAAAAGGAAATCGAGAAGATGCAGCGGATTGCCAAATTCGCCAAAATTTCGCTGGATTGAGTGTTGCCCGCAATGCATCCTGCCGACGTTTTGCGGATCCGGCCGCGCGGACAACGGCCCGCGCTTGCGGGCACAATAAAAGTCATGACCCCACCTGTCAGTTCATCTGTCCGTTACCTGCCCGGCGCCACGGCGCTGGTGCTCGATTCGCCGCACAGCGGCACCCGCTACCCCGAGGACTTTGCCTTTGCCTGTGAGCCGGCCATCCTGCGCCGCGCCGAGGACACCCATGTCGAAAAACTCTACGACTTCGCGCCCGCGCTTGGCGTGGGCTGGGTCGAGGCCTTTTTTCCACGCAGCTACCTCGATGCCAACCGCGACACCACCGAGGTCGATGTGGACCTGTTCGACCAAGCCTGGCCGCACGCGGTGTCCACCGATCCGCGTGTGATGGGCAAGGTGCGTCTGGGCAAGGGCCTGATCTGGCGCACCACCGATGAGGGCCTGCCGATCTACCAGCGCAAGCTGACCGTGGCCGAGGTGCAGGCGCGTATCGCGCAGTGCTGGCAGCCCTACCATGCCGCGGTGGCGCAGGCGATAGACGCCGCGCATGCGCGGCACGGCTACAGCATCCACATCAACTGCCACTCCATGCCGGCCATCGCTTCGCGCAATTCCACGGATTTTCCGGGCGAGGCGCATGCGGATTTTGTGGTCGGCGACCGCGACGGCAGCACGGCCGCCGCGCCGCTGTCGCGCCTGGTCTGCGAGCATCTCCAGTCGCTGGGCTACAGCGTGGCCTACAACCACCCCTACAAGGGCGTGGAACTGGTGCGCCGTTACGCTGCGCCACAGCAGCAGCGCCACAGCATCCAGCTCGAGATCAACCGCAAGCTCTACATGAGCGAGGAAACACTGGAAATCAGCGAAGGTTTTGCGCCCCTGAAAACCAGCCTGCGGTCGCTGGTGCAACTGCTGCTGGCCACCGACCCGCGCCAGCTGTGATCGGGCCGCAGGGCGCAAATACATGGCGAGCCCCGACACGGTCATCCGCACCACGCTCGGGGACGTCTGTGCAAACAGGAAAGACACCCGGTGCGGCTGACTGAGCGCCTGAAAAAATGGGCCAGAGCGGTCAAGCGCGACGGCGTGACGCTCTGGTTTGCCACGCGGCATCCGGGCGTGCCCTGGTGCGCCAAGGCGCTGGGCATCTTCGTGGTGGCTTATGCCCTCAGCCCGATTGATCTGATCCCCGACTTTGTTCCCGTGCTGGGCTACCTCGATGATGTGATCCTGCTGCCCGGCCTGATCTGGCTGGCGATCAGGATGATCCCGGGGCCCGTGCTGGCCGACTGCCGGGATCGCGCCGACCAGTGGATCAAGGCCGACGGCGCCAGGCCGACAAGCCGCGCCGGGGCTGTGTTTGTTGTGCTGGTCTGGGCCGGCGCCACTTTGGCGCTCTGGTATGGGCTGGTCGGGCCATGGCTGGGCGCATGAGCCGCCGGTGCAGCTCTGTCCCGACGCGGCAGGTCGCGCACCGGCATGCGGGTACGCGGCCGCCGATGAACATGTCTCTGACGATTGAGAAGGAAGCTTGATGGACCAGATGGATTGTGTCGTCATCGGCGCCGGTGTGGTGGGCCTGGCGGTGGCGCGCGCGCTGGCGCTCGAGGGCCGGGAGGTGATGGTGCTCGAGGCCGCCAATGCCATCGGGACGGGCACCAGCTCGCGCAACAGCGAGGTGATCCACGCCGGCATTTATTACGCGCCGGGTTCGCTGAAGGCGCGCCTGTGCGTCGAAGGCAAACAGCTGCTGTATGACTACTGCGCCGAACGCGGGATCGCCCACCAGCGCTGCGGCAAGCTGATCGTCGCCACCAGCGAAGCGCAGGCCGCCGAGCTGCCCGGCATTGTGGCGAAAGCCGCCGCCAATGGCGTGCACGACCTGGTGCTGCTCACGCGCGAACAGGCGCAGGTGATGGAGCCGCAGCTGGCCTGTGTGGCGGCCGTCCATTCGCCTGGCACCGGCATTGTGGACAGCCACGCATTGATGCTGGCGCTGCAGGGGGATCTCGAGGCTGCGGCTGGCGTGGTGGCCCTGAATTCGCCGCTGGCCCATGCCCAGTGTGGTCCGGAAGCTATTATTTTAGTAGCAGACGACGGAACCGAACTGGCGGCGACAACGGTGGTGAACGCGGCCGGCCTGCAGGCGCCGGCGCTGGCCGCCCGCTTCGCCGGCCTGGACGCGTCCTTGGTGCCGCGCAGTTATTACGCCAAGGGCAGCTACTTCACGCTGTCCGGCCGCTCACCGTTCAGCCGGCTGATTTACCCGGTGCCCGAGCCCGGCCATCACCTGGCCGGACTGGGCGTGCATCTGACACTCGATCTCGGTGGCCAAGCCAAGTTTGGTCCCGACGTGCAATGGGTGGATTCGCCCGAGGACCTGCTGGTCGATGCGGCGCGCGGCGATGCGTTTTACGCTGAAGTCCGCAGGTACTGGCCCGCGCTGGCTGACGGCGCGCTGGCGCCGGGGTATGCCGGCATCCGCCCCAAGATCCAGCCGGCCGGCGCGCCCGCCGCCGACTTCCTGATCCAGGGGCCGGAGAGCCACGGCGTCAGCGGACTGGTCAACCTGTTCGGCATCGAGTCACCCGGCCTGACCAGTTCACTGGCGATCGCGCGCCACGTGGCCGGCTTGCTCAAGGGCTGAAAACAGAACAGGCCGGATCACCGGCCTGTGGGTGAAACGCGCTTCGGGGGTTAACGCTTTTTGGCGTCTTCCACGCTCTCGCGGATGTCGCCAGCCGCCTTTTGGGCCTTGCCTTCCATTTCACGCGCATGGCCCTTGGCCTGCTGCTCGGCGCTGCCGATGGCCTTGCCGGTGTGCTCCTGCACTTCACCGGCGACTTCCTTGATTTTTCCTTTGACCTGGTCCTTGTTCATGATGTGCCTTTCAGTGAGTCATGGAAGATTCCATGGCTTCAAGTTAATCCCGCAGTCCGCCGCCTGGGGCAGGGCTGCGCCCTGGCCGATTGTCGGAACCGGCCTACGCGCCGCTTTACCGGTCTGGACTACCATCCGTGATTGATGTTTCAACCTGTTGCAGCTCGCCCACTGCCGAATGCCGTGAATTCAAGCCTCTCCGAGTTCGAAAACCTGCTCAGCACCGCGGGGCTGCACGCGGGCCTGACCTTCCTCAATGGACGTGTGCCGCATCGCTTCACGGCGGTGTACCGGCTCGACCAACTGATGTTGCACATGGTCGACATGGTGGACAAGGACGGCCTGAACGACATGAAGCTGGAGGCGGTGCCGCTGGGCGACAGTTTTTGCCAGTTCGCGCTGCGCGACGGCAGTTTCCTGACCACACGTTCCGCCGACGACCCGCGGCTGGACGGCCACCCTTACCAGGGCGTGATGGAAAGTTATATTGGCCTGCCGCTGGCCCGCGCAGACGGCGAGCTGTTTGGCACCTTCTGCCATTTCGACCTGGCCGGCCGGCCGGTCCATGACGACGAATACGCCTTCCTGACCCAGGTGGCGGCGGTGCTGCCGCGCTATTTGTAGCCTTCAGGTTCAGACGGCCGCCGCCACGCGTGTGCCCTGGTCGATCGCGCGTTTGGCATCCAGTTCCGACGCTTCATCGGCCCCGCCTATCAATGTCGTCTTGACACCGGCGGCGCGCAGCGGTGCCAGCAGTTCACGCAGCGGCTCCTGGCCGGCACACAGCACGATGTTGTCCACGCTGAGCACCGTGCCGTCGCTGCGTTTCTCGCCAAAGGTGATGAACAGGCCCAGGCCGCCCGCGCCGTCATCGCCTATGCGTTCGTAGTTGACGCCTGACAGCATCTCGACGTTTTTCATCTTGAGCGCTGCGCGGTGGATCCAGCCGGTGGTTTTGCCCAGATTTTTGCCGAGCTTGCCGGGCTTGCGCTGCAGCAGCGTGACCTGCCGCGCCGCTGCGGTCGGCGCCGGGCGCACCACACCGCCGCGCACCGTGCCCGGATCGGCCACGCCCCATTCGGCCAGCCAGGCCGGCAGGTCCAGCGCGGTCGAGTGGTGGGCCGGCGTGACCAGGAATTCGGCGATGTCGAAACCGATGCCGCCCGCGCCTATCAGGGCCACGCGCTGGCCGACAGGCGCGCGGCCCAGCAGCACGTCGATGTAGTTCAGCACCTTCGGATGCTCCTGGCCGGGGATGCGCGGGTTGCGCGGCGTGACGCCGGTAGCCAGGATCACCTCGTCGAACTGCTGCGCCACCAGCGTGGCGGCGTCCACACGTGTGCCCAGGTGCAGTCGCACGCCGGTGGCGCTGATGCGCTGGCCAAAGTAACGCAGGGTTTCCTCGAATTCTTCCTTGCCGGGCACCCGTTTGGCCAGGTTGAACTGGCCGCCGATCCGGTCCGCGGCGTCATACAGGTCCACGCTGTGGCCGCGCTGGGCCAGCGTGGTGGCGGCCGCCAGCCCGGCCGGGCCCGCGCCGATGACGGCAATGCGTTTTTTGGCGGGAGTCATCTTGATGACGAGCTCCAGTTCATGGCCGGCGCGCGGATTGACCAGGCAACTGGCGATCTTGGCCTGGAAGGCATGGTCCAGGCAGGCCTGGTTGCAGGCGATGCAGGTGTTGATCTCGCGGCTGCGGCCCTGCGCGGCCTTGTTGACGAACTCGGGGTCGGCCAGGAAGGGCCGCGCCATGCTGACCATGTCGGCGCTGCCGTCGGCCAGCACCTGCTCGGCGACTTCGGGCGTGTTGAGCCGGTTGCTGGTGACCAGCGGGATCGTGATGCCGGCCGCGCGCAGTTCCTCACGCAGTTTTTTCGTGACCCAGGTGAAGGCGCCGCGCGGCACCGAGGTCGCAATCGTCGGCACGCGCGCCTCATGCCAGCCGATGCCGCTGTTGATGATCGTCGCGCCGGCGGCTTGCACGGCCTTGGCCAGCAACACCACTTCGTCCCAGCTGCTGCCGTCGGGGATCAGGTCGATCATCGACAGCCGGTAGATGATGATGAAGTCCGGCCCGACCGCTTCGCGCGTACGGCGCACGATCTCGACCGCCAGCCGCATGCGGTTGGCATAACTGCCGCCCCAGTCGTCGCTGCGCTGGTTGGTGTGGCTGACCAGGAACTGGTTGATGAAATAACCTTCGCTGCCCATGATCTCGACGCCGTCGTAACCGGCCTCACGCGCCAGCAGCGCGCAACGGATGAAGGCGCGGATTTGCCGCTCGATGCCGCCGGCGCTGAGTTCGCGCGGCGTGAACGGCGAGATCGGGCTCTGGATGCGCGAAGGCGCGACACACAGCGGGTGGTAGCCGTAACGCCCGGTGTGCAGGATCTGCAGCGCGATCTTGCCGCCCTCGGCATGCACGGCATCGGTGACCTGTTTGTGGCGCCGCGCCGCGCCCGAACTCGCCAGCATGCCGGCAAAAGGTTTGGTCCAGCCGGCGATGTTGGGCGCAAAACCGCCGGTCACCATCAGCCCGACACCGCCACGCGCCCGTTCGGCAAAGTAGGCCGCCATGGCGGGAAAATGTTTGCGGCCGTCTTCCAGCCCGGTGTGCATGCTGCCCATCAACACCCGGTTTTTCAGCGTGGTGAAGCCGAGGTCCAGCGGGGCGAGGAGGTGGGGGAACGGGGAGGAGGAGGGTGTCATTTTTTGTCTCGAGATCCAGGGTGCCTGCATGGTAGTCGCAAGCGCGCGCGTGCACGGTCGCTTGGGTGCGGCCTGCGGGCAAACCCCAATGGGAGTTTGCGGCGAGTCACTGCCCTTCACCTGCTCCTGTTTTGATAGCTGTGGGTGCTTGTTGGTTAGGGGCTGGAGGCGGATTCCTCTCGCAATCCGGCGTCACGCTTCGTCCCCGGCTGGCCCTTTGCAGGTAGGCCTGACTCCCCACTCCCACCCCTAGCCCCTCCCTCGCCCCGCTGGACGATGGAGGGGGACTTCATTTGGCCACGTGCGCTGCGCTCGCGTGCAAACATGACGGTCTGTTGGGATTCCCGCAGAAGAAGCGCTGCGCGCTTCTTCTGCTCCGGATTTGGTATTGGTACTCGGTCTTCTCCTCACCCGTCGGGCTGGGCCGAGGAGCGCAGCAAAAAATGGATCAGGGCGAGCGATTGTTTGAGCCGAAGGCGAGTTCGAGCTCGACCCCATTTTTTGCGAGCACCGCAGGTTGCCCCGGAGCGAAGCGCAGGGGACCCAGACCATCGGGTCGCCTTCTCTTTGCTTACTTTCTCTTGGCGAAGCAAGAGAAAGTGAGTCGCCCGCCGGGGCGAGACCCGGCTTGTGGGCAAGTCAAGCCGTCTGAGTCATCCAGCATGCGTCCCGGATCCCATCCGCCATGACAGGCGAGGGCGCAGTTCCGGCTTGCGGCCTCGTCCGACAGGCCGCAGCACGCGGTAATGCTAAGTTCAGGGCATGATGCCAAGGATCTGCCATGCCTGAGAAGCCCATCCCCCGTTCCATCCCGGCCAGCAGCGGCGAGGCCGGCACCGAGCCGCCGGTGATCCGCAGCGATACCGACAACACCGACAACAGTTCCAGCACGCTGATCGAGGCGCCGGTCAAACCCGGCCGCAAGAATCCGCTGGACCAGCATGAGTTCGCCGACGGCGGCGGCGGTGGCGGCGCCGAGGCCTTCCGCCGCAAGAAGCCGTGAAGCTCGCGACCTTCAACGTCAACGGCATCAAGACCCGCCTGCCGCAGCTGCTGGACTGGCTGGGCAAGGAGGCGCCCGATGTGGTGTGCCTGCAGGAACTCAAGGCGCTGGACGGCGTATTCCCGCAGGCCGCGCTGAAAGAAGCCGGCTACAGCGCGCTGTGGAAGGGCCAGCGTTCCTGGAACGGCGTGGCCATCCTCGTGAAGGGCGAGGAGCCGCCGGTCGAGATCCGGCGTGAGTTGCCGGGCGACCCCGGGGACGAGCAAAGCCGCTACCTCGAAGCGGCGGTCGACGGCATCGTCGTCGCCTGTCTCTACCTGCCCAACGGCAACCCGCAGCCCGGCCCGAAGTTCGACTACAAACTGGCCTGGTTCCAGCGCCTGCATGAACATGCCTTGAGTCTGTATGGCTCCGGCCACCCGGCGGTGCTGGCCGGCGACTTCAACGTGATCCCGACCGACCTCGATGTCTACAAACCGTCCTCATGGAAACGCGACGCGCTGATGCAGCCGGAAAGCCGCCAGGCTTATGCGGACTTGCTGGCCCAGGGCTGGATCGACAGCCTGCGGCAGCTGCATCCGGACGAGCGCATCTACACCTTCTGGGACTATTTCCGCCAGCACTGGCAGCGCAATGCCGGCCTGCGTATCGACCACATCCTGCTCAATGCCGAACTGGCGCCACGCCTGAAGTCGGCGGGCGTGGACAGCTGGGTGCGCGGCCAGGAACACGCGAGCGACCATGCGCCGGTGTGGGTCGAACTGGGCAAGGCAAAGGCTGCGGCGAAACGGCCGGCGCGCAGCGCGACTGCCCAAAAAGCCAAGCCCTGATTGCTATCGATTCAGTAGCTATAAAACCAGCAGGGACATGGGCTAGCGGCTCTTTTTGATCGCAAGTGCGGCCTGGGTGACGAGTTCCGGCCCCTGGTAGATCAGCCCGGTGTAAATCTGCACCACGTCGGCGCCGGCCTGGATCTTGGAGACCGCATCGGCGCCGCTCATGATGCCGCCGACCCCGATGATGGGAAAGTTCTTGCCGAGTGCGGCGCGCAGCTGGCCGATCACGCGGTTGCTGGCGGCCAGCACCGGCGCGCCGCTCAGGCCGCCGGCTTCCTCGGCATGCGGCAGCCCCCTGACCGCGTCGCGGCTCAAGGTGGTGTTGGTCGCGACCACGCCGTCCATGGCGTGGCGCTTCAGGGTGGCGGCAATCACCTCGACCTGAGTCTCGTCGAGATCGGGCGCGATCTTCACGAACAGCGGCACCCGTTTGCCGTGTTGCCTGGCCAGTGTTTCGCGGCGTTCGGCGATGCGGCCCAGCAGCGCATCGAGCGCCTCGTCGCTTTGCAGCGCACGCAGGTTTTTGGTGTTGGGGCTGGAGATGTTGACCGTCACATAGTCGGCGTGTGGATAGACGCCGTCGAGGCAGATCAGGTAGTCGTCCACCGCGTTGTCAATCGGTGTGGCGGCGTTTTTGCCGATGTTCAGGCCCAGCAGCAGCGGGCTGGCGCCCTTGCGCTGGCGAAAGGTGGATTTCTGGACATTGCTGATGAAGGCGTCGAGCCCGTCATTGTTGAAACCGAGGCGGTTGATCAGCGCGTTGGCCTGCGGCAGACGAAACATGCGCGGCTTCGGGTTGCCCGGCTGGGCTTTCGGCGTGACCGTGCCGACCTCGACAAAACCGAAACCCAGGCCGGCCAGGCCGTCGATGCAGCGCGCGTTTTTATCGAGGCCGGCGGCCAGGCCGACGCGGTTCGGAAACTTCAGGCCGGCCAGCTCGATCGGGTCGCTGACGCGGTTGGCGCAATAAGCCAGCGCCAGCGGCGTGTGCTGGGTGCGCGCCAGCGAGGCCATGGTCAGCTCGTGGGCGGTTTCCGGGTCCAGGCCAAATAAAAACGGGCGGGCAAGGGCGTAGGGGAGCAGGGACATTGGATAATTTGAGTTGTTCTGTGCGACAGCCCCATTGTCGCAAACCCTTCACCTCCAACCCACAGATCAGATTGCGGACCGACATGACCCAGGACGAACTCAAAACCCAGGTGGGCCAGGCGGCCCTGCATTACGTCGAGCCCGGCACCATCGTCGGTGTCGGCACCGGCTCCACCGTCAACAAGTTCATCGATGCGCTGGCCAGCATCAAACACACGATCCAGGGCGCGGTGTCGAGCTCGGTGGCTTCGACCGAACGCCTGAAGGCGCTGGGCATCCCGGTGTTCGAGGCTTCGGAGGTGGACGAACTGGCGGTCTATATCGACGGCGCCGACGAGATCGACCATGCCGGTTACATGATCAAGGGCGGCGGCGCGGCGCTGACGCGCGAAAAAATCGTGGCCGCCCAGTCGCGCAAGTTTGTGTGTATCGCTGACGAATCCAAGCTGGTGCAGGTGCTGGGCCAGTTCCCGCTGCCGGTCGAAGTGATCCCGATGGCGGCGCAGCGCATCATTCGCGAATTTGCGGCCCTGGGCGGCCGTGCCACGGTCCGTCTCAAGGACGGCAAGCCGCTGGTGACCGACAACGGGCAGCACATCCTGGACGTGACCGGCCTGAAGATCAGCGATCCGCTGGCGTTCGAGATGCGCGTGAACCAGTGGCCCGGCGTGGTGACCGTCGGTGTGTTTGCGCTGCAAAAAGCCGGTGTCTGCCTGCTGGGCACCGAAGCCGGCGTCAAGACCCTGGTTTTTTAATCCACGGTGCAGCCGGGATGTTGTAGAGTCATATGACAACTTTTGACATCCGATGACGCAGCGTTTCCAGAGCATCACTCCCGGCGTGCACCTGTCCGAACAGGTGGCCGAAGCCCTTGCGGCCGAAATACGCGCCGGCCGGCCGGCCGCCGGCGAAAAACTGCCGACCGAGGCCGCGCTGGTCGAGCAGTTCGCCGTCAGCCGCACCGTGGTGCGCGAGGCGGTGTCGCGCCTCAAGTCGCTGGGCGTGGTCGAGTCGCGCCAGGGCAGCGGGGTGTTTGTGCGGCAGGCGGCTTTCGCGCCGCTGAACTTCGACACCCGTTCGTCAGCCTCGATGCAGGCGGTGGTGCAGATGGTCGAAGTGCGGCGCGCGCTGGAGGCCGAAGTCGCGGCACTCGCGGCGCAGCGCCGCAGCGCGGACCAGCTCAGGGCGATTCGCCTGGCGATGGCGGCGCTCGATGAAGCCGTGCGCGCCGGCGGCGACGGCGCCGAGGAAGACGTCAACTACCACCGCGCGATAGCCGATGCGGCGCAAAACCCCTTCCTGATCAGCACGCTGGATTACTTGCGCCAGTTCCTGCGGGGCGTCACGCGGGTCACACGTGCCAACGAGGCGCGCCGCGCCGATTTCGTGCGCCAGGTTCGTGATGAACACGAGGCGATCACGCGCGCCATCGAAGCCGGCGACGTGCCGCAGGCGCGCCAGGCCGCCACACGCCATATGGACAATGCCATCGCCCGGATCCGCCAGGCCGATCCGGCCTTCTGGGAGCAGGAGGGCGTTCAACTGGCGACGGCGCTGGTTTCCGGCGCGCTGAGTCACTGACACCGCGCTGAGGGCGGGTGTGCCATGGCCTCGGGGAAAACCTGTAGGTCGATTGGCAGCTCAAGTTGTATGATAACCATATAAATAACGGCGCATCGGACAGCGGAGCTGTGGATGCCGCATTCAAGGAGACCGCATGCGACCTGTCCACCCCTTGCCACCCGGCGCCATCACACGCCGCCACTGCCTGGCGGCCGGGGCTGCCGCGCTGGCCCTGCCTTCGCTGGTGCTGGCACAGGCCTGGCCGGCCAAACCGATTCGCCTGATCGTGCCGTTTCCGCCGGGCGGCCTGATTGACAACATGGCCCGCCTGGTCGGCCCGCGGCTGGCTCAGGAGCTGGGCCAGCCGGTGGTCATCGACAACAAACCTGGCGCGGGCGGCAACCTTGGCGCGGCGGAGGCGGCCCGCGCGCCGGCCGACGGCTACACCCTGTTGATGGCCTCCCCGCCGCTGACCATCAGTCCCGCGCTGTATGCCAGCCTTCCCTACAAGCCCGAGCAGATCGCAGCGGTCGGCCTGCTGGGGCGTGTGCCCAACGTGTTGCTGGTCAACCCGAAAAGCGGCATCAACTCGGTGGCCGAACTGGTGGCGCGCGCCCGGCGCGAGCCCGGAAAGATGAACTACGCGTCCAACGGCAACGGGACCTCGCTGCACCTGAGCGCGGAGCTGTTCAAAAGCACGGCCGGCGTGTTCATCACGCATATTCCCTACCGCGGGGCCGCCGCCGCCGTCACCGGCCTGATCAGCGGCGAGGTGGACATGATGTTCGAAAACCTGCCTTCGGTGCTGGGCCAGATCCAGGGCGGCACGGTCAAGGCGCTGGCCGTCACGACCACCCGCCGCAGCAAGACCCTGCCGGCGGTGCCGACACTGGTCGAGCAGGGCATGCCGGCTTTCGATGTGAGCGCCTGGTACGGTGTGGCGGCGCCGGCGGGCACACCTGCCGCGGTGATCGCCACGGTGGAGCAGGCGCTGCAGAAGATACTGCGCGAGCCGGAAGTCACGCGTGTCATGGAGTCGCGCGGCGCCGACGTGGGCTTCCTGGCCGCAGCGCCCATGGGCACCTTCATGGCCGCCGACGCGGCGAAATGGAAACGTGTGGCGGACTTCGCAAAAATCACCCTCGGATGAAGGAAACAGTCATGGGTCTTGTGGTGGGTGTCATCGGCCTCGGTGCCATGGGCAGCGGCATGGCCGCTTCATTGCGGCGCGCCGGCTACCCGGTGCAGGTGTTCGATGTGCGGACCGAGGTGGCGACAGCGTTTGCGCAGCAGGGCGGCACGGCTTGCGAGTCGGTGGCCGAACTGGGCGCGGCCTGCGACGTGGTGGTGTCGGTGGTGGTCAACGCGGCGCAGACCGAGGCCGCGCTGTTTGGCCCGGGTGGCTGCGCGGCGGCCATGAAGCCCGGCAGCGTTTTTGTGATGTGTTCCACGGTGGATCCGAACTGGTCGATGGCGCTGGAAAAACGCCTCAATGACTGGGGCCTGCTTTACATTGACGCGCCGATTTCCGGCGGCGCGGCCAGGGCCGCCAGCGGCGAAATCACCATGATGACCTCCGGCGCGCCCGCAGGCTATGCCAGGGCCGAAGCCGTGCTGGACGCCATGGCCGCCCGGGTCTACAAGCTCGGTGACGCCGCTGGCGCCGGCAGCAAGGTCAAGATCATCAACCAGTTGCTGGCCGGCGTGCATATCGCCGCCGCCGCCGAGGCGATGGCGCTGGGCCTGCGCGAGGGTGTGGATGCGGCGGCGCTGTACGAGGTCATCACCCACAGCGCCGGCAACAGCTGGATGTTCGAAAACCGCATGGCGCACGTGCTGGCCGCCGACTACACGCCACTGTCGGCGGTCGATATTTTCGTGAAGGATCTCGGCATCGTGCTCGACGTGGCGCGCGCCAGCAAGTTCCCCCTGCCGCTGTCCTCAACCGCGCACCAGATGTTCATGCAGGCCTCGACCGCAGGCTTCGCCAAAGAGGACGACAGCGCGGTGATCAAGATTTTCCCCGGCATCGAGCTGCCGAAAAAAGCATGAAGAAAATCAGCCTGGGTTGTATTGCGGACGACTTTACGGGGGCCACGGACCTCGCCAACAACCTGGTGCGCGCCGGCATGCGGGTGGTGCAGACCATCGGTGTGCCCGATGCGCCGCTGGGTGCCGACGTGGATGCGGTGGTGGTGGCGCTCAAGTCGCGCACCGTGCCGCCGGAACAGGCGGTGACGCAATCGCTGGCTGCGCTGGGCTGGCTGCAGGCGCACGGCGCGCAGCAAATTTATTTCAAGTACTGCTCGACTTTTGACAGCACGGCCCGCGGCAACATCGGGCCGGTCACCGAGGCGCTGATGGATGCGCTGGGCACCGGCTTCACGGTGGCCACGCCGGCCTTTCCCGACAACCAGCGCACGGTGTTCAAGGGTTATCTGTTTGTCGGCGATGTGCTGCTTTCGGAAAGCGGCATGCAGAACCACCCGCTGACCCCGATGGTCGATGCCAACCTGGTGCGGGTGCTGCAGTCGCAGACCCAACGCCGTGTTGGCCTGATCGAGCACCGCGTTGTCGCACGGGGCGAGGCTGCGGTTCGCGAACGCATGGCGCAATTGCAGGCCGAAGGTGTCGGTGTGGCCATCGTGGACGCGGTGTCCAATGAGGACCTGCTGCGCCTGGGCCCGGCGCTCAGGGGCATGCCGCTGGTCACGGCCGGTTCCGGCGTGGCGATTGGCCTGCCGGCCAACTTTGGCATCACACCCTCGGACCAGGCCAGCCGTTTGCCGCCGGCTGCCGGCCTGCAGGCGGTGGTGTCGGGCAGTTGTTCGCTGGCGACCAACCGCCAGGTGCAGGACTTCATCCAGCGGGGCCATCCGGCGATGGCCATCGATCCGCTGCGCATGGCCTCCGGTGTGGATGTGGCTGCCGAGGTGCTGGCCTGGGCCGGCCCCTTGCTGGCCGATGGGCCGGTGCTGGTGTATTCGACGGCCGATAGCGGCGACGTGAAGGCGGTGCAGGGCAGGCTTGGCGTGGACGAAGCCGGCGCGCTGGTCGAGCGCACCCTGGCTGCCGTGGCGCGCGGGCTGGTCCAGCGCGGTGTGCGGCAACTGGTGGTGGCCGGCGGTGAAACCTCGGGCGCCTGTGTGCAGGCGCTGGACATCACGCAGCTGCAGATCGGGCCGCAGATCGACCCGGGTGTGCCCTGGTGTCATTCAATACTGCCCCCACGCCCCGCACTGCCTGTCCTCGCTGCCCCCCAGGGGGGCGTCGCCGACCTTGGGGCGGCCCGGCGGTCGTCTGGCGCGACTGATGATGATGGCCTTCATCTCGCCCTCAAATCCGGCAACTTCGGCAGCGACGACTTCTTCACCAAAGCCTTTACGATGCTGGCATGACTATCAGCCCCCACGTTTGCCGCTTTGCGGCCGCACTGCCCCCCGAGGGGGTGTATGTCCCCCTTGGGGCGGCCCGGCGGGTGCCATGACAGAAACTCAGGCCCGGGAAGAAATCTGCCGCATCGGCCACAGCCTGTTCGAGCGCGGCTATGTGCATGCGACCGCCGGCAACATCAGCGTGCGCCTGGATGCCTCCGAGGGCGGCGGCTTCCTGATCACGCCGACCGACGCCTGCCTGGGTTTCCTGGATCCGGCGCGGCTGGCCCGCCTGAATCCCGACGGGACGCAGCTCGGCGGCGATCCCGCGAGCAAGACCATGACCTTGCACCGCGGCATTTATGCGGCAGCCACACCCTTCGACCCAGTCACGCGCTGCATCATCCACACCCACAGCACTCACTGCGTCGTGCTGAGCCTGCGCGTCACGGGCGACGAGTTGTTGCCGCCGCTCACGCCTTATTTCGTGATGAAGGTCGGCCATGTGCCGGTCATCAGCTACCACCGCCCCGGCGATCCGGCCGCGGCCGCGCTGGTCGGGCAGGCCATCACGCGTTACGGGCAGCAGGGCACACCGATACGCGCGGTGATGCTGGCGCGATTGGGCCCGACGGTCTGGCACGACAGTCCGGCGGCGGCCATGGCGGTGCTGGAAGAACTCGAGGAAACCGCGCGGCTGGTCAGCCTGGCGGGCGCCGCGCCTGCGGCTTTGAGCGCGGCGCAGATCGAAGAGCTGCGCCAGACCTTCGGTGCCCGCTGGTGAAGCCCGATTTTTAGTCAAATCGGCCCTCAGCCCTTTATTTCCGTGCGCAAGCAGCTATCCATTCAGTAGCATTTCACGACTTCCAGAGACCCGCCATGCCGAAATTTGCCGCCAACCTGTCCATGATGTACCCCGAACTGCCGTTTCTGGAGCGCTTCGAAGCGGCCGCCAAAGACGGTTTCCAGGCGGTGGAGTTTCTGTTCCCCTACAGCTTCGACCGGCAGGAACTGGCCGCGCGCCTGAAAGGCAACGGCCTGCAACAGGTGCTGTTTAACGCACCGCCGGGCGGCACCGACGCGGCCTCCATTGCCGCAGCCTGGGAGAAAACCGGCGACCGGGGCACGGCCGCGGTGCCGGGTCGCGAGGCGGAGTTTCGCGCCGGTGTGCTGCTGGCGCTGGACTATGCCGAGGTGCTGGATTGCCCGCGTATCCACGTGATGGCCGGGCTGCTTGCCGAGGGCCGGGAGCGGGAGGAACTGCGTCCGACCTATGTCAACAACCTGCGCTGGGCCGCCGACCAGGCCGGCAGGCGCGGGCGCGACGTGCTGATCGAACCCATCAACACGCGCGACGTGCCGCGTTTTTTCCTGAACCGGCAGGACCATGCGCACGAGATCCTGGCCGAGGTCGGTGCGTCCAACCTCAAGGTGCAGATGGATCTGTACCACTGCCAGATTGTCGAGGGCGACGTGGCGATGAAGATCCGCAAATACCTGCCGACGGGCGCGGTCGGGCACTTCCAGATTGCCGGCGTGCCCGAACGCCATGAGCCGGATCTCGGCGAGCTGAACTACCGCTATCTGTTTGCAGTGATCGACGAGGTGGCACAGGCCTGCGGCTGGGACGGCTGGCTGGGCTGCGAATACCGGCCCCGGCAGGGCGGCCAGCCCGGCGGGACCTCGGCCGGCCTCGGCTGGTTGCCGCGCTGACGGCCGGTACGCGATCTAGAAGCGGATGCCGGCCGGATTGTCCGGCGTCGCGGCGGGCGTGACGGGTGCCGGTGCCGGGGCGGCGGCCGCGCGCGCCACGCCAGGCTGGGGCGCCGCGGGCGCGGTGTTCACCGTGACCAGCGGGGTGGCGGCGGCCTGGCGGTAGCTGGGAGGCAGCACCGAAGATTTCGGATAGCCGGCCGCATCGAGGAACTGGGTCCACTCGGCGTCGGAAAAACCCTTGAGCTGCTGGCTGCCGATGGTCACGAAAGGCAGCGCGGTTTCACCACTGAGGCGCTTCAGCGCCTGCGAGTCCTCATTGGTGGTCACGGTTTTTTCCGTGAACGGAATGCCGCGTGCGCTGAGCATGGAGCGGGCCGATCCGCAGGGGCTGCAGTCGTTGCCGGTGTACAGGGTCACGGGGTACTGGCCGGCGACCTTGCGCAGTTCGAAGGGCAGGGACGCTGTGGCAACGCCGCGGCCACTGTCGCTGGCGGCGGCGGTCACCCGGGCATTCGACGAGGCCGGCGGCGGCTGGTCGGAAAACGTGACCTTGCCATCCGGGCCGACGATGCGAAACACCTGCTGCGCCGAGACAGCCGAAGAAAAAACGCCTGTGGCCAGCAACACCAGCGCGTGGGCTGCTGCAAATTTCATAGCGGTCGTTGTCATGTGATGCTCCCAAACAGGTATCAGGCCATGCCCTGGTGACGCAACAACGCGTCAATCGATGGTTCGCGGCCCCGGAAAGCCCGGAACGATTCCATGGCCGGCCGGCTGCCGCCTGCTTCCAGGATGGCTCGCCGGTATTTTCTGCCAGTTTCTACCGTAACGGTGCCGGACACCGCTGCGGCATCAGTGTTTATACCTGCAGGTGTGGCGATTTGTGCACTTTCCTCGAAGGCCGCATAGGCATCGGCCGAGAGGACTTCCGCCCATTTGTAGCTGTAATAACCCGCCGCGTAGCCGCCGGAAAAAATGTGACTGAATGTATGCGCAGTGCGGCTGTAGGGCGGCGGCGTGATCACGGCAAACTCGTCGCGCACACCGGCCAGCAGCGCCAAGAGGTCGTCGCCGGGCTGCCACTGCGTATGCAGCAGCATGTCGAACAGCGAAAACTCGATCTGGCGCAGGGTCTGCATGCCGCTCTGGAAGTTTTTTGCCGCCAGCATCTTGTCGAACAGTTCGCGCGGCAGTGGCGCGCCGGTGTCCACATGGGCCGTCATGTGTTTGAGCACATCCCATTCCCAGCAGAAGTTTTCCATGAACTGGCTGGGCAGCTCGACCGCATCCCACTCGACGCCGCTGATGCCGGAGACATCGCGCTCGTTGACCTGGGTCAGCATGTGGTGCAGGCCGTGGCCGAACTCGTGGAACAGCGTGGTCACGTCGTCATGCGTGAGCAAGGCGGGTTTGCCGCCAACCCCTTCGGCGAAGTTGCAGACCAGGTGCGCCACCGGGGTCTGCAGCGCGCCGGTGTCGGGGCGCAGCCAGCGCGCGCGCACATCGTCCATCCAGGCGCCGCCGCGTTTGCCGGTGCGCGCCGGCTGGTCCAGGTAGAACTGGCCAACCAGCTGGCCGTCACGCTCGATGCGGTAGAACTCGACGCCGGGTTTCCAGACCGGGGCCTTGTCGGCGCGGATGTCCACCTCGAACAGGGTTTCGACAATCTTGAACAGGCCGGCCAGCACCTTGGGCGCGGTGAAGTACTGCTTGACCTCCTGCTCGCTGAAGGCATAACGCGCTTCCTTGAGTTTTTCACCGATGTACGCAAAGTCCCAGGGTTTCGGGTCGGCCAGGCCCAGCTGTTCCGCGGCAAAGCTGCGCAGGTCGGCCACGTCCTTGAGGCCATAGGGCTTGGCGCGCTGGCCCAGGTCGCGCAGGAAACTGACCACCTGTTCTGGCGAGTCGGCCATCTTGGCGACCACCGAGACCTCGCCAAAATTGCGGTAACCCAGCAAGCGGGCTTCTTCCAGCCGCAGCGCCAGGATTTCCTGCATTACGGCGCTGTTGTCGAAGCGGGAAAATTCGGCCGGCGACTGGTCGCTGGCGCGCGTGCTGTAGGCCCGGTACAGGGTTTCGCGCAGCGCGGAGCTGGCGGCAAATTGCATCACCGGCAGGTAACTCGGCATCTTCAGCGTGAGTTTGTAGCCCTCCTTGCCCTCGGCCTCGGCCTGCGCACGCGCCGACGCGACCACATCGTCGGGCACCCCGGCCAGCTCATCCTTGCGGGCGTAGTAGGCGAAGGCATCGGTGGCGTCCAGCGCGTTTTCGCTGAACTTCTGGCTCAGTTCGGCCTGGCGCTCCTGGATCGCGGCAAAACGTTCTTTCGCGGCGCCGGTCAGCTCGGCACCTGACAACACGAAGTTGCGCACCGCATTTTTGTGCGCCTGGCGTTGCTCGGCATTCAGGCGGGTCACGTCAATCGCCTTGTATTTGGCGTACAGGCGCTCGTCGGCGCCCAGGCGGGTCCAGAACTCGGTGACCCGGGGCAGGGCCTCGTTGTAGGCCGCGCGCAATTCGGGGGTGTCGGCCACGCCGTTGAGGTGGCTGACAGCGCCCCAGGCGCGGCTCAGGTTTTCGGTGGCAATGTCGAGCACGCCGGCAATCGCGGTCCAGCTGGCCGGGAAGTCGGGCGCGGTGACGCGCTCCAGCGCGGTTTCGGCCTCGGCCAGCAGCACATCCATGGCCGGGGCCACATGGGCGGGCTGGATCTGGTCAAACAGGGGAAGGTCGGCGAAGTCGAGCAGCGGGTTGGGTGTGGTCATGGTGATCAGCTATGGGCTGTGGTGCCCGATCTAAAGGGACAAACGGGGACAAACACGCAAAATCATCACGCCGGGCGCCGGCCTCGACGGGAAGTCAGTCCTGCGAGCGCTTTTTCAGGCTTTGCAGCCGCGGCTTTTTCGCACGTTTGACGGTGCCACCCGGCGTCAGGCGCTGGTTGCCCAACACACGCAGGGTCTTGACCTCGGGGCGCTGGCCATAGCGGCTGCTGTTTTTCAGCACCTTGACGTCGCGCGGGCCGGGCATGCGGTCCTCGCTGACCTTTTTTTCCTTGGGCGGCATCGGCCGCCAGAGCACCAGCAGCTTGCCGATGTGCTGGATAGGCGCGGCCCCCAGCTCGTCGCTGACGCTCTGGAACATCGCTTCGCGGCCGGCGCGGTCGTCGGACTGCACACGCACCTTGATCAGGCCGTGCGCCTTGAGCGCCGCGTCAATTTCCTTCTTGACGGCGTCGGTCAGGCCGTCGGCGCCGACCATCACGACGGCGTCCAGGTGGTGCGCTTCGGCGCGGTGGTCTTTGCGCTGGGCAGGGGTAAGTAGTATTTGAGCCATGCCCCGATTATCCCGGAAGCCGCAGTTGACCGCTAATTCACGCTGGCCGAACTGCATGGGCACACACTTTCTCACTCACGTCCAAATTCATGTTTCAGGTGAGAGCGCTACATACCCGATTGCGCCGCCCTGGCGCGTGCTGGCGGCGTTGCTCCTCCTTGCGGGCATCAGCCCGCTGCTTCGTCGCGCCTGCCCAGCCCACCCCATGACGGTGCACTCGGGCACGTTCAACGGCGGTTTCCGGGATCGATGAGAGGACAATACAGGCATGAAAGTAAAAACCCAAAGCAAAAAGGTCAATAAAGCGTGGCTCAACGACCACGTCAACGATACCTATGTGAAGCTGGCCAAAAAAGAGGGTTACCGGGCGCGGGCGGCCTACAAGCTCAAGGAGATCGATGACAGCCTGGGCCTGATCAAGCCGGGCCATTGCGTGGTGGACCTGGGCAGCGTGCCGGGCGCCTGGAGCCAGTACGCGCGCCGCAAACTGTCGCCCTCGGGCGCGGCTGTGGGCGCGCTGAACGGCCGGATTGTGGCGCTGGACATCCTGCCGATGGACCCGGTCGAGGGCGTGGTCTTCATCCAGGGGGACTTCCGCGAACCCGAGGTGCTGCAGCAGCTGGAGCAGACCCTCGGCGCCGACAGCGGCTTCACCAAGGTCGATGTGGTGATTTCCGACATGGCCCCCAACCTGTCGGGCATCGAGACCGCCGACGCGGCGCGAATTGCACACCTGGTCGAGCTCGCGGTGGAGTTTTCGGTGAGCCACCTCAAGCCCGACGGCGCGCTGGTGGTCAAGTTGTTCCACGGCGGCGCTTACAGCCCGCTGGTCAAGCTGTTCAAGGAGACCTTCAAGGTGGTCAAGCCTTTCAAGCCCAAGGCCTCGCGGCCCAATTCCTCGGAAACCTTTCTGGTCGGCCTGGGTCTCAAAAGCAGCCGGCAGGGCGCCGATGCGCAGGGGTAAACCCCAAAAATGCCGCAAACCCGCTTCAAACCTAGGGCTGTCCGGCCACTTACATTCGGTTTTTGATCTTGAAACGCCTAAAATCAGGCGCATGTGACTTGTGTTCCTCTATCGGAGACATCCTTGAACAATCAGTGGTTTTCCAAAATTGCAATCTGGCTGGTGATCGCCATGGTGCTGTTCACCGTTTTCAAGCAATTTGATACACGCGGCGCGGCCGGTACCAACTACCTTGGATATTCCGAATTTCTGGAGGAAGTGCGCGGCAAGCGCATCAAGTCCGCGACCATCGCCGAAGGGCAGGGCGGCACCGAAATTTCCGCCGTCACCACCGACGACCGCCGCATTCGCACCACCGCCACCTACCTGGACCGCGGCCTGGTCGGCGACCTGATTGCCAACGACGTCAAGTTCGATGTCAAACCCCGTGAAGAAGGCTCGCTGCTGATGACCCTGCTGGTCAGCTGGGGACCGATGCTGCTGCTGATCGGCGTCTGGATCTACTTCATGCGCCAGATGCAGGGCGGCGGCAAGGGCGGTGCCTTCAGCTTCGGCAAGTCCAAGGCGCGCCTGCTTGACGAATCCACCAATCCGGTGACCTTTGCTGACGTCGCCGGTTGCGACGAGGCCAAGGAAGAGGTCAAGGAAGTGGTCGATTTCCTGCGCGACCCGCAGAAATTCCAGAAGCTGGGCGGCCGCATTCCGCGCGGCCTGCTGCTGGTCGGCCCTCCGGGCACCGGCAAGACGCTGCTGGCCAAGAGTATTGCCGGCGAAGCCAAGGTGCCGTTTTTCTCGATCTCCGGCTCCGACTTCGTCGAGATGTTTGTCGGTGTCGGCGCCTCCCGTGTGCGCGACATGTTCGACAACGCCAAGAAAAACGCACCCTGCATCATCTTCATCGACGAGATCGACGCGGTCGGCCGCCAGCGTGGCGCCGGCTTGGGCGGCGGCAATGACGAACGCGAGCAGACCCTGAACCAGATGCTGGTCGAGATGGACGGTTTTGAAACCAATGTCGGCGTGATTGTGGTGGCTGCCACCAACCGTCCCGACATCCTGGACGCCGCCCTGCTGCGCCCCGGCCGCTTCGACCGCCAGGTTTACGTGACGCTGCCCGACATCCGCGGCCGCGAGCAGATCCTCAATGTGCACATGCGCAAGGTTCCGCTCGGCCAGGACGTCAGCCCCGGTGTGATCGCCCGCGGCACACCTGGCATGTCCGGCGCCGACCTGGCCAACCTGTGCAACGAAGCCGCCCTGATGGCTGCGCGCCGCAGCGCGCGCACTGTCGAGATGCAGGACTTCGAAAAGGCCAAGGACAAGATCCTGATGGGTCCCGAGCGCAAGAGCATGGTCATGCCCGAGGAAGAGCGCCGCAACACGGCCTACCACGAGTCCGGCCACGCGCTGCTCGGCAAGATGCTGCCCAAGTGTGATCCCGTGCACAAGGTCACCATCATCCCGCGCGGCCGCGCGCTTGGCGTCACCATGAGCCTGCCGGCGCAGGACCGCTACAGCTATGACCGCGAATACATGTTGAGCCAGATCAGCATGTTGTTCGGCGGCCGTATCGCCGAAGAAGTGTTCATGAACCAGATGACCACCGGCGCCAGCAACGACTTCGAGCGTGCCACCGCGCTGGCCCGCGACATGGTCACGCGTTATGGCATGACCGAGGCGCTGGGCCCGATGGTGTACGCCGAGAACGAAGGCGAAGTGTTCCTCGGACGTTCGGTCACCAAGACCAACAACATGAGCGAGTCCACGCTGCAAAAGGTCGATGCCGAGGTCCGCCGCATCATCGACCAGCAGTACACCGTGGCCCGCACCCTGATCGAGGACAACCAGGAAAAGATCCACGCCATGGCCAAGGCGCTACTTGAATGGGAAACCATCGACGGCGACCAGCTCGATGACATCATTGCCGGCAAGGAGCCGCGCCCGCCCAAGGACTGGACGCCGCGCAATCCCTCGGTCGGCGGTGGCGGCCCAAGCGGCGGCACCCCTGCGGTGACCACCGATCCGGCACCCACGGTCGCCTGATCCAGCACCAACTGCAAAGAGCCGGGGCATGCCCCGGCTTTTCTTTTTCAGGAGTCACTACTGGTGATCTGGCAAACCTCCCGCTTCAGCATTGACCTGACCCGGCCCCGGGTTATGGGCATTGTCAATGTCACGCCGGATTCGTTCTCGGACGGCGGACGATTTTTTTCCACGGACGGCCGCACCGCGCTTGCGCATTGCGAGCAGCTGCTGCGCGATGGCGCCGACATGCTGGACATCGGCGGCGAGTCGAGCCGGCCCGGCGCGCCGCCCGTGCCACTGGCCGAAGAACTGGCGCGGGTGCTGCCGGTGGTGCGCCATGCCGTCACGCTGGGTGTGCCGGTTTCGGTCGACAGCTACAAGCCCGAAGTCATGGCCGCCGTGCTGGACCTGGGCGCCGACATCATCAACGACATCTGGGCCCTGCGCCAGCCCGAAGCCGCTGCGGTGGTGGCGGCACATCCTTCCTGCGGTGTCTGCCTGATGCACATGCACCGAGAACCCCAGACCATGCAGGCCGCGCCCATGGAAGGCGACGTGCTGCCGCAGGTGCTGTTGTTTCTGGAAGCTGCCGCCAGGGACTTGCTCGCGCTCGGTGTGGATGCCCGCCGCATCGTGCTGGACCCGGGCATCGGTTTCGGCAAAACCGTGGCGCAGAATTTTTCCTTGCTGGCGCGCCAGCACGAACTGCTGGCCGCCGGCTACCCGCTGCTGGCCGGCTGGTCGCGCAAGTCCTCGCTGGCGGCGGTCACCGGCAACTCGCTGGCCAGCGTGGCCCAGCTTGACATCGCCGAGCGCATGGTGCCCAGCGTCACCGCCGCCGTGCTGGCCGTGGATCGCGGTGCGCGCATCGTGCGGGTGCACGACGTGCGCGAAACTGTGCAGGCCCTGAAGGTCTGGCTGGCGGCCCGCGCGGCTGCATAAATCCGGTTCCCGGGCGACCTCGCATCAGCCCAGCGGGCGATGCGACGCGCGCCTTGTCCTGCATCCCGACAGGCGAATGTCTGTAGCCGCCCGCCTAAAATCACTGGTATCCAAGATAACAACGAACCAGGGACACACCATGACCAGAAAATACTTCGGCACCGACGGCATCCGCGGCACGGTGGGGCAGGCGCCGATCACGCCCGACTTCGTGCTGCGCCTGGCCCATGCGGTCGGCCGCGTGCTCAAGCGGACCGAAGCGCGGCCGACCGTGCTGATCGGCAAGGACACGCGCATTTCCGGCTACATGCTCGAAAGCGCACTCGAGTCGGGCTTCAACTCCGCCGGTGTGGATGTGGTGCTGCTGGGCCCCTTGCCCACGCCTGGCGTGGCTTACCTGACACGCACCCAGCGCGCCAGCCTGGGCGTGGTGATCAGCGCCAGCCACAACGCCTTTCCCGACAACGGCATCAAGTTCTTCAGCGCCCA
>PNNC01000070.1 GCA_013824015.1 Polaromonas sp.
TCCCACTTGTTGACCGCCAGCACCACGGCGCGGCCGCTTTCCAGGATGTAGCCGGCAATGTGGGCGTCCTGGTCGGTCACGCCCTGGGTGGCGTCGAGCAGCAGCAGCACCACATTGGCGCTTTCGATGGCCTGCAGGGTCTTGACCACGGAGAACTTCTCGATGGCCTCGAACACCTTGCCTTTGCGGCGCAGGCCGGCGGTGTCGATCAGTTCGAATTTCTGGCCGGCTTTCTCGAAGGGCACCGAAATCGCGTCGCGCGTTGTGCCCGGCTGGTCAAACGCCACCAGGCGTTCCTCGCCGAGCCAGGTGTTGATCAGCGTCGATTTGCCCACGTTGGGCCGGCCGGCGACAGCCAGCTTGATCACGGTCGGGTCGGCGGGTTCGCCCTCCTCGTCCGGATCCGGCAGATGCAGCGGCGCGAGGGCCATCTCGACCAGCGTACGCATGCCCTGGCCGTGGGAAGCAGACACCGCGAGGACCTCGCCCAGCCCGAGCTCGAAAAACTCGGACAGCTGCACCCCTTCGGTCATGCCTTCGGCCTTGTTGGCCGTCAGCACCGTCGGCTTGCCGAGCTTGCGCAGGTAGCGTGCAATCTCGTGATCCTGCGCGTTGACGCCAGCACGGGCATCCACCACAAACACCACCACGTCGGCTTCCGCGACCGCCTGCCGGGTCTGCTTGGCCATTTCCTTGTAAATGCCGTCGATGGCCTTGGGCTCGAAGCCGCCGGTGTCGATGACGATGAATTCCTGCGAACCCAGGCGGCCGTTGCCGTAATGGCGGTCCCGCGTCAGACCGGCGTAGTCGGCCACAATCGCGTCGCGCGACTTGGTCAGCCGGTTAAAAATCGTCGATTTGCCCACATTGGGGCGTCCGACCAGGGCGATAACAGGTTTCACAAACAGGCATTCAAGGCGGGGCAATCAGCCCCTGGGGGGCGGCGAAAAAAACCAGCTGACCAGCGTGGGGGCCAACATTTATTCAGGGGCAAAACCGTAGACAGCGCCGGAGCGGCTGACGGTGATCAGCGTGTTGGCCGCCAGCACCGGCGAAGCCGCCACCGGCGTGCCGTCGGTGCTCAGGCGGTTCATCAGGGAGCCGTCGGCGCGCGACAGCAGGTGGATGAAACCGGCCGAATCGCCAATCGCGATCGAGCGCCCCACCACCACCGGCGAGGTCAGGTTGCGGTAACGCAGGCGTTCCGTGCTCCAGGCGCTTTCGCCATCGGCGCGGCGCCAGGCCAGCACCTTGCCGTCAGCCTCGGTGCCGAACACCAGGCTGTCGTCGCCGTCCACGCCCTGGGCGCCATTGGCAGGCTTGCTCCACAACAGGGCGCCGCGTTGGGCATCCACACAACCCACGCTGGCCTGGAACGCCCGGGCGCACACCGTGTTGCCGCTGCGGCTCACGGTGCCGACCAGGTCGACGAGACGTTCGACGTCATTGATGCCGCGCGGCGATGCGACGGGTGCTTCCCAGCGGATGCTGCCATTGAGCGGATTCAGGCCGGTCAACCGGCCGGCCAGGCCCACCACCAGCGTGTCGCCGACGGCCAGCAAAACACCGGACTGGCGCAGCACCAGCGGCTCGCTGGGGCGCTGCTGGGTCCAGAGCTTGCGGCCGCTCTGGCCGTCAAAGGCGTTGACCGAACGGTCGGCAGCCAGCACGAACACCCGCCCTCCGGCGACAAACGGTGCGCTGAAAGCCTGCGCCGCCAGTTTCTGGCGCCAGACTTCGCGGCCGCCAGCAATGGCGACCACCTCATTGCCACGCGTGACCACGGCGGCCAGCTTGCCGTCGCTGCCAACACCGGCGGCGATCGGCGTGCCGATATTGGTGCGCCACAGATCGCGCCCGGTGCGCGCGTCCAGCGAAGCCACCGTGCCGTCCGCGCTGGCCAGCACCACCGTGTCGCCAGCCACCTCGACTTCCAGCGGGAAGCCGACCTCACCGATGCGGGCGGTCCAGGCCTGCCGCACCGGCACCAGCGCGACCACCGGCTGCAATTCGGCCGGTTGCGGCTTCTTGACGGAACTGCCGAAAAATCCGCTGAACATCGAGCAGCCGGACAAAAGCGCTACCAAAACGATAGCTGCTGGCGCTTTGCCAGCATGGGCCAGGGGCATAAAAGACTTGAAAATCACTGCTTGACCTCCGGTGCGGACGCGGGAGAAGCTGCAGCGGTTGCTGCAGCGCTGGACAAGGCCGCCGACGGGTTGACGCCGAGGGCATTGAGTTTGACTTCGACCAGACGCCGGTACTCCGTGCGCTCGTCCATGCCCTTCCAGGCTTTTTCGTATTCAGCCCGGGCTTCGCTTTTTTTGCCCTGGGCCAGCAGGATGTCGCCGCGGCGGTCTGCGACCAGTGCGGTGAACTCCTTCGGGAAAGACCCCGACAGTTGCTGCAGCGCCTGATCCGGGGCTTTGGCTTCGAGCAGCACGCCGGCCAGCCTCAGCTTGGCCAGCGCCTGATAACCCTCGTCGGCACTTTTGCCGGCGACCCAGGTCAGGGCGGCTTTGGCGCCATCGATGTTGCCCTTGTCGTAATAGGTCTTGGCGGCCAGCAGTCCGGCCTGCTGGGCGAACGCGGTGCCACCGAACTTGTCCTTCATGTCGGACAGCGAGCGATCGAGCCGGCCGGCGTCCCCGGACGCAGCGGCGCGCTCGACCTCGTCGTACATGACGGCGGCCTGCGCCTGCTGGCTGCGCTGCCAGTACTGGTAGCCGTTCCAGGCGGCAAACGTGCCAAAAATGGCAATCAGGCCCCAGGTGATCAGGTTGCCGTATTGCTTCCAGAAGTGCTTGATCTCGTCAAGCTGCTCCTGTTCTTCCAAATCGAGATGTTTTGCCATAAAGCGTTTTGAGTTCTGTCCGGTGATGTCTGGTGAGTCTGCTGGTATGCAACAAGCTGTCGATTGTAGGGCGCGTATCAGGCCTGGCTGCGCAAGCCCTGCGCCCACGAGGCGATGGCGTCCAGCGGCTGCAGCACCTGGCCCTGGGCGGCATCGGATTTTTCCCCGCGCAGGGTCTTGACCGCCACCTGCCCGGCCTCGAGTTCGGCCTGGCCGAAGATCAGCGCAAAACGCGCGCCGCTGCCGTCCGCCTTCTTGAACTGGGACTTCATGCTGCCCATGCCGTCGGCGCTGCCGGCGTGCATCTGCACGCTGACACCGGCGGCGCGCAGCGCCTGCAGGGCCCGCGAAGCCACCGGCCATGCCGCGGCCTCGGGAATGATCGCGTAGGCATCCGGTACCGGCAACTCGACGGCCGTGCCCTGCTCCTTGATCAGGTCCAGCACCCGCTCGACCCCCAGCGCCCAGCCCACCGCCGGTGCCGGCTTGCCACCCATTTGTTCGATCAGGTAGTCGTAGCGGCCGCCGCCACAAATCGTGCCCTGGGCGCCAAGGCGATCGGTCACAAACTCGAACACCGTCAGGTTGTAATAGTCGAGCCCGCGCACCAGCCGGTGGTTCTGGGTCCAGGCGATGCCATTGGCATCGAGGATGGCCTTGAGACCATCAAAATGCGCCAGCGATTCCGGTCCCAGGAAATCCAGCATCTGCGGCGCACTTTCCACCACGGCTTTCATGGCCGGGTTTTTGGTGTCCAGAATCCGCAGCGGATTGCTGTGCAGGCGCCGCCGCGCCTCCTCATCGAGCAGGTCGGCATGTTTTTCGAGGTGGGCGATCAGTTCGGCCCGGTGTTGCGCGCGTTCCGCGGGCTGGCCCAGGCTGTTGATTTCCAGCCGCCAGTCGTTCAACCCGAGTTCCTTCCAGAGCGCCGCCGCCAGCAGGATCAGCTCGGCATCGACGTCGGGGCCGGCGAAACCCAGCGCTTCCGCGCCGATCTGGTGGAACTGGCGGTAACGGCCGCGCTGCGGACGCTCACGGCGGAACATCGGTCCCATGTAATACAGCCGCTTGCCGCCTTCGTACAGCAGGTTGTGCTCGGTCACCGCGCGCACCACGCCGGCCGTGTTCTCCGGACGCATCGTCAGTTGCTCGAATTTGCCGTCCTTGTCGGCGCGGTCGTCGAAGGAGTACATCTCCTTTTCGACGATGTCGGTGACCTCGCCGATACCGCGCACGAACAGCTGGGTGTGTTCCAGAATGGGCGTGCGGATGTTGCGGTAGGCATAACGCCCCATCAGCGAACGGACCTTGTCCTCCAGCCACTCCCAGCGCGCCGAATCGGGCGGCAATATGTCGTTCATGCCTTTGACGGCAGTCAGTTTTTCAGCCATGGAATCTTTTCAGGCGACCTGGGCGACGGATGCCGTGCCAAAGCGCTTTTCAATGTAGTTTTCGACAATCACCCGGAACTCCTGGGCGATCCGGTCGCCGCGCAGGGTTACGCTTTTTTCGCCGTCGATGTAGACCGGCGCGGCCGGCGCCTCGCCGGAGCCCGGCAGGCTGATGCCGATGTCGGCATGTTTGCTTTCACCCGGCCCGTTGACGATGCAGCCCATCACGGCCACTTTCATTTTCTCGACGCCGGGGTATTTCTCGCGCCAGACCGGCATCTGGGCACGCAGGAAATCATCGATTTCCTTGGTCAGTTCCTGAAACGTGGTGCTGGTCGTGCGACCGCAACCCGGGCAGGCCGTGACGCTGGGCACAAAGCTGCGCAGGCCCAGCGACTGCAGGATCTCGGAGGCCACCACCACTTCCTGGGTGCGTGTTTCACCGGGCTGGGGCGTCAGCGACACGCGGATGGTGTCGCCAATGCCTTCCTGCAGCAGGATGCCCAGCACCACGGAGGAGGCCACCGTGCCCTTGGTGCCCATGCCGGCTTCGGTCAGGCCCAGATGCAGGGCGTAACGCGAACGCCGGGACAGTTCGCGGTAGACCGAGATCAGGTCCTGCACGCCGCTGACCTTGCAGGACAGGATGATCTGGTTTTTGTCCATGCCCATCTGTTCGGCCAGCACGGCAGAGTCGATGGCTGAAGTGATCAGCGCTTCGTACATCACCTGTTTGGCGCCCCAGGGCTGGGGGCGGCGGCTGTTCTCGTCCATCAGGCTGGCGAGCAGCTCCTGGTCCAGGCTGCCCCAGTTGACACCGATACGCACCGGCTTGTTCCAGCGGACGGCCGCCTCGATCATCTGGCCGAATTGACGGTCGTGTTTGTCGCCCTTGCCCACGTTGCCGGGATTGATGCGGTATTTGGACAGCGCTTCGGCGCACGCCGGGTAGTCGGTCAGCAGGCGGTGGCCGTTGTAGTGGAAGTCGCCGATCAGCGGCACATCGATACCCATGCGATCGAGTTGCTCACGCACATAAGGCACGGCCTGGGCCGCTTCGGGCGTGTTGACGGTGATGCGAACCATCTCCGAGCCGGCCAATGCCAGCTCCTTGACCTGGATGGCGGTGCCGATGGCGTCGACGGTGTCGGTGTTGGTCATGGACTGCACACGCACCGGCGCATCGCCGCCCACCGTGACCACGCGCGAACCCCAGACCACCCGCGCCTGCGAGGACCGGCGTGCCTGGGGTGCCGCCGACGCCACCGGTAAACAGTCCGCCACTATTTCACCTCGAAACGTGCAACGTTGTCTTTGCTGACCGGGCCCAGGTCAAACGGCCGTCCGCGCACCTGCACCTGGGTGGCATCGACCCGTCCGACCACGGCCGCCAGCGGCAAGGCGCCGGAGGCGCCAGCCGCCTCACCGGCGGCCAGGGTGCGGCGCAAGACCACCACACCCTTGGCATCGGTGACCTCGACCCAGGACTCGCCTTTGGCCGAGAAAACAATGATGCCTGCGGCAGGCATCGAGGCAGGCGCCGATGCTGCAGGCAGTCCGGCGGCTGCCAGCGCCGCGGGGGCCACGGCGGCGGCCGGCGGCACCACCATGCCGGCGGCCATGGCTGGCGCAGCCGGCGCGGCCTCGGGGGCGGGCGCTGCGGCCGCAACAGGGAGCGACGCCACGGTCGGGGGCGTTTCCTGCACCGGCGAGCCGGCCAGCGGCGCTGCCGGACCCGGCTGCGTGCCGGTCGATGCCCCGGCAGGCACCGGCTCGGCGGTGGACTGAGCGCTGATGTTCTGCTGCTGGACAGCCGGCAAAAAGATCAGCACCAGCGCGCCGAGCAGCAGCAGCAGGCCTGCCAGGACCGCGGGCCGGGACACCTGAGCCAACAAGGACGGACCGGGTCCGTCGCTGGGTGCGCGGAAAGGCGTGTTGATGCTGGCATGCTGGTAGTCCAGCCGCGGCTTGCCGGTCTGCGGCAGCAGTGCCAGCACCTGGGCTGCGTCTATCTTGAGGGTACGGCAAACGCTGGAGGCCAGCGCGCGGACAAACACGGCGTCGGGCAGCAGGTCCAGCCGGTCGGCCTCCAGTGCTTCCAGTTTCTTGACAGGCACCTTCAGCGCCACCGCCAGCGCGGCGATGTGCAGGCCGGCAGCTTCGCGCGCCTGCCTGATCACGGATCCGGCGGTGACCGCCGCAGCCGGCACCTCGTCGTGCACGGACGCCTGCTGCAGCATGGAAGCGCCGCCCGGCGCCAGGCCGTCAAACTCACTCATTGAAGGCCCCTTTGTCATAAGCTGCGGCTTCGCGCGACGCGCCGAAGCGCCTGGTCAACTGACCCGCAAGCTGGAGCATGGCTTCACGGTCGCCGAGGGCCCGTTCGACCTTGATGCCCAGCCAGAGCGTTTCCGCATTCGCCAGGTTGCTGTTGTTGAGGCGGCGGATATAAAACTGGGCGCGCCTGAGGTCACCGCGCTGGAACAGCAGGCTGGCCAGGTTGTAGCCGGTCACGGGATTGCCCGCATCCAGTTCATAGGACTGCAACAGGCTGCGTTCGGCTTCTGCGAGCTGGCCGGCGCGCACCTGGCAAATGCCCTGCGTCATCAGTGTTTTGGGTTGCCCGCCATAGCCGGGCGTGGCCACGGCGCGCGCGAACATGGCCGTCGACTCGTTGTATTTGGCCTGCTGGCACAGCAGCCAGCCATAGTTGTGCATCACATCGCCATCGCGCGGATTCAAGGCCAGGGCCCGGCGAAAACTTTCATCGGCCAGCACGTTGTCGTTCAGCCGCATGTACACCAGGCCGCGCAGGTTGTAGGCATCCGCAAACGTCGGGTCCGCCGCAAGCGCCTGCTTGAGTTCATCGAGCGCGACATTGGTCTGCCCCTGCTGGAAGTAATTGGCGGCAAGCTCCAGCCGAATGCGGGCTCGCCTGCGGCCGTCGGTTTCGTCCGACTCGGTCATGATGTCACCCCGCCCGGCCGAGCCAGTTGCTGCACCGGGATGGGCGGCACAACCGGCGACCAGGACGACGATCCAGCACGCGGAAAGCCAGATCACATTGCGGACAAGCGTCATACACCGACCTCCCTGGAGACTATCTTGATGCCCTTGAGCATACCCTGCCGCTGTGACGCCATGCGCTGCTGCACACCGGTGCGGTCCTGGACATCACCGGCGAGCTGGCCGCAGGCCGCATCGATATCGTCGCCCCGCGTCTTGCGCACCGTCGTCACCAGGCCCTCGTCCATCAGGATCTTCGCGAAAGCCATCACCTGCGGCATGCCCGAGCGTTTCAGGCCGGAGGCGGGAAAGGGATTGAACGGAATCAGGTTGAATTTGCACGACAGGCCGCTGACAGCGTGTTTGCGCATCAACGCCACCAGCTGGTGGGCGTGCTCGGCCTGGTCATTGACACCCTCCAGCATGCAGTACTCGAAGGTGATGAAATCCCGCGGCGCCGCGGTCTGGTAACGGCTGCAGGCATCGAGCAGTTCCGCAATCGGGTATTTTTTGTTGAGCGGCACCAGGTTGCTGCGCAGGCTGTCTTCCGGCGCATGCAGCGACACCGCCAGGGCCACCGGGCAATCCTGGGCGAGGCGATCCATCATGGGCACCACGCCGGAAGTGGACACCGTGACGCGCCGGCGCGACAGGCCGTAGGCATGGTCATCCAGCATCACGCGCAGGGCCGGGAGCAAGCGGGCGTAGTTCTGCAGGGGCTCGCCCATGCCCATCATCACGACGTTGGACACGACACGCTCACTGCGGCCCAGGTGCCGGCGCAGGAAGTGCTCGGCAAACCACAGCTGCCCGATGATCTCGGCGGTGCTGAGGTTGCGGCTGAAGCCCTGGTGCCCGGTGGAGCAAAAGCGGCACCCCACAGCGCAGCCCGCCTGCGAGGAAATGCACAGCGTGCCGCGGTCGGATTCGGGAATAAAAACGGTTTCGATCACATCGCCGGCACCAACATCGAACAGCCACTTGATGGTGCCGTCGGCCGAATCGTGGCGTGACACCACCTTCAGGGCCTGGATGTGGGCGGATGCGGGAAGTTTGTCGCGCAGGGATTTGGCCAGATCGGTCATCTGGTCAAAATCGGTCGCGCCTTTCTGGTGGATCCAGCGAAAAAGCTGCGTGGCCCGGAAGCGTTTTTCACCGAGCCCTTCGCAAAAGGCCGCCAGCCCTTCCAGATCGTAATCAAGCAGGTTGGCGGTCATGTGCGGATGGCTTGCGCTTTAGCGCGAGTAGATATTCATGCCCGCGAAGAAGAAGCTGATCTCCACCTGGGCTGTTTCGGTCGCGTCGGAACCGTGCACCGCGTTGGCATCGATGCTGTCGGCAAAGTCGGCGCGGATGGTTCCGGCGGCGGCTTTCTTGGGATCGGTCGCGCCCATCAGGTCGCGGTGTTTCAGGATGGCGTTTTCGCCTTCCAGCGCGGAGATCATGACCGGGCCGGAAATCATGAATTCAACCAGATCCTTGAAGAAGGGGCGCTCTTTGTGCACGGCATAAAAAGCCTCGGCTTCGCCACGCGACAGGTGTGCCATGCGCGCTGCCACCACTTTCAGGCCTGCGGCCTCAAAACGTGCATAGATTTGACCAATGACATTTTTTGCCACTGCGTCGGGTTTGATGATGGAGAGAGTGCGTTCGATCGCCATGAGATTTCCTTAGACCTTGATTTTCTTGGATTTATTCAAATCGAATAAAGCCTCTGATTTTAACCCGCCGGCTATCGCCCTGTTGCGCAAATACGCGCGGCAGCCCGGGGATTCAGCGGTTTCCGCCGCGGTTTCCACCGCCATTGCCCCGATTGCCGCCGCTGCGGTTGCCGCCACCGCCGCCGGAACCGCCGCGGCGCGGGCCCGCGCCGCCACCGCCGCCGCCCGCAGGGCCATTGCCACCACCGCGGCGCGGGCCCTGGGCCTGGCGCTGGCGGGTAAAGGTTTCCGCGCCGATGTAGCCAAAAGAGGTTTTCATCGGATCGGGTTGTGCGCCGCCGGGGCCTTTGTCCGCGCGGTCGCCGCGGCCACCACCATCGTCACGGCGCCGCTGGCCCTGGCCGGAGTTGCCGCCAAAATTTCCGGGCGGGCCGGACCGCGGCGCGGCGCCGCCGTTGCCACCACCGGGTCCGCGGCCCTTGCCGCCACGGCGCCGGTTGGCGTCACGCGGCGCGTCATTGCGCGGCATCGGCGGCTGGAATTCATGCGGTCCCGGCTCGTCACCATCGTCCAGCCCGGGCGCGGCCTGCTGCTCCGGCGGCCGGCGGGCGCCGGCATCCGGGCGCCCTCGCCCACCGCGCGGCTTGTCATTGCGCCTCGGGCCGCGGCCCGGGCGCGCTTCGCCGCCCCCCTCGCCGGCTTCGGCCGCGGGTTTGGGTCCGCGCGGGTCGCCGCGGGACTCGGAGCGCCCGACCGCGTTGGTCAGGGCCGCGATGTCGCGCTCGTCGAGTTCCACAAAAGCGCCACGCTTGAGGCCGCGTGGCAGCACCACGGCGCCATAACGGATGCGGATCAGGCGGCTGACCGCATGGCCGACCGCCTCGAACATGCGGCGGACCTCGCGGTTGCGCCCTTCGGAAATCGTCACCCGGTACCAGCAGTTGGCGCCCTCGCCGCCGCCCGCTTCAATCGTGCTGAACTGGGCCAGCCCGTCGTCGAGCTGCACGCCGTCGAGCAGGCGTTTTTTCTCTTCGTTGTTCAGCGCGCCGAGCACCCGGACCGCATATTCGCGCTCCAGGCCAAACCGCGGATGCATCAGCTTGTTGGCCAGCTCGCCCGAGCTTGTCAGCAGCAGCAAACCTTCGGTGTTCAGATCAAGGCGGCCGACCGACTGCCATTTGCCCTGAAACAGCTTGGGCAGCTTGCGAAACACCGTGGGCCGGTTCTGCGGATCGTCATGCGACACCACCTCGCCGGACGGCTTGTGATAGGCGATCACGCGCGGCGGCGGCGGGTCGATCCGCACCCGGATCGGCTTGCCGTTGACCTTGACGGTGTCGCCGAACTGGATGCGCTGGCCGATGTGTGCCGGCTCGCCATTGACGGAGATCCGCCCTTCCAGAATCAGTTGCTCCATTTCGAGCCGCGAACCCAGGCCGGCCTGGGCCAGCACCTTGTGCAGCTTGGGGGTTTCCGGCTGGGGCAAAAGCACGCGTTTGGCCAGTTCCACCGCAACATCGTCCTCGTCCGCGTCAAATTGACCCGTGACAACGTCTTCAAAGCGGATCGCCGGCGCAGGGACGGGTGGCGGCTGGCGCGCAGGTGCGGGCTCCGCGCCAGCCGCCGACGCCTCCTGGGATGCTATCAAATCAGGAGCGGGCTGCCCTTGCTGGACAGGGGCTGGAGCCTTGTTTTGCTCTTCAATCTGGGGGGCCGGTGCGGCCGGAGCCGGATTGTCATTGGGGTTCATGCGGTGGCCGTTCAGGCGTTGGGGTCAGGCGATGCCTGGCCGCTGGCCGGGGCTTCCTGCGAACTGTCGAAGTCTGCCGGATCGGCAGGGCTGGCTGCGGCCAACGCCGCCTCGGAATCGGTGGGGGTTTCAGCGTCCGCAGCGCCATCGCCGGACAGTTGCAACGGCGCGTCGGGCGCAGGCGCGCCCTCGCCAGCCGGTGCGCCGGCCAGGCCAAATTCGATCTGCTCCAGCATCGAGGCCTGGGCAGCGCTGTTGTCCATGGCGGGCAACTGGTCGAGCGATTCGACACCGAGGTCATCCAGGAATTGCCGCGTGGTGGCATACAGGCCGGGCCGGCCGACGGTTTCGCGGTGCCCGATCACTTCCACCCAGCCGCGGTCCTCGAGCTGCTTGAGGATCATGCTGTTGATGGTCACCCCGCGGATATCTTCCATGTCGCCGCGCGTGACCGGCTGCCGGTAGGCAATGATGGCCAGGGTTTCCAACGTGGCGCGGGTGTAGCGCGGCGGCTTCTCGGGGTGCAGGCGATCAAGGAATTCGCGCATCTCGGGGCGGCTCTGAAAACGCCAGCCGCTGGCCACATGGACCAGCTCGACGCCGCGCCCGGACCAGTCGTTCTGCAGGTCGTCAAGCAGCAGCTTCAGGGTGTCGGCCGTGAGCGCCCCGTTGAACAAAACACCCATGTCGCGCACAGGCAGGGGCTGCTGCGCGCAAATAAGTGCCGTTTCGAGGACGCGCTTCGCATCCGTCGTATTCATGGTCTGGTTCCGAAAGTAATCGAGGATCAAGGCGCCTGGCAGCGCAGTTCACATTCATGCGCAAGCACTTCATCAGGGCGCGCCATGTGCAGGTAGCAGAAAACTACTGGCCTTGATTGTATCCCAGCCCCACACCGGCCACGGCAGCCGCCAGATCAGGCGGCAAGGGCGACAGGAACTCCAGCGCCGCATGGGTCACGGGATGCTCGAACGCCAGCCGGCACGCATGCAGGGCCTGGCGCCCGAGCCCGGCGGCGGGCTTGCCGCCATACACCTCGTCGCTCACCAGCGGGTGACCGATGGCAGCCATGTGCACCCGGATCTGATGGGTCCGGCCGGTTTGCAACTTGCAACGAACCAGGCAAAACCCCCCGTCGCTGGCCAGCCGGAATATGCCGGTGGACGCCGTCTTGCCGGAATTCCTCTCGAGGTCCACCACCGCCATGCGCAGGCGGTTGCGGGGGTCACGGCCTATCGGCGCCTCCACCTGGCGCGCCGCCGGCCCGGTCCAGTCGCCGTGGGCCAGCGCCAGGTACTCGCGGCTGACCGTCCTGGCCGCAATCATGGCCACCAGCTGGTCCATCACCTGGCGCCGGCGCGCGACCACCATCAGGCCGCTGGTGTCCTTGTCCAGCCGGTGCACAATACCGGCGCGCGGCAAGAGGCCGGCCCCGGGGTCGCGTCCCAGCAGGCCATTGAGCAGCGTCCCGCTCCAGTTCCCGGGTGCCGGATGCACCACCAGCCCGGCCGGCTTGTTGACCACCAGCAAATGTTCATCCTCGAAAACAATCTCCAGCGCCATGGCTTCGGGCTTGAAGGCCTGGCTTTGCGGCGTGGGCTTGAGCTCGATCTGCAGCGTGTTGCCGGCCTTCACGCGGGCCGACGACTTGGTCAGCACCGTGCCGTTGAGCTGCACCGCCCCCGCCTCAATCAATTGCTGCAAATAGCTGCGGGAAAATTCCGGTACGGCCTGCGCCAGCGTGCGGTCCAGTCGCTCGCCATGGCTGTCCGCAGGCACCACCACCTGACGCAGCTCGAAGGCGGCGCCGGCCTCCAGTTCGTCGGCGATCTCGTCCGACAGCTCCTCCGCGGCACTGGCGCTCGATATAATCAATTTGCTTTGTACAGAATCAGTCATTAACAGGATCAATTGCGATGTTTTCCACCAAATTATCGGTTGTTCCCGCCACATCCCCATTTGCCGCCGCGCTGCTGGCCGGCGTGGCCCTGCTGTCGGCCTGCTCCTCGACCGCCGTCAAGGACCCGACGGCCGCCTGGAGCCCGAACAAGATTTATGCGGAGGCCCGCGACGAAGCGAGCGCCGGCGCTTACGACAAGGCCATTCCGCTGTTTGAAAAGCTCGAAGGCCGGGCTGCCGGCACACCGCTGGCCCAGCAGGCGCAACTTGAAAAGGCCTACGCCCAGTACAAGGGCGGCGAACAGGCCCAGGCCCAGGCCACGCTGGACCGCTTCATGAAGCTGCATCCGTCCAGCCCGGCGATTGATTACGCCCTGTACCTCAAGGGCCTGGTGAGCTTCAACGACAACCTCGGCCTGTTCAGCTTCCTGTACAAGCAGGATTTGTCGGAGCGTGACCAGAAAGCCGCCAAGGAGTCGTTCGAGGCCTTCAAGGACCTGGTCAACCGCTTTCCCGAATCGAAGTATTCGGCCGATGCCCGGCTGCGCATGACCTACATCGTCAACTCGCTGGCCCAGTATGAAGTCCATGTGGCACGTTACTACTACACCCGCGGCGCCTATATTTCGGCCATCAACCGCGCACAGACCGCCCTGACGGAGTACCGCGATGTGCCGGTGCTGGAAGACGCGCTGTTCATCCTGTACAAGTCCTACGATGCACTGGGCATGGCCCAGTTGCGTGACGACACCAAACGCGTGATGGAAAAAAGCTACCCGCAAAGCGAGTACCTGAGCAAGGGCTTCAGGTCGGTGGAGACGCCGTGGTACCGCTTCTGGTAAGCAGGTCCAGGCGCTCGTTCAGTTCGCCCTCCGAAGCCAGCCGCTGCATCGGTGGCAGGGCCCGCAGCAGGCGCTTGCCGTAACCCATGACGGCCAGCCGGCTGTCACAAATCACCAGCACCCCCTGATCGGTCTCGCGGCGGATCAGCCGGCCGGCGCCCTGCTTCAGCGCCACCGCGGCCTCGGGCAGGAAATAGTCGTTGAACGCGCTTTTTCCCTCGGCTTCCAGCGCCCGCGACTTGGCTTCCACCATCGGATCGTTGGGTGGCGGAAAAGGCAGCTTGTCGATGATCACCAGCTGCAGCGCATCGCCCGGCACATCAATGCCCTCCCAGAAAGAGGCTGACGCCACCAGCACGCAGGGTCGCGCTCCGCCCTCGTCACCGCGGCGGAAGCGCTCGATCAGCACCCGTTTGGGCAGCACCCCCTGCACCAGCACCTCGATATCGCCAGCGCCGTCGAAAGCCGCCTGCAGCGCGTCGCCAATGCCGCGCAGGGCGCGCAGCGTGGTGGTCAGTACCAGGGTGCGACCGCCCAGCCGGCGCGCCCACTGCGCTGCCGAGGCCGCCACGGCCGCGGTGTGCGCCGGGTCACCCGGCTTGGGAAAGTTGCGCGGAACATAAACCGCGGCCTGGCGCGCGTAGTCGAACGGGCTGCCCACCCGCAGCACCTTCGCTTCCGCCAGTCCGCAGGGCCCGGTGAACCAGCTCAGACGCTCGTCGTCGCCCAGCGTGGCCGAGGTGAAGATCCACGACTTCGCCGCCGCCGTGCTGTCGGCGAACACTCTGGCGTGAATGGCCTTGGCAATGTCCAGCGGCGACTCCACCAGGCGCAACTGGGTACCGACGTCCAGCCAGCGGACGCCACCCGGCTCGGGAGAGGCGCCGAAGGCCTGCGCACGTTCTGCCAGCTCCAGCGCGCGTTCATGCAGGCGAACAAAGTCCGGGGCGATTTCAGTCACAGTGGCCAGGGCTTCGCAGGCAGCGTGCAGCGAGCTGCCGAGCGCCGCCAGCGCCGCCGTCCATTCGCCGGCCTCCAGCCCCTCGGGCACCGTCTCGTTCCAGCGCAGCTTGCTGCCGGGATAAGCTTTGCCCACCGACAAACGCAGATCGCGCGCAGCGTGTTCGATCGCACCGGACAGCGTTTGCCAATCCATCAGGCCGCGCGCCAGCTGGAGTCCGGTGGCCAGCATGTCGCGCGAGAAATCCAGCAATTGACCGGTCGACAGGTTCCTGCCCAGAAACTGCACGCCGGTTTCATTGAGCTGGTGTGCTTCGTCAAAAATGGCGATGCGCACCGTGGGCAGCAACTCCGCCATGCCCGACTCGCGTACCGTCAGGTCGGCAAAAAACAGGTGGTGGTTGATCACCACCACGTCGGCCGCCATCGCCTCGCGGCGCGCCTGGTTGACATGACAGGCCCGAAATCGCGGGCACTGCGAGCCCAGGCAGTTCTCGCGCGTGGAGGTCACCCAGGGAATCACCGGGGAGCGTTCGTCGAGACCAGGCAGCTCAGCCAGGTCACCGGTCGCGGTGCCCTGCGCCCACTTCTCGACCTTGGCCAGCGCGCCCAGCGAGCTGCGTTCCGGGAAGCCCGGATCATGGCGGGCCATCTCCATACGGTGCAGGCACAGATAACTGCCGCGTCCCTTGAGCAGCGCCGTGCTGACAGGCACACCGAGTGCCTTGACCAGGGCCGGCAGATCGCGCCCGAACAGCTGGTCCTGCAGCGCCTTGGTCGCGGTTGACAGCAACACACGCTCACCGCTGAGCAAGGCCGGCACCAGATAGGAAAATGTCTTGCCGACCCCGGTACTCGCCTCGACGACCAGCGGATAGGCGCCTTCGATGGCCTGCGCCACGGCCAGCGCCATGTCGGTCTGCCCGCTGCGGGGAACAAAGTGGTCGGTGGCGCGCGACAACACGCCATCGGGGGCGAAGGCCGCCAGAACCTGGGATGCCAGATCCATCAGGCGGGCTCGGGAGGATCCAGCGACAACTCCAGCTGGGCGATCTGGTCACGCAACAGCAGGCGTCGCTTTTTCAGGCGCCGGAGCATCAGCTCGTCGATCGGAATGGCATGGGAGGTGATGTCGACCAGGGCATTGAGGTCAGCGTGTTCGATCTTGAGCTCAATCAGCCGGCGCTCCGGGGAGTGTAAATTCAGGTCCAATGTTTTTTGTCCGCGCGGGCTGCTTCATCTGATAATACGTCCAATACGGAGATAAATCGAGTCCACATGACTCGACCCATGCCAAGATGTCCAAAGGTTATCGAATCACAGCGTCCACCGGTATCCACAAGGGAGACCGCGACTATCAGCAGGACCAGGTGGCCCTGATCAGCCATCCGCGCATTGCCGGCTGCATGCTCGGAATTGTTGCCGACGGCATGGGCGGACGCAGCGGCGGGCGCAAGGCCTCGGACCAGGTGATGATGACTGCCAGACAGCTGTTCGAGCGTTATGCGCCGGCCAGTGATGATGCCGCAGCCATGCTCAGGCAACTGGTTGAGGAAGCGCACACCGTCATCAAGCTGACGGCGATTTCCGCCGAACAGGAACCCCACAGCACTCTGGCTGCGTTTTTGATCAACCCGACCGGCGATTGCCACTGGGTGCATGCGGGCGATTCACGCGTTTATCATTTTCACGGCGCCAAGCTGGTCAAGCGGACCATCGACCACTCCTACGTCCAGACATTGGTGGACAAGGGAGAGATCACGGAAGACGAAGCCAATGTGCACCCGCAGTCCAACATCCTGATGGGCTGCCTAGGCACCGAGGAAGGGCCGCCGGTCACTCCGCACTTCATACCGCAAATGCGGCCCGGAGACTCCCTGATCGCCTGCAGCGATGGTGTCTGGCACTATTTCAGTCCCAGCGAAATGGGCTCGGCGCTGTCCATGCTGTCACCGCGGGAAGCCACCGAGTTCCTGATTCAGAAAGCCCGGTCGCGCGCGCATGGCGGGGGCGACAACCTGTCGCTGGTCATTGTCAAGCTGGAAGCCCTCGAGTAAGGCTGGGCGCCCCTAGGGAGGCGTGGGCAAGGGCTTGGCGGGCGCTTTCGTCTGCTCGCGCTGCTTTTGTTCGCGGCTCGCCTTGCGATCCCTGACTTCCTGCTGCTTGTCGTTGTATTTTTTGACCTCGTCCGCGACGGTGGCTCTTTGCTCCACGCGCGCCTGCGCCCGTTCCTGCGAGCCTTTCGCCTTTTTCGCGGTTTCTGCGGCATTGAGCGCTTCGTTTTGCTTCAGCGTCAATCGCTCGTCGGCCTTCTGCTGGGAGCGCTCCACGCGCTGGCGCGCTTCCTCCAGGGCCTGCTCACGCCGCTCGGCGGCCTGCTGCAGCGCTTCCGGCGACGATTTTTCCTCTGTCTTCAGAATCTGGGCGGCAGCCTTTTCCTTGCGCTCCCGGTCATTCAGGGCCACTTCCTGCTGCCGCAGCAGGGCCAGGGCTTCACGCCGCCGCGGCTGGATTTCCTTGAGGCAGCTGTTGGTAAAGAACTTCTTGTAACAGGCGGCCTCCTGCACATCGAATCCGGCCTCCAGGGCCAGCCGCTCGGTGTTGATGCGCTCGCGTTCCTTTTGCGCCGCGGCCAGGAAGAGATCCTCCCGGGGCTGCGCCACGGCGATCAGACCTGAACTCAGAAGAAGCAGTAAAAGAAGTGTCTTTTTCATGTCAGGGTGGTGTCCACGTCCCGCCGTTCCAGCGCCAGAAATTCGGCGGATTGCATCTCGTTGAGCCTGGAGATGGTTCTGGGGAACTCGTGCGCCAGGGGGCCTTCGGTATACAACGCTTCTGGCAGCACCTCGGCCGACATGATCAGCTTGACCCGACGGTCATAAAGCACGTCCACCAGCCAGGTAAAGCGCCTGGCCTCCGAGGCCATGCGAACCGGCATGTAAGGTACATCGCTGAGCAGCACGGTGTGGAACTGGGTGGCAATCTCCAGGTAATCGTTTTGCGAACGTGGCCCGCCGCAGAGGGTCTTGAAGTCGAACCAGACGACCCCCCCGGCCTTGCGCCGGGCCTGGATCTGGCGGGATTCGATCTGCAGCACGGGCGACTCATCCTGGGACTCGGCCAAGCGCTCAAAAGTTTCCTTCATTTCAGCGTCTGCCGCCGGGCCCAGCGGCGTGTGATACAGCCGGACCTGTTCGAGTGTGCGCCGGCGGTAATCGGTGCCGTTGTCCACGCTCAGCACTTCCAGGTTGTCCTTGAGCAGTTCGATGGCCGGCAGGATGCGCTCCCGGTGCATGCCGTTGGGATACAGGTCGTCGGGGTGAAAGTTCGAGGTGGTGACAAAACCCACCCCGTTGTCGAACAAGGCCGTCAGCAGGCGATGCAGAATCATCGCGTCGGTGATGTCGGCGACGTGGAATTCGTCAAAACAGATCAGCCGGTAACGCCTGGCAATGCGCTTGCCCAGCTCGTCCAGCGGATTGGCCATGCCCTGCAGGTCCCGCAACTCGCGGTGCACTTCCCGCATGAACTCGTGAAAATGCAGCCGCGTCTTGCGTTTGAGCGGAACCGCGTTGTAAAAGCAGTCCATCAAAAAGCTCTTGCCGCGCCCGACGCCGCCGTGCATGTAGACACCCCGCGGGATGTCGGGCCGGTTGATCAGCTTCTTCAGCGGATTGGAACGCTTTTCCTTGAACGCTGCCCACTCGGTGGCGCAACGCTCCAGCGCAGCGACCGCGCGCAACTGCGCCGGATCGCTGGTGTAGCCACGCGTCTTCAGCTCAGCCGCGTACTCCGAACTGACGGACATGGTGTCGTTGACCAGCGCGCTCAGAAATTCAACGTGCGTTTGTCGACGGCCAGCGCCGCTTCCTTGGTCGCCTCACTGAGCGAGGGATGGGCATGGCAGATTCTGGCGATATCTTCCGAACTGGCCCTGAACTCCATGGCCACCACACACTCGGCAATCAGTTCACTGGCCATTGGCCCGACGATGTGCACACCGAGGATCTCGTCGGTGGTGGCATCGGCCAGCATCTTGACCATGCCGGTGGTATCCCCCAGCGCACGCGCGCGGCCGTTGGCCATGAAGGGGAAGGTGCCCGCCTTGTAGGCGCGGCCAGCCGCCTTCAGCTGTTCCTCGGTCTGGCCGACCCACGCGATCTCGGGATTGGTGTAAATCACCCACGGAATGGTGTTGAAGTTGACATGACCGTGCTGGCCGGCGATGCGCTCGGCGACGGCCACGCCCTCTTCCTCGGCCTTGTGCGCCAGCATCGGGCCCCGCACCACGTCACCCACCGCCCAGACATTGGGCAGGCTGGTTTTGCACTCGTCATCGACCACCACGGCGCCGCGTTCGTCGAGCTTCAGGCCCACCGCTTCGGGATTCAGGCCTTGTGTATTGGCGACCCGGCCGATCGAGATGATCAGCTTGTCCACCTCCAGCGTCTGGGCCTCACCCTTGGCATCGGTGTAGGCCACGCTGACGCCTTTTTTCCCGTTCTTGACTTCACCAACCTTCACGCCCAGCGCAATTTTCAGGCCCTGCTTGTCGAACGCCTTTTTGGCTTCCTTGGCGATTTGCTGGTCCACCGCGCCCAGGAAGGTCGGCAGGCCTTCCAGCACCGTGACTTCAGCGCCGAGACGGCGCCAGACCGAACCCATCTCCAGACCGATCACGCCGGAGCCGATCAGGCCCAGCTTTTTCGGGACAGCACCGATGCGCAAGGCGCCGTCGTTCGAGAGGATGTTCTCCTCGTCAAAGGGCGCGCCGGGCAGCGCCCGGGCGCTGGAGCCCGTCGCCACGATGACATGTTTGCCGGAGATGGTTTCTTCGGCAGCGCCGGCGACCTGGATGTCATAGAGACCGTCTTTGGCTGCGGCAAACGAGCCGCGGCCGTGGAAAAAGGTGACCTTGTTTTTCTTGAACAGGTAGACGATGCCGTCGTTGTTCTGCTTGACGACGTTGTCCTTGCGCGCCAGCATTTTGGCGACGTCGAGTTCCAGGCCCTTGACCGCTATGCCGTGCTCGGCAAAGTGGTGGCTGGCGTGGTCGTAATGCTCCGACGACTGCAGCAGCGCCTTGGAGGGGATGCAGCCGACGTTGGTGCAGGTGCCGCCCAAGGCCGGGCCGCCCTTGGCGTTTTTCCACTCGTCGATACAGGCGACGTTGAAACCGAGTTGCGCGGCGCGGATGGCGGCAATGTAGCCGCCGGGGCCGCCGCCGATGACGATGACGTCGAATTGTTTGCTCATCAGTCTTTCACCTTAATCAAATCAAAATATCCTGCATAGGGATTAATCCCAACCAAACCTGATCGAGAACGAATCGCAGTGCCCTTACCCGCAGGAAAACTATCCACGTTTTTCGGCACTTCACATATCAATTCCGATTTGGATTCCAAACAAGAGTAGCCTTCTGAAACTACTTTCCTGAGCGATTCCGAATTTTCAGAGCCCGACAACGATGGCTCTACTTGCCAACTTCCATCACGACCTTGAGTCAACTTGAACGTAAATGATTTTCCTCTTGCGAGGTCCAATTCACAGCGGCGCATAAATTCAAATGTTTCACCTATTGGAAGGCAATCCATTCTGTAACTACCGGAAAAAGACTCGGCAGAACAAAATCCACTCCACGTCGTTAGAATAAGTGCGACTATTTTTTGCATAGTTACCCTCGCGCTTGACGTGTAAATCAGACCCGTCGCTCACGAGAAATTTCGTGTTCTACATTGAGCGACACGTACTTTCCGTCCAGCGGTTTAGATGTCAAACAAAAGACGTGCCGGATCTTCCAGCGCTTCCTTCATCGCCACCAGGCCGAGCACGGCTTCACGGCCGTCCACGATGCGGTGGTCGTAGCTCATCGCCAGGTAGTTCATCGGGCGCACCACGATCTGGCCGTTCTCGACCACGGCACGGTCCTTGGTCGCGTGCACGCCGAGGATGGCCGACTGCGGCGGGTTGATGATGGGGGTGGACAGCATGGAGCCGAACACACCGCCATTGGAGATCGAGAAGGTGCCGCCAGTCATCTCTTCAATGCCCAGCTTGCCGTCACGCGCCTTGGCGCCGTATTCAGCGATCTTCTTTTCGATGTCGGCAAAACTCATCTGGTCGGCGTTGCGCAGGATGGGCACCACCAGGCCACGCGGCGAACCGACGGCGATACCGATGTCGAAGTAGCCGTGGTACACGATGTCATTGCCGTCCACCGAGGCGTTGAGCACCGGGTATTTTTTCAGCGCATGCACCGCGGCCTTGACGAAGAAGCTCATGAAACCGATCTTGGTGCCGTGCTCTTTCTCGAACTTTTCCTGGAAGCGTTTGCGCATTTCCATCACCGGCGCCATGTTCACCTCGTTGAAGGTGGTCAGGATGGCGTTGGTCGATTGCGACTGCAGCAGGCGCTCGGCGATACGCGCGCGCAGGCGGCTCATGGGCACGCGCTGCTCGGGGCGGTCACCCAGATCGTTCGTTTTGGCAGGCGCTGCCACCTGCGGCAAAGAAGTGGCCGGAGCCCCTGTCGGGATTGGGCTGGCAGCTACAACTTTAGGAGCAGAGCCGGAGGCCACTGCGCCCAGCACATCACCCTTGGTGACCCGGCCGTCCTTGCCGGTGCCGGCCACCGAGCCGGACGCCAGCTGGTTGTCGGCCATCAGTTTGGCCGCGGCAGGCATCGCCACGCCGGCCATGCTGCCGCCGCTTGCCGCGGGAGCTGGTGCCGGCGCCGCGGCAGTTGCCGGTGCAGGTGCTGCGGCTGCCGCCGCGGGCGCAGCAGCGGCGACCTTGCCTTCGGTATCGATGCGGGCAATCAGCTGCTCGGCGGTCACGGTGCCGCCATCGGCCACCAGGATTTCCGACAACACGCCGGCTGCCGGGGCCGGCACTTCCAGCACCACCTTGTCGGTTTCGATCTCGATCAGGATTTCATCGATGGCGATGGCATCGCCGACTTTTTTCTTCCACTGCAGCATGGTCGCTTCGGCGACGGACTCGGACAGCTGGGGGACTTTGACTTCTACGGTAGCCATGTAAATTCTTTCGGTGTGTGGGAAGTTGACCAGGCACGCGCCATGGGGCGCGTGCGGCCGTTTCTTATTTGGTCAGGATGAAGCCCTTGAGCTTGCCGAATGCGCCATCCACCAGCGCCTTCTGCTGCTCCTGGTGCAGGTGCGAATAACCCACGGCCGGCGAAGCGGAGGCGGCGCGGCCGGAGTAACCCAGCTTCTGGCCTTCCGACATGTTCTCGTGGATGTAATGCTGCACGAAGAACCACGCGCCCTGGTTTTGCGGCTCGTCCTGGCACCACACCACCTCGGTGAGATTGGGGTACTTTTTGAGTTCGCTGGCAAACGCCTTGTGCGGGAAGGGATAGAGCTGCTCGACGCGCAGGATGGCGACGTCGTCCGCGCCTTTTTCCTCGCGCTTCTTGGCCAGGTCGTAGTACACCTTGCCGGAGCAGGCAATCACGCGCTTGACCTTGTCGGCCTTGAGTTCGTGGTTGTCCGGAATCACGGTCTGGAAGCTGCCCTTGGTGAACTCGCTCAGCGGCGAGGTGGCGTCCTTGTTGCGCAGCAGCGACTTGGGCGTCATGATCACCAGCGGCTTGCGCAGGTTGCGCACCATCTGGCGGCGCAACACATGGAAGATCTGCGCGGCCGTTGTCGGCTGCACCACCTGCATGTTGGTGTCGGCCGACAGCTGCATGAAACGCTCAAGACGCGCCGAGCTGTGCTCGGGGCCCTGGCCTTCGTAGCCGTGCGGCAGCATCAGCGTGATGCCATTGACGCGGCCCCACTTGACTTCACCGGAAGCAATGAACTGGTCAATCACGACCTGCGCGCCGTTGACAAAATCGCCGAACTGGGCTTCCCAGATCACCAGCGTGTTCGGGTCGTTGGACGCATAGCCGTACTCGAAAGCCAGCACGGCTTCCTCCGACAGGATGGAGTCGATCACCACAAACGGCGCCTGGTTGTCGGCCACATTCTGCAGCGGCACGTAGGTACCGGTGTCGAATTTTTCGCGGTTCTGGTCGTGAATCACGGCGTGGCGGTGCGTGAAGGTGCCGCGACCGCAATCCTCGCCCGACAGGCGCACCGGGTAGCCGCTGGCGACCAGCGAGGCAAACGCCATGTGCTCACCCATGCCCCAGTCCACCGGGATGTCGCCGCGACCCATCGCCGCACGGTCGTCGTAAACCTTCTTGACCAGCTGATGCGCTGTCACGGTGGAGGGAATGGCGCTGATTTTTTCGGCCAGACGTTTCCATTCGGCCATCGGGATGGCGGTGTCGCCGGCATCGGTCCACTTCTTGCCGAGGTAAGGACTCCAGTCGACCGCGTAATTGCTCTTGAAATTGGTGACCACCGGGTCGAAGGTGCTCTTGCCGGCATCCAGCGCAGCGCGCACGGCCTTGACCATGTCGTCACCCAGCGTTTCGCCCATGCCCTGGGCCGACAGCTTGTCGGCGTAAAGCTTGCGCGTGCCGGGGTGCTGGGCAATCTTCTTGTACATCAGCGGCTGGGTCAGCGCGGGCGTGTCCTGCTCGTTGTGACCGAGTTTGCGGAAGCAGATGATGTCGACCACCACGTCCTTCTGGAACGCCATGCGGAACTCGAGCGCGAGCTGGGTGGCCAGCACCACGGCTTCCGGATCGTCGCCGTTGACATGCAGCACCGGCGCTTCAATCATCTTCACGACGTCGGTGCAATACAGCGTCGAGCGGCTGTCACGCGGGTCGCTGGTGGTGAAACCGATCTGGTTGTTGATCACGATGTGCACCGTACCGCCGGTGGAATAACCACGGGTTTCGGCCAGCGCCAGCGTTTCCATGACAACGCCCTGCCCTGCGAACGCGGCATCGCCATGCACCAGCACCGGCAGCACCTGCAGGCCCTTCGGATCGGCGCGGCGGTCCATGCGGGCGCGCACCGAGCCTTCAACGACCGGGTTGACGATCTCGAGGTGGGACGGGTTGAAGGCCAGGCTCAGGTGCACCGGGCCGCCGGGCGTGGTCACGTCCGAGCTGAAACCCTGGTGGTACTTGACGTCGCCGCTGGGCAGGTCTTCGGGCGCGGTGTGGTCAAACTCGGCAAACAGGTT
>PNNC01000110.1 GCA_013824015.1 Polaromonas sp.
GGCCGGCTGGCTGCGCAGCAACTGGTCAACACGCCGCCGGACCAGACGGTGCTGCTGCTGGCCAACCCGGCCGTGATGAGCGTGTCACCCCTGATCTACAAAGACCTCAAATATGACGTGCAGAAAGACTACGTGCCGGTCGCCGCTGTCACGGATTACGACTTTGGCGTGGCGGTCGGTTCTGCGCTGCCGGTCAAGGAGGTGCAGCACATGCTCGCTTGGATCCGGGCCAATCCGGCCAAGGCCAATGCCGGCGTCCCCGGCACCGGCAGCCTGCCGCACTTTTTCTCGCTGATGCTCAGCTACATGGCGCAGGTGAACATCGAGGTGGTGGGTTACCGGGGGTCGGCTCCGCTGATCACCGACCTGATCGGCGGGCAGATTCCCCTGGCGTTTGATACGCTGGACTCGCTGCTGCCGCACCACGAGGGCGGCAAGCTGCGCATCCTGGCGACCTCGGGTCTCAGGCGTTCGCCGTTTTCGCCGAATGTTCCGACGTTCAAGGAGCAGGGACTGCCGCTCAGTGCGGTCGGCTGGAACACGTTTTTCGCGCCGTCCACCACGCCGCGGGCCACGGTGGAGCTGCTCAGCAAGGCGGTGTTCCAGATCATGTCCGAGCCCGAAACGCGTGCCAAATTCACCGCCGCCAACATGGTGCCGGTCGCCATGACCCAGGCGCAGACCGAGGCATCGTTCAAGGCCTTCAACACGCAGTGGACACCGGTGATCCGGCGCTCCGGCTTCAAGCCCGAATCCTGAACGGGTGAACACAGCTTGACCGCCTCCTCCCGCCCCAATATCGTCTTCATCGTTGCGGACGACCTCGGTTATGCCGACCTGGGCTGCTACGGCGGCCGGGCGCCGGTCTCGCCGGTGCTCGACGGCCTGGCCGCCGCGGGCATGAAGTTCACCCAGGGGTATTCCAACGCCCCGGTGTGTTCGCCCACCCGCTTTGCCCTGATGACCGCGCGTTACCAGTACCGCCTGCGCGGCGCTGCCGAAGAGCCGATCAACAACAAAAGCCGCGGCAGCACCACGCTGGGCCTGCCGCCCGAACACCCGACACTGCCTTCACTGCTCAAGGCGAGCGGCTACCGCACCGCCCTGATCGGCAAATGGCACCTGGGCTACCCGCCGTCGTTCGGGCCGCTGCGCTCGGGCTATGAGGAATTTTTCGGCCCCATGTCCGGCGGGGTGGACTACTTCACCCATTGCAGCTCCGGCGGCAGCCACGACCTGTGGTTTGGCGAGGAGGAAAAAAGGGAGGCCGGCTACCTGACCGACCTGATCACGCAGCGCGCCGTGGACTATGTGGAACGCATGGCCGCTGGGGCCCACGCCGGCACGCCTTTTTTTCTGAGCATGCATTACACCGCGCCGCACTGGCCCTGGGAAACGCGTGAGGACGAGGCGCTGGCGCAGGACATCCGCGACAACCTGTTTCACCTGCACGGTGGCAACATCCACAGCTACCGCCGCATGATCCACCACATGGACGAAGGCATAGGGCAGATGATGGACGCCCTGCGCCGGCACGGGCTGGCTGACAACACCCTGGTGGTGTTCACCAGCGACAACGGCGGCGAACGGTTTTCCGACAGCTGGCCGCTGGTGGGCGGCAAGATGGACCTCACCGAGGGCGGCATCCGCGTGCCCTGGATTGCGCACTGGCCGGCGGTGATCGAAAAAGGCGGTGTCAGCGGGCAGCACTGCATGAGCATGGACTGGTCGGCCACGCTGCTGGATGCCGCCGGCGTGGCGGCCGACCCCGCCTACCCGCTGGATGGCGTTTCGCTGCTGCCCGTGCTGCAGCAACCGGCGCGGCAGTTTCACCGGCCGCTTTACTGGCGCATGAACCACCGCGGCCAGCGCGCGCTGCGCGACGGCGACTGGAAGTATTTGCGGGTGGACGGCAACGACTACCTGTTCGACATCGCCGCCGACGAGCGCGAACGTGCCAATCTGGCAGCCCGCGAACCGGCGCGGCTGGCGGCGCTGCGCGAGGCCTGGGTCCGCTGGAACGACAGCATGCCGCCGATTCCGGCAGATGCCACTGTCAGCCTCGGCTATTCGGTCAAGGACATGCCGCAGCGCTGATCTGGTGTCTCGTGGCGCGATTTCCCCGCGGCCGGCGAGGGCCTAACGGGGGAATACGGTATCCTTGTCAGCTTGCCAACTACCGCGCACCGCCCGTGTCCGACAACCCCCCCAGTAGATCTTCCAAACCGGAAGACAAACGCGGCTTTCTGCAAAAGCTCGCCGAGATGCTCCACCCGGGGCCCGATTCCAAAGACGAACTGATCGAAACCCTGGTCGAAGCCCAGGACAACGATGTCATTGGCGCGCAAAGTCGCGAGATGCTGGAAGGCGTGATCCGCATGGCCGACATGACGGCCGGCGACGTGATGGTGGCCGCGCCGCGCATGGATGCCGTCAACATCGACGCGCCTTTCGACGAGTTGCTGCACCTGGTGATCGACACCGCCCATTCGCGTTTTCCCGTTTATGAAAACGAGAAGGAAAACATCATCGGCATCCTGATGGCCAAGGACTTGCTGAAGCTGCAGCGCGCGCCGGAACTGAACATCCGCGCGCTGTTGCGCCCGGCGGTGTTTGTGCCCGAAAGCAAGGGCCTGAACGACCTGCTGCGCGAGTTCCGCGGCAACCGCAACCACCTGGCCATCGTGATCGACGAGTTCGGCCGCGTGGCCGGCCTGATCACGATTGAAGACGTGCTCGAACAGATCGTCGGCGAAATCGAGGACGAGTTCGACATCGCCGAGGACGACGGCGACATCTTCGGCCTCTCCGACCACACCTACCGCGTCAGCGGCGACACCTCGATCGAGCGTGTCAGCGAGGCTTTCGGCGTCAAGCTGCTGGACGAAGACTTCGAAACCATCGGCGGCCTGGTCGCGCACGAGATGGGCCACGTGCCCAAACGCGGCGAGGTCTATGTGCTGGCCGGTTTGCAGTTCACCGTGCTGCACACCAAGGGCGGTGCCGTTCGCTGGTTCAAGGTGTCGCCGGCCGCCGCTGCCGACACCCCTGCTCCGTAAAGACGACGCAGCATGGGACGGCAGACCATCGACAGCATGATGTCTTCGATGCCGACCCTGCCGGCGCTGCTTGAGCACATCGGTTACCCGAAACAGAAGAAGCAGGGCCTGTCGGTGCTGCGCATGATCTGGGTGCTGCTCGCCGGCGCGGCCCACGCGGCCAGCATCGCCTGGCCCTTCACCTTCGGCTTGCCGCAGGGTCAGCCGGTCTGGTGGCTGCAGTTGCTGGCGCTGGCCGGGCTGGCCTGGCAACTGGACCGCTGCCGCAGTTTTCGTCAGGGGCTGACGCTGGGCTGGCTGTTTGCCACCGCCTGGCTGTGCGGCATTTTCTGGTGGCTGTTCATCTCGCTGCACACCTATGGCGGGCTGGCGTCGCCGCTGGCGGTGCTGGCCGTGCTCGGACTGGCGATTTTTCTGGGCACCTACTACGCGCTGGCCAGCGCGGTGTTTGTGGCCATCGCGCCGGCGGGCCGCACGCGCCGCGCGCTGGTGTTTGCGGCGCTGTGGCTGCTGGCCGAGCTGGCGCGCGTCCAGTTCTTCACCGGCTTTCCCTGGGGCCAGGCCGGTTATGCCCATTTGAGCGGCTGGCTTGACGACTACGCACGCTGGATCGGTGTGCATGGCATCACTTTCCTGGCCGCCTTTCTGGCTGCCGGCCTCGCGGGCTGGGGCCAGTCGCGGCGCCAGGTGCTGCTGTTCCCGCTGACGGCGCTGGTGGTGGTGGGTGTCGCCCTGCTGGCCGGGCGCACCACGTCCACACCCGCGGGCAGCCTGCAGGTCACGCTGCTGCAGGGCAATATCCCGCAGAACGAAAAATTCCAGCCGGGCAGCGGCTTGCCGACCGCGCTGCGCTGGTACGCCGAGCAGTTGCAGGGCGCAAGAACCGCCCTGGTGGTGGCGCCCGAAACCGCCTTGCCGCTGCTGCCGCAGCAACTGCCCGAAGGCTACTGGCGCGCCCTGCAAACGCGTTTTGCCACGGGCGGGCAGGCTGCGCTGATCGGTATCCCGCGCGGCAGCTACGAGGCCGGCTACGCCAATTCGGTGGTGGGGCTCAAGCCGACACCGGCGGCCGGCGCGGCCGGCCCGGTGCCTGTCTACCACTTCGACAAACACCACCTGGTGCCTTTCGGCGAATTTGTGCCGCCGGGCTTTCGCTGGTTCATCAACCTGATGAACATCCCGCTCGGTGACTTCAGCCGCGGCGCGCTCGGTCAGCCGTCCTTTGAGTGGCAAGGCCAGCGGCTGGCGCCCAACATCTGCTACGAGGACCTGTTCGGCGAGGAGCTGGCGGTAGCGTTTTCCGACGTGGCGACGGCGCCCACCATCCTGGTCAATGTCAGCAACATCGGCTGGTTCGGCAACACGGTGGCGATCGACCAGCACCTGGCGATCTCGCGCATGCGCGCGCTGGAGTTCGAACGTCCGATGATCCGCGCCACCAACACCGGCGCCACCGTCATCATTGACCACACGGGCCGGGTCACCCACGAACTGCCGCGCCACACGCGCGGCGCGCTGGTCGGCCAGGTCGAGGGCCGGAACGGCCTGACGCCGTATGCCCGGTGGGTCGCGGCTTATGGGCTCTGGCCCTTCTGGGGCGGGGCCGGTCTGCTGGTGCTGCTGGCCTGGCTGGCGCGCCGCCGGCGCTGATACGCCCCGCAGGCGCTATCAAAACAGGAGCTGTTTGCCCTTGCCGCTTATGGGCTGGAGGCTGATTCGGCTTTGAAAATCAGGAAGCAGCCTGGCCCATGCGAACCAGCCGCCCTGGACGTTCTGCGGTGATCTCACCCTCACGCTGCACCGCGACACCGGCGACCCAGGTCGCCACATAACCTTCGGCCTTCTGCAGAAAACGCTTGCCGCCAGCCGGCAGGTCGCGCACCAGCGCCGGCCTGCCCACGCTCAGGCGTTGCGGAGCTATCAGGTTCAGGTCGGCGCGCTGGCCGGGCGCGATCTCGCCGCGGTCCGTCAGCCCCAGGTAACGCGCATTGCGCCGCGTCAGCATTTCCACTGCGCGTCCCAGTGGCAGCTTGCCTTCAGCGCGGCCCAACACCCAGTGGGTCAGCATGAAGGTGGTGAAACTCGCGTCGCAGACCGTGCCGACATGCGCGCCGGCATCGCTGAGGCTGGACAACACGCGTGGATGGTCCAGCATCTGCCGCACCGCGTCCAGCGAGCCGCTGTTGTAGTTGAAGATCGGGAAGTAGATCAGCTGGCTGCCATCGCCGCCGGCCAGGTGGTCGTACAGCGCTTCCAGCGGCGTGATGCCGCGCTGCTTCGCCTGCACCAGAAAACTCTGCATCACCGAGGGCTCGTAGTTGAGTTTGTCATCCAGCGGGAACATGCGGCCGCTGATCATGTCGATGCGCGCCAGCAGGATGTCCACCAGCGGCGGAATCGCCGTGCCGTCGCCGGCCAGGCGCTCTGACTTTTCGGCGAGGATGCGCGCCTTGCGGGCCGGCTCACGCAGCGCCGCGGCGCGTTCGGCCAGCGGCAGGTGCGCGACTTCCTTGTAGCCGGGGAAACCCATGAAGGGGTGGAAACTCGCGTCCAGCCCGTTGATCACGCCGATGCCGCGCACCGCCGCCTGCAGAAACAAGGGCAGGCCGGCGGCCACCGCCTGGTCGACGCGTTCGCGTATCGCCTGGTATTGTTCGCCGCCCGGGTCGCGCTGCAGCCAGGTCATGGACAGCGGTTTGCCGCTGGCTTGCGCCATCTGCTCGACCAGGTCGAACTCGGCGTCGAAGCGCTGCGGCCCTTGCAACAAATCGAAATCGCTGACCACCTGCAGCACGCCATGCGGGATACCTTCAAACGCGCCGGCCAGGCCTGTCAGTTCGGCGGCGGTGGCCTCGGCGGCCGGGGTTTCCTTGCCTTCGGAGGTGCGGTGGTTGTCGCTGCGGCCGGTGCTGAAGCCGGCCGCGCCGGCCTGCAGCGCCTCACGAAGCAGCGCGCGCATGGCGGCGATGTCTTCTGCCGTAGCGATTTGTTTGGCCACTGCGCGTTCACCCATCACATACATGCGCAGCGGGTCGTGCGGCACCTGCACCAGGTAGTCCAGGCTGCGCGGGGTTTTCTCGAGAGCGTCCATGTACTGCGGAAAACTCTCCCAGTCCCAGCGTATGCCCTCATGCAGCGCCGCGCCGGGAATGTCCTCCACCCCTTCCATCAGCTTGATCAGGTCGTCCTGGTGGCCGGGCCGCACCGGCGCAAAACCGACGCCGCAGTTGCCCATCACCAGCGTGGTCACGCCGTGGTAAATGCTGGGTGTGAAGTTGGCGTCCCAGGTCACCTGGCCGTCGTAATGCGTGTGGATGTCGACAAAACCGGGCGTCAGCCACAGGCCATGGGCATCGACGGTTTCGTGCGCGGCTTCGCTGATGGCGCCGACGTCCACGATGCGCCCGCCGCGCACGCCGACATCGGCGACAAAGGGTTCGCCGCCGCGGCCATCGACCACGGTAGCACTTTTAAACAGAAGATCGAGCATCTTGTCTCCTCCACCAGGCCACCATGGCCAGGCCGCTCACGATATGCCAGATGCCCCACAGGCTGGCCACGGTCACCATGCCGAGGTCGCTGCCGAACTGCACGCCGATGATACCCAGCGCCAGCCCCGAATTCTGCATGCCGCCCTCGATCATCACGGCCCGCCGGTCTTTCTCGCTGACCCGCATGGCGACGCTGGTAAGCCAGCCGAACAACAGGCCGCAGGCGTTGTGGACCACCACGATCAGCAGCGTCGGCAGCAGGCCCAGCGTCAGCAACTGGCGCTCCTTGACCAGGCCGGCCACGATGAACAGCAGCAGGCAGATCACTGCGAAATTGCCCAGTGGCTTGCGGATGCGCGCCGTCAGCATCGGCAGCTTGTGCGAAAACAGCAGGCCCAGCGTCATCGGCACGGCCAGCAGCAGCAGCAGGCTCAGCCAGATGCCCGAAGGATCGATGCGGAGTTCACGGATCCAGGCCGCGGTGGCCGGGTTGGTGGCAATCATCCAGCTGAAGTTCAGGGGGGTGGCCACCAGCGCGATGACGCTGGCCACCGCCGACACGCTGACCGACAGCGCGGTGTTGCCGCGCCCCAGGTGGGTGATCACATTGCTGAGGCTGCCGCCGGGGCAGGCCGCGACCAGGATCATTGCGGCTTCGACATTCGGCGGCAGGTCCAGCAGCAGGGTGGCGGCCCAGGTGCCGACCGGCAGCAGGATGAATTGCGGGATCAGCCCGCAGATCACCGCGCGCGGCGTTTTGGCCACACGCCGGAAGTCCTCGATGCGCAGCTCGAGGGCGACCGAAAAAACCATGGTCGCCAGGACCAGCGTGAGGATCAGTTGTTGTGTTGTCATGGCACTTTCTCTGTGCCTGAGGGTAAACCGGAAAAAGCTCCGTAAAATCAAGGGTTTTCGCGGGTTCAGCCCGTGCGGTCCCTTATCCGTGACCCGGCGTCGCGGCACACCTATCTATGTTGACCTTTCAGCAAATCATCTTGAAGTTGCAGTCCTACTGGGACGCGCAGGGCTGCGCGCTTTTGCAGCCCTATGACATGGAAGTCGGCGCCGGCACCTCGCACACCGCGACCTTTTTGCGCGCGCTCGGTCCCGAGCCCTGGAAAGCGGCTTATGTGCAGCCGAGCCGCCGGCCCAAGGACGGCCGTTACGGCGAAAACCCGAACCGCCTGCAGCACTACTACCAGTACCAGGTGGTGCTCAAGCCGGCGCCGGCCAACATCCTGGAGCTGTATCTCGGTTCGCTGGAAGCGCTGGGTTTCGACCTGAAAAAGAACGACATCCGGTTTGTCGAGGACGACTGGGAGAACCCGACGCTGGGCGCCTGGGGCCTGGGCTGGGAGGTCTGGCTCAACGGCATGGAGGTCACGCAGTTCACCTATTTCCAGCAGGTCGGCGGCATCGACTGCAAGCCCATCACCGGCGAGATCACCTACGGCCTGGAGCGCCTGGCGATGTACCTGCAGGGGGTGGACAACGTCTACAACCTGACCTGGAGCGAGGGTGCGGACGGATCCAAACTCAGCTACGGCGACGTCTATAAGCAGAACGAGGTCGAACAATCGACCTACAACTTCGAGCACAGCGATGCCGACTTTTTATTCACCGCCTTCAGCGCGCATGAAAAGCAGGCCAAACACCTGATCAGCGTGCAACTGGCGCTGCCGGCCTACGAGCAGGTGCTGAAAGCGGCGCACAGCTTCAACCTGCTGGACGCGCGCGGCGCGATCAGCGTGACCGAGCGTGCCGCCTACATCGGCCGCATCCGGAATCTGGCGCGCGCCGTGGCGCAAAGTTATTACGAAAGCCGCGAGCGTCTGGGCTTCCCGATGGCGCCGCGCGAGTGGGTGGACCAGATGACGAAGAAGGCTGCATAAGAAATGACAACAAAAAACCTTCTGGTCGAACTGTTTGTGGAAGAGCTGCCGCCCAAGGCGCTCAAAAAACTCGGCGATGCGTTTGCCGGCGTGTTGTTCGAGCAACTCAAGGCCCAGGGTCTGACCAGCGCCGATTCCGTGCTCACTGCCTTTGCCTCGCCGCGGCGGCTGGCCGCCCATGTGACGGCCGTCGCAGCGCAAGGCGCCGACAAGGCGGTGTCGCAAAAACTGATGCCGGTGGCAGTCGGACTCGATGCCTCCGGCAACGCCACCCCCGCGCTGCTCAAGAAACTGCAGGCCCTCGGCGCTGATGCCTCGGCCGTGGCCGGCCTCAAGCGTGCCCCCGATGGCAAGGCCGAAGCCTTGTTTTATGACAGCACCGTCACCGGCGCGACGCTGGCCGAAGGCCTGCAAAAGGCGCTGCTTGAAGCGATTGCCAAACTGCCGATTCCCAAGGTCATGACCTACCAGCTGGCCGACGGCTGGAGCGACGTGAAATTTGTGCGCCCGGCCCATGGCCTGGTCGCCCTGCACGGCAGCGAGGTGGTTGCCATCGAGGCGCTGGGCCTCAAAGCCGGCAACAGCACCCATGGCCACCGCTTTGAAGCGGCGGTCGACCCCGTCATTCTCAAAGACGCCGACAGTTATGCCGCCACGCTGAAAAAAGAGGGCGCAGTGATTGCCGGTTTTGCCGAACGCCGGGCCGAGATCGTCAGCCAGCTCGCAGCGGCTGCCGCCAAGGTCGGCGGCGGCGTCAAGGCGATCGACGACGACGCCTTGCTCGATGAAGTCACCGCGCTGGTCGAGCGCCCGAATGTGCTGGTCTGTGCATTCGAGAAAGAGTTTCTCGATGTGCCGCAGGAGTGCCTGATCCTGACGATGAAGGCCAACCAGAAATACTTTCCGTTGCTCGAAGCCTCGGGCAAGCTCAGCAACCAGTTCCTGGTGGTCAGCAACATCAGTCCGGCGGACGCGAGCGCCGTCATCGGCGGCAACGAACGCGTGGTGCGCCCGCGCCTGGCCGATGCCAAGTTCTTCTTCGACCAGGACCGCAAGAAAACCCTGGCCTCGCGGGTGGCGGGGCTGGACAAGGTGGTTTATCACAACAAGCTCGGTTCGCAGGGCGAACGCATCGGGCGCGTGAGCCGGATTGCCACTGAGATCGGGACGATGCTGGCTGGGGATGGCGATTCTGGACTGGCCATGCATGCACAAAGGGCGGCACAGCTTGCGAAATCAGATTTGGTGACTGACATGGTTGGCGAGTTTCCTGAGTTGCAGGGAACCATGGGGCGTTACTACGCACTGAATGACGGTTTGCCCGCTGATATTGCCGACGCCATCGAGGATCACTACAAGCCTCGTTTCGCCGGCGATGAGTTGCCCCGCAACCCGGTTGGCGTCATCGTGGCGTTGTCGGACAAGCTGGAGACTTTGGCCGGCATGTTTGGCATCGGCAATTTGCCAACTGGCGACAAAGACCCGTTTGCTTTGCGGCGTCACGCACTGGGCGTCGTTCGCATGCTGATGGAGAAAAATCTTGCGTTGGAGATTTATGAACTGACACGTGTCGCCTTCAAGGCGTTCCCTGATGGAATGCTGGCGGACGCCCAGACGGACCTAAATCTTTTCATTCTTGATCGCCTAAAAGGCTATCTGCGTGATGGCGGCTATTCGGCTGCAGAGGTAGACGCTGCCGTTCATGCTCCTGGCATGAAGGTGTGGTCCGATATTCCGAGGCGTCTGGCCGCCGTGCGTACTTTCGCGGCCCTGCCCGAAGCACCGGCGCTGGCCGCGGCCAACAAACGCATCAGCAACATCCTCAAAAAGACCGATGGGGTCGACGCGCATGTCAGCGAGCTGCTGCTGCAGGAGCCGGCCGAACAAGCGCTGTTTGCCGCGATGCAGCATGTGGCGCCGCAGGCTCAGGCCCAGTTCGAGGCCGGCGACTATGCCGCGTCGCTGCAAACGCTGGCGGCGCTGCGGGCGCCGGTCGATGCCTTCTTTGAAGGGGTGATGGTCAATGCGGAGCAAACCGATCTGCGGCTGAACCGCCTCGGCCTGCTGGCCACCCTGCACCAGGCCATGAACCGCGTGGCCGACCTGTCGCGCCTGGCGAGCTGAGCGCTCCATGATGGACCTGAAACTGGCATGGCGCGCGTGGAAAACACGGCATCGGGACCAGGTGTTCGAGTTGCGCGCGATCCGCGAAGCGTTGCGCCACGGTGGTGTGGCGCTGGACGTGGGCGCCAACAAGGGCAGCTACCTGTATTCGATGGCGCGCTGGGCCGGCGCTTCGCCGGTGGTGGCGTTTGAGCCGCAAAGCCGGCTGGCGACTTACCTGACGGGCGCCTGCGAACGTTCCGGCCTGCGCAACGTCACTGTCGAAAACCTGGCGCTGTCGAATCAGCACGGTGAGCTCAAGCTGTTTGTGCCCGGGGACAGCCATTCCCCCGGCGCTTCGCTGGAGGCCAGCATTGCCGAGAAAACCGATTGCCACACCGAAACCGTCCAGGTCACCACGCTGGACGCCTATGCGGCAGAAAAATTGCATGCACCGGTGCGCGTGATCAAGATCGATGTGGAAGGCCACGAGATGGCCGTGCTGCAGGGCGCGCTGGCGCTGATCCGGCGCGACAGGCCGCTGCTGGTGGTGGAATGCGAAGGCCGGCACCTGCCGGCCGGCAAGACCGTGCACGACTTCATCACGCTGGTGACGGCGCTCGGTTACAGCGCGACGCTGGCCATGCCCGGCATCGGCGAGTTGCCGGCGGCGGAGTTTCGCGAGCCGCTGCACCAGAAGCAGGCGGGCGAGCGTTTCTGGGACGCCAGGGACTACTACAACAACTTCATTTTCAGACCGATCGCGGAGCCCGCATGAAACTTGTCATCCTCGACCGCGACGGCACCATCAACCGCGACAGCGACGACTATGTCAAGGCGCCGGACGAATGGGAGCCCCTGCCCGGCGCGCTGGAAGCGATTGCGCGGCTCACCCACGCCGGCTGGCATGTGGTGGTGGCATCGAACCAGTCCGGGCTGGGCCGCGGGCTGTTCGACGTGGCCTCGCTCAACGCCATGCATGCGAAGATGCACAAGCTGCTGGCGGCGCTGGGCGGACGCATCGATGCGGTGTTTTATTGTCCGCACAGCCCCGAGGAACGCTGCACCTGCCGCAAACCGCTGCCCGGCCTGTTCGAGCAGATCGGCGCGCGTTTTGGTGTGCCGCTCAAGGGCGTGCCGACCGCCGGCGACTCGGTGCGCGACCTGCTGGCCGGCGCTGCCGCCGGCTGCGAGCCGCATTTGGTGCTGACCGGAAAATCAGCCAGCTACGCGGGCGGCGGCCAGCCCGACGGCCTGCCGGATGGCACCCGGATACATGCCGACCTGGCCGCCTTTGTCGAATTTCTGCTGAGCCGCGCCGCGGCTGGTACGCTACAAAAACAATAGCTGTCCGCCCTTGCCTGGCAAGGGGCGGAGGTCTGAAACATACATCATTTCACCGGAAACACCCATCATGCCCCTGATCCGCTCCGTCCTGCATCTCCTGTGGATGATCGTCACGGTGATCCCCTGGGCGCTGGTCGTCCTGGTGTTCTCGCTGTTCGGCAGCAGCACCCAGATCTACTGGCTGTGCGCCGGCTGGCTGCGCGTGGCCGTGAGTGGTGGCACCGTCATCCTCGGCATCAAAAACCGGGTGACCGGCATGGAAAACCTGCCGACCGGCGAGAAAAGCGCGGCCGTGTTGCTGCTCAAGCACCAGAGCACCTGGGAGACGTTTTCGATGCCGACGCTGATGCCGCATCCGCTGGCCTATGTGTTCAAGAAGGAGCTGCTGTACGTGCCGTTTTTCGGCTGGGCCATGGCCCGCATGGACATGATCCATATCGACCGCAGCCAGCGCGCCCAGGCCTTCAACAAGGTGGTCGAACAGGGCCGCCGCCTGATGAGCCAGGGGGTCTGGGTGATCATGTTCCCCGAGGGCACACGCATAGAACGCGGCCAGCAGGGCGTCTACAAGACCGGCGGCACGCGGCTGGCGATCGAAACCGGCGCGCCGGTGATCCCGATTGCCGTGACCTCGGCCAAGTGCTGGCCGCGCAAGGCCTTCATCAAGAAGCCCGGCATCGTCGACATCTCCATCGGCAAACCGATCAGCAGTGTGGGCCGCAAGCCCGAGGAACTGATGCAGGAAGTCCAGGCCTGGATCGAAGCCGAGATGCGCCGGCTGGACCCCGAGGCCTACCCCGAGACAGCGACCACCCGTTTTTGACAGCTGCGGTTCAGGCAGCGGCGCTAAACTGGGCATATGCAACGGCTTCTCCAGTTCACGCTTGACCTGTTCGGCACGGAGATTCCCGCGCCCTTGCCGGCGCAGCCGCGCAAGCCCGGAAAAACGCGGGCAAATCGGCCTCCAGCCCACGCCCCCGCTGAAAAGCCTGCTATTGAAACGGTAGCGGATGTCGGCCCGCTGGACTTGCGCCCGGCGCAAACCCTGCAGCAGGTGCTGGCGCCGGCAACCTACCGCCACCCGGCCGCCACGCGCGAAGTTTTGCTGGGCGACATCGTCGTGGCCTATCAGTTCCGGCGCGGCAAGCGCCGCACCATCGGCTTTTCGGTGGGCGCCGAGGGGCTGGTGGTCAGCGCGCCCAAGTGGGTGCCGCTGTATGAAATCGACAAGGCCGTGCAGGAGAAAGCCGGCTGGATTGTCGCCAAGCTGCAGGAAACCCGCGCGCGGCACGACCGGCTCGAAGCCGCACGCATCGAGTGGCGCGACGGCACCACGCTGCCTTTCCTCGGCGAGACAGTGCGGCTGCAGATCGACCCGCGCCACGCTTTCGGCGGCGTCGGCGGCGAACTCCGGACGGCGGAGGCTGGCGACCCCGACGAGCCGCAGAAAATCCTGTACATCGGCCTGGCGCACGATGCCAGCGCTGAACAGATCCGCGACTCGGTGCAGGCCTGGCTGATGCGGCGCGCCAAACTGGTCTTTACCGAACGGCTGAACCACTTTTCCCCGCATCTGGGCGTGCAATGGCGCAAACTCAGCCTGAGCAGCGCGGGCACCCGCTGGGGCAGTGCCAGCGCCGATGGCGCGATCCGGCTGAACTGGCGGCTGATTCATTTCAGGCTGTCGGTGATCGACTATGTGGTGGTGCATGAACTGAGCCATTTGCGCGTGATGGACCACAGCCCGCGCTTCTGGGATACAGTGCGCACCGTGGTGCCCGACTACGCCGAGTTGCGCAGCCAGTTGAAAGATGAAGCGATGCCCCGATGGTGATATGGATCAACGCCCGTGCAGGCTCCCCGGCGACACTGATGCGGGCTAATACGACTGGACAAAGTTGTTAACTTCTGTAATATGACAAAGGTGATGAAAATGACAGTCAGCGTCCAGCGGAAGTGGCGGGTAACTCTAGCAGCGAAGGTCTTATGAACGACAACCCGATTCTTGTAGTTGAGGACAATCCTGATCATCTGGAGCTGACGGTCCTGACGCTGCAGGAGCAGGGCGCGGACACCGCGATCGTCACTGCGCGTGATGGCGCCGAAGCCCTGGACTACCTGTTCGGCCAGGGCGCACATGCCGGTCGTGATACCCACAAGCAGCCGGCCTTCATCCTGCTGGACATGAAACTGCCCAAACTGTCGGGGCTCGATGTGCTGCGCAGCGTGCGCGCCAACCCGCTGACCGCGCTGGTCCCGGTGGTCATGCTGACCTCGTCGAGCGAGCAGTCCGACATCATTGCCTGCTACCAGAGCGGCGCCAACGGCTTTGTGCGCAAGCCAGTGGACTTTGGCGACTTCACCGAAAAACTCAGCCGCCTGCAGCACTACTGGCTGCGCGTCAACGAGTCCATTGCGACGGTGTGAGCCGCGCACCGGGCGCACGCCCGGCCCGGCCCGGCCCGCGCCCGGCTTTTTTCAGCCGGCCTGATCACCTGTGGCTTACAGTCGGGTGAATCAACACAGCTGAAAGCACCATGAAGGCCAGGATCAGTTTGCGCGCGCGTATTGTCATGCTGGTGGTCGTGGCGATTGTTCCGCTGTTCGGCATGTCCATCCTCAAGGCGCTGCACAATGCCGATGCCGAGGTCGAGCGTGCCAAGGGCGGCCTGCGTTTCGCGGTGTCGCTGGCTGCGGCCAGCCAGGAACGGGTGGCCGACTCGGCGCGCCAGGTGCTGACGCTGATCGCGTCCCTGCCGGATATCCAGAACCCCGACAACAGCGGCTGTGACCGCTATTTTTCAAGCCTGACGCAACGCCTGCCGGAGTATGCCAACCTGGGCTTCATTGGGCTGGATGGCTACACCCGTTGCCACGCCCTGGGCAGCGCCAAAAAGGTCTATCTCGGTGACCGGCCCTATTTCTGGAACGCCATCGAACAACGCCGTTTTGTGGTCGGCACCTATGCGGTGGGCCGGCTGGCGAACAAGCCCGTCATCACCTTTGCCCAGCCGGTGATTGACGCCGCCGACCGGGTCACCGGGGTGGTGTATGCCTCGTTCGACCTGGCCGAGATGGGACAGCTGGTCAATGACATCCAGTTGCCTGCGGGCGCTGCCTTGGGTGTCCAGGACCGCGAGGGCGCATTGCTGGCGGGCAAGCCCAAACTGCCGATCCAGGTCGGCGAGCAGGTGCGCAGCCCGGTGCTGCAGGAAGCCGTCAGGAGCCTGAGCACCGGCGAGCGCGAGGGCCCGGACGGCGCCGGCCACGAGCGCTTGTGGGCCTTCATGCCCAGCAGTCCGCATCCCGAGTCCGCGGTCTTCGTGTCGGTCAGCATGGACCGCAACCTGATCGTGAGCCCGGGGCATCGGCAGTTGTGGCTGGAACTCGCGGTGCTGTCGCTGGTGGCCTTCCTCGGCGCCTGGGTCGCCTGGATGATTGGCGGCAGCGCCATTGTGGGTCCCGCGCACCAGATCCTGTATGCCACACGCCAGCTCGAACAGGGACACCGCGGTGTCCGGATCCCGCTGCGCCCGCACCGAACGGCCGGCGAGTTCGACAGGATCGCGGCCAGCTTCAACCTGATGGCCGACTCGCTCGAGCAGCGCGAGCGCGACGTGGAGAACGAGCTGGCGCGCAGCCGCCAGGCCTACGCCACGCTCGAGTTGACCGTCAACAGCATGCAGGAAGGCCTGATGGCGGTCGACACCACCGGCCGCCTGCTGCTGATCAACGAAACCGCTTCGCGGCTGTTTGCGATCGACGACATGTCCATGGTGCTGTCCCCGCGCTGGCCCGAACGCCAGGGCCTGTTTGTGCCGGGCACCCAGGCCCTGTATACATTCGACCAGCTTCCGCTGTACCGCGGCTTGCAGGGCGAAAGCGGCGGCCCCCTGCACATCCTGGTGCGCGATGCGCACGAACCCGGCGGCCGCCTGATCAGTTGCAGCTACCGGCCCATGCGCGGCCCGGACAGCGTGGTCGGCGCCCTGATGGTGTTCAGCGACATCACCGATGTGGAGCGCCTGCAGCTGGAGCAGACACGCAGTTATGAGCAGCTGCGCGAGGTGCAGCGCAAGCTGCTCAACGCCCAGCGCCTGGGTCGCATCGGCAACTGGGAGCTCGACCTGGGCAGCGGGCGGCTCTGGTGGTCCGACGAGGTCTACGAGCTGTATGGCCTGTCGCGCGAGCAGTTCGACGGCCATCCCGACACCGTGCTGGGGCTGATCCACCCGGAAGATCGCGCCGAGTATGCCCGCCTGCGCGATGTGGCGATGCGGGACAGCCTGCCGCTCGATGTCGAATACCGCATCATCACGCCGGCCGGGCAGACCCGCTGGATTCACCAGATTGGCGAGCCGCATGCTGACGTGGAGGGCAGCGGCATGCTGCGTGCCGGGGTGGTGCAGGACGTGACCAGCCGGAAATCGGCGCAGCAGCTTGCCGCGCGCACGACGGAGATGCTCAAGCGGACTGGCGACATGGCAAAAGTCGGCGGCTGGGAGGTGGTGCTCGATGGCATGCAGCCGGTCTGGTCGGACCAGGTGTACCGGATTTACGAGCTGGAGCCGGGCACCCCGTTCAGCGTGGAGCAGGCCATGGCCTGTTATCCGCCCGAAGCCCAGCCGGCGCTGCAGGCCGCCGTCCGTGCGGTTGTTGACCACGGCGCCGACTGGGACCTGGAACTGCCGCTGGTGACCACGACCGGACGGCCAATCTGGGTGCGCACCCAGGGGCGGGCGCTGATGCAGGACGGCCGGGTCACGCGGGTGGTCGGTGCGCTGCAGGACATCACCGCGCAGCACGACTCGCAGGAGCAGTTGCGGCTGCTCGGAACCAGCATCGCGCGCCTCAACGACATTGTCATCATCACCGAGACCAGCCCGCTGCAGGAGCCCGGTCCGCGCATTGTGTTTGTCAACGATGCCTTCGAGCGCCGCACCGGCTACCGGCGCGAGGAAGTGCTGGGGCGCTCACCGCGGTTTTTGCAGGGCCCCAACACCCAGCGCGCCGAGCTCGACCGCATCGGCGAGGCGATGCGGCAGATGAAGCCGGTACGCGCCGAACTGATCAACTACAGGAAAAACGGGGAAGAGTTCTGGCTGGACCTCGACATGGTCCCGATCGCCGACGGCACCGGCCAGTTCACCCATTTTGTCGCGGTCGAGCGCGACATCACCAAACGCAAGCTGGCGGTGCAGGCGCTGATGGACAGCGAGCAGCGTTACGCCGCCCTGTTCGAATCCGCGCCGGTGGCGATGTGGATTGTTGATTCCGAGACGCTGGGTTTCCTGGCGGTCAACCAGATTGCCCTGGACAATTACGGCTACAGCCGGGAGCAGTTCCTGCGCCTGACCGTCTCCGATATCCTGTCGCCGGCCGAGCGTGCCGACCTGGCCCGGCATGTGGCGAAAGCCAGTTCCGGCCAGATGCATCGCTGGCAGCATGTGGACAGCGACGGCCGGGAATTCCCGGTGGAGACGTTGTCGCGCGCCATCACCTATCTGGACCGGGCGGCACGTTTTGTCGTGTCGGTCAATGTGGCCGCCCAGGTCCGTGCTGAAAACGAGGTGCAGGCCTACCTGTTCACGCTGCAGCGCGCTGCCGACGCGACCCAGGCCATCACGAGCCAGCGCACCCTGCAGGCCACCATGCAGGAAACGGTGGACCAGGCGCGCGCCGTCGTGGGTGCCCACCAGGCGGTGGTCAGCCTGACGGCCCGCGGCGAGTCTGTGCCGGCGATCAACGCCATGTCCTTCTCCGACCACTACGCCAACTGCCGGGACTTTGTCCGCCAGACGCACGACTGTGGCATCGCGCAGGCGGTCTGCCAGACCAACCGGCCGATGCGGCTGACCCAGGCCGAGCTGGAGGCGCAGCCGGGCTGGCAGCTGGTCACAGGCGAAGGCGACGGCCCGCCGCCCATGCGGGGCTGGCTGGCCGTGCCCCTGACAGGGCGCCACGGCGAGAATGTCGGCCTGCTGCACCTGACCGACAAATACGAGGGCGAGTTCAGTGTGCAGGACCAGTATGTGGCGGTCGAGCTGGCGCAACTCGCGTCGATTGCGATGGAAAACGCCAGGCTGTTTGACCAGGTGCACCAGCTCAACCTCGGGCTCGAGGAAAAAGTCGCCGAGCGCACGGCCGCGCTGGCGCGCCAGGAAGCGCTGTTCCGCACCCTGGCCGAACAGGCGCCGCAGGTCATCTGGAACGCCGAGCCCGGCGGCCGGGTGACCTATGCCAACCGCCAGTGGTACGAGCTGATGGGCGGCACACCGGCCGACTGGATGGGCCACAAATGGCTGGGCGCCGTGCATCCCGACGACCTGCCCGACATGCTGGCTAACTGGAAGCTGGCGCGCGAGACCCTGACGCCCTACACCGGATTGCGCCGCATGCTGGCCAGCGACGGCACCTACCACGTGATGTCCTACCGCGCATCGCCGGTGCTCGACGAGGGCGGGCAGGTGCTGTTCTGGGTCGGCATCGATGCCGACGTGACCGAGATCAAGGCCATCGAAGCCGCCCTGCGCCTGTCGAACCAGGAGCTCGAGGCCTTTTCCTATTCGGTGTCGCATGACCTGCGCTCGCCGCTGAACACCATCGACGGCTTCAGCCGCCTGCTGGCCAAACAGCTCGATCAGGTCTCGTCCAATGACAAGGTGAAGCACTACCTGGCACGCATCCAGGCCGGCGTGGCGCAGATGGGCCGCCTGATCGAGGACCTGCTGTCCCTGGCGCAGGTCTCGCGCATGCAACTGCGCAACGAGACCGTGGACCTGACGGCTATTGCACGCGACATCGCCGAAGAATGCCGCGGGCGTGACCCGTCGCGGGTGGCGGAGATCCGGGTCGACGACGGGTTGCGTGTGCAGGGCGACGGCCGGCTGGTGCGTGTGGTCATGGAAAACCTGATCGGCAATGCCTGGAAGTTCACCTCGCAGCGGCCCCGCACCCTGATCAGCGTGGGACAGACCACCGTCGAAGGCGGTGTCACCGCGTTTTTTGTGCGGGACAACGGCGCCGGTTTTGACATGGCTTATGCCGACAAGCTGTTCAACACCTTCCAGCGCCTGCATGCGGTCAGCGAGTTTCCGGGCACTGGCGTGGGCCTGGCGACGGTCAGCCGTGTGATCGGCCGTCACCGCGGCCAGGTCTGGGCCGAGTCAGCGCCGGACCAGGGCGCCACCTTCTTTTTCACCCTGCCGGGCGTGCCGCCCGTCTGAGTTGCCCCGCGAGCGGCTCCGCAGTCTGTCGACGCTCTGCTTTTGATAGCTGATGTCCCTTGTCTGGCAAGGGGTAATGGCTGTTTTGGGGGTGACGGGGAACAGCGGGACGCCATCGAACCCGGGTGGGTCAGGGTCTGTCAGGGGGAGACAAGCGCTGAGCTAAATCGCCAAATTGATAGATAAGCCATCTGCATTGATTAAATTCGCTAAATCTATTAAATTGCAATTTATTTCCTTTTTAAGCCACACCCATGCCGCGCGAACCCCAGACCTTTGAGACTGCCATCAGCAGCACTGATTTTTCCAGTGATGACTACTGCGGCACCACCTATGCCGCCAAGCTGCTGGGCCTGTCGGTGGCCACCGTGCAGTCCCTGGTGGAAAAGGGAGAAATCGAAGCCTGGAAAACCCTGGGCGGCCACCGTCGCCTGTCGCTGCGGGCCATCAACGCCTACCTGCAGAAAAACAGCCCGCAACTGGCGCCGGCGGACCCCGACCCGCGCAGCCGCCTGAGCGTGCTGGTGGTGGAGGACGACGAAGACGCGCGCGAACTCTACAAGGCGCATTTCGACGAGTGGAACATGGCGGTGGATTGCAGTTTCATGCCGTCCGCGCTGGAGGCGCTGATGGACATTGCCACCATGCGGCCCAACCTGCTGATCACCGACCTGAACATGCCTGGCGTGGACGGCATGGAAATGCTGCGCGCGCTCAAGCGCAACCAGCAGCTCGCGTCCATGCAGATCCTGGTGATCAGCGGCCTGCCCAAGGAAGCCGTGGCCGAGCGCGGCGGCCTGCCGCCGAATTCGCACTACCTGGAAAAACCCATCAATTTCGACTGGCTGCACGGGTATGTCACCGCCCTGCTGGTGGCCAACCGGAAATGGCGTTGAAGCACCAGGCCTGAAAAGAGCGGCCAAGGTGCAGTCTCCCCTGGCCGTGTTCCGCGTGTGGCTGCAGGCCTTGCGGCCGGGCCGGCCGCGACCGACCTGGAGTGACACCCTCGGCGCCGGCAGCGAAGCGGCCACCAGCGAGGGGCTGCAGGCCGGGCTGGAACTGGCGACCCAGGGCATCCTGGTGCTGGATGCCGGCTGGCGCATCGTGGCACTCAACAACGCGGCACGGACGCTGATGCATTCGCCGGGCGCGGGCCTGTCGGGCATGGAGTTCTGGGAAATGCTTGCGGAGGACGTCGCCGACAGCCACCGCAGCGCGTCCGAGCAGGCCTTGCAGCACGGCGCCGCGCATGTATTTGTGGTCCATGACCCGTTTGAAGACCGCTGGACCGAGTACAGCCTGCGCCGCCATGGCGTCGGCGCCGTGGTCAACCTGCGCGATGTCAGCGATACCCGCCAGGCCCTGCTGCTGCTGGAGGGAAGCGAGCTGTGCAACCAGAGCCTGTTTGACGACAACACCCAGGCCATGTGGCTGTTTGACGCCGAATCCCGCCGCGTGCTGGCGCTCAACAAGGAGGCCGCCGCGTTTTATGGCCTGCCAGGCGACACCGCGGTGATGCCGCAGGCGGAAGCTTTTTTTCCCGAAGGCGAAGCCGAGGCCTGGCTCGACAGCCTGCCGCCCGGTGACGCGCACCAGGAAATGCGGGTGTGTACACAGCGCCGGATGAACGGCGAGCAGGTGCTGGTGGAGCTGGCCTGCAGCACGGTGTTGTGGTTCGAGCGACCGGCCGTGCTGGTCAGCGTGGTGGACGTGGGCGCGCGGCACTTTGCCGACAGCCAGTTGCAGCGGCTCAATGACACGCTGGCGCAGCGCCTCGCCGACCAGGCGAGCGAACTGCAGCGCCGCCACCAGGAAATCGCCACCTTCACCCAGGCCATGTCGGACGACCTCAAGGCGCCGCTGCATGTGGTCAGCGGCTTTGCCGCCACGCTGGCCGAGCGTTATTCGGCAGCGCTCGACGAGCAGGGCCGGCATTACCTGGCGCGCATCCGGGCCAGCGCCCACCAGCTGGCCAAGCTGTTTGACGACCTGCGAACGCTGGCGCATTTGCCGGGCGTGGCGATTTCACCGGAGTTGGTGGACCTGGCGCCGCTGTGCAGGCGCCTGATCGACGACTGGTGCAAGCGCGAGCCCCAGCGCCAGATGGTGCTGGAGATCCCGCCGGCCTTGCCGGTGCTGGGCGACAGGAACCTGCTGCTGATGGCGGTGACCTGCCTGCTGGACAACGCCTGGAAGTTCACCGCCCGCAAGCCGCAGGGCTGGATCCAGGTCGCGCTGCTGCCGGGCGCAACCGCCAGCAGCAGTGTGCTGGTGGTGGCAGACAACGGGGTGGGTTTTGATGCGGCGTATGCCGACAGGTTGTTCACCGCGTTTCAGCGCCTGCATTCGTCCGCCGATTTTCCGGGCGGTGGTCTGGGGCTGGCCATCGTCAAACGCGTGGCCGAGCGCCACGGTGGCACGGTCTGGGCCACCACCGCAGACAGCGGGGGCGCCAGTTTTTTCATGGCCCTGCCGCAGGACGACGAGGCGGCGCTGGAGGTGATGCGCCTGCCGGCGCCGGATCAGGCCGGATAAAAACGGTAAACGCCGTCGTCGCCCAGCTCGCGACGCAGCCGGCCGTCAAACCACAGCGTGTGCAGATGGGCCACCGCCTCACCCATGGCAAAGGTGGTCTGGTGCAGGTCCAGCGGACGTTTGAACATCACCGGCAGGATGTCGGCGCCGCTGCAGGGGCTGGCCGTGCAGGCCTGCATCACCTCGGCCAGCCGGTCGTGGTGGTGCGCGTGCAACTGGGCGATGCGCGTGTGCAGGCCGCGGAACGGTTTGCCATGGGAGGGCAGCACCAGCGTGTCGGGATCCAGCGCCGTGAACCTGTCGATGGACTGCAGAAACAGCGCCAGCGGGTTGGACTCGGGCTCCACGTCGTAGACACTGATGTTGGTGGAGATGCGCGGCAGCACCATGTCGCCGCTGATCAGCAATTTCGCTTGCGGGCTGGCCAGCGCGATGTGTTCCGGTGCGTGGCCATAGCCGCTGATACAGGTCCAGTCGCGCCCGCCGATACGGATCAGCTGGCCGTCCATCATGCGGTGAAAGCGGGCCGGGACGGCCGGCACCAGCCCGGGGTAGTAATTGCTGCGGCCGCGGATCTGCGCCAGGTGGTCCGGGTTGGCCAGACCGTGCGAGGCAAAAAACTGCGCCGAATTGTCACCGCCGAAACCGCTGCCGCCGCGTATGCTGAGGCTGGCCGTGTTGTAGTCGGTGGCGCTGATCCACAGCGGCGCGTTCCAGCGCTCACACAGCCAGTGCGCCAGCCCGAGGTGGTCGGGATGCATGTGGGTGACAAGCACGCGCAGGATCGGCAGGCCGTCCAGCTCGCCGGCGAAAATCTGCTCCCATAACGCTTTCGCTTCGTCCCGGCTGACGCAGCAGTCGACCACGGTCCAGCCCTGCTGCCCGTTGATGTCGTCCCTCAGCAGCCACAGGTTGATGTGGTCCAGCGCAAACGGCAGGCCCATGCGTATCCATTTGACGCCGGGGGCCACCTCCAGCGTGCCGCCGGCCGGCGGGAGCGTGTCGCCCAGCGGGTAGTGGAGTTGTGCTTCCTGTGCATTCATCTTGTAAGATCACCGGTCGGTTGACGTTTACGTTAACGTAAACTAGAACCTTATTACACCTGATTTCGCGTCAGGCTTTACCGAGCTCCTGTCACCCGGGTTTCACACACATGGCAAGCACCACGTATTCCATCAGCGACCTGGCCAGGGAGTTCGACCTGACCACGCGTGCGATCCGGTTTTATGAAGACATGGGCTTGCTGCAGCCGCAGCGCGAAGGCCCGGGCGGGCGCAGCCGCGTCTACAGCGCGCGCGACCGCACCCGGCTCAAGCTGACCCTGCGCGCCAAGCGCCTGGGCCTGAGCCTGACCGAGGCGCGCGAGATCATCGACACCTACGACAGCCCGCGCGACACCGGCCCGCAACTGACCAAGTTCCTGGCGGTGCTGGCCCAGCACCGCAAGCAGCTCGAGGAGCAGATGGCCGACCTGCAGGCCAACCTCGAAGAGGTCAAGCTGCATGAGAAGGAAGCCCGCG
>PNNC01000041.1 GCA_013824015.1 Polaromonas sp.
AGCCACCTCGCCCAGCCGCGGCAGCGTTGCGGCGCTGAAGGTTTCCACCGTGGCCGCCAGCGCGGCGCCGCCTTCAGCGACCTTGTCGATCGGGCCGCCCTTGGCATTCAGGCGTTCGGCGGTGGCGGTGACGCTGGTGGCGGTTTCGGACACATCGTCGGCGGCGGTCTTGAGCGACTTCATGGTTGCGCTGGCTTCCTGGCTCAGTTTGGGCAGGCTGGCCACCACCGGGTCCATCTTGAGCACCACCTTGTTGATGCTGTCGGCGGCCTGGCTGAAATTGTTGACCGCACTCATCAGTGCTTCCTGGTTGCCGTCGCCGAGCAGCTTGTTGAGCTTGGTACTGGCGGCCTCGACCTGGTCCATGATGACCTCGCTCTTGTTCAGCAGCTTGTCCAGCAGGCCGGGCTTGAGCGGGATGCGCGGCGGGTCGTCGTCATTGGGGACCAGCGCGACGCTCGAGGGACCATCGTCCTCCAGCTGGATGAAGCCCAGGCCGGTCACGCCCTGCGAACTGATGGTGGCAAAGGTGGACTGGGTCAGCGGGGTGCCGACCTCGACCGAGATGCGGATCAGCACATTGCCGGCGGTCTTGTGGTCGAAACCGATGAACTCGACCTTGCCGACCGGCACGCCGCGAAAACGCACCTGCGCCTGCGGCTGCAGGCCGGAGATGGTCTCGCGGGTCGACAACTCATAGAGGTTGCGTTCACCGTTGTCGCGGGTCAGCCAGACCGCCAGCAGCGCCAGCAGGGCGGCAACCATCAGCACAAAAGCGCCGGCGGCCATGGCATGGGCTTTGTTTTCCATTTTTTAAGTCCTTACTACCTCTTCGAGGTACCTCATACAGTAAACGGATACTCGCGGAGCAACTCCATGGCCCGCTGCCCGCGTTCTCCGAGAAAAAAGTTGCGGATAAACGGATGCGGAAAGGCAATCACGTCGCGCGGCGGGCCGCTGACAATGACCTTCTGGTCGGCCAGCACGGCGATGCGGGTGCTGAGCTCGAACAGGGTGTCGAGGTCGTGCGTGACCATCACCACCGTCAGGCCCATGCCCTTGTGCAAGGCCCGCAGCAGCGCGCAAAAACTGTCCGAACTGTCCGGGTCCAGGCCGGCCGTCGGCTCGTCGAGCAGCAACAGCGGCGGGTCCATGATCAGCGCCCGGGCCAGCGACACCCGCTTGACCATGCCGCCGGACAAATCGCTGGGCATCTTGTCGGCGTGTTCAGGCGCCAGGCCCACCATCTGCAGCTTGACCATGGCCGCCTCGTCGATGAGTGCGTCCGGCAGGGTCTTGAGTTCGCGCAGCGGAAAGGCAATGTTCTCCAGCACGGTGAAGGCCGAAAACAGCGCGCCCTGCTGGAACAACATGCCGACCCGCTGGGCCGCACCGCGTTTGCCGAGTTCGGCCGCCGGTTTGCCCAGCACCGTGATCTCGCCCGCCGTGGGCTGCTCCAGTCCCAGCATCTGGCGCAGCAACACCGTCTTGCCGGTGCCCGAACCGCCCACCAGTGACAGAAATTCGCCGCGCTGGATCTGCAGGTCCAGGTCCTTGTGCACGACAGACTGCTTGTCGCCATTGGTGAAAACGGTGGACAGGCCAGCGATGTCGACGACCAGATCCGGCGCAGCGGAATCCTGGCGAGGCGGGGACGGCGCGTGTTCCATTCAGGTCCCCACGTTCTTGAACAACACGGCAAACAACGCATCGACCAGGATCACCACGGTGATCGAGGTCACGACGGACGCCGTCGTGCCCTGGCCCAGGCTTTCGGTGTTGGGCTTGACGCGCAGGCCGAAGTGGCAGCCGATCAGCGCGATCAGCACACCGAACACCACCGACTTGGCAGTCGCCAGCGTCAGGTTGGCGGCATCCACAGCAGCCGGCAGCGCGTTGATGAAAAACGAGGGCGTGATGCCCATGGCCAGGTCCGCAGCCAGCATGCCACCCACCAGCGCGGAAATGGTGGTCCAGACACTGATCAGCGGCATCACCACGGCGAGTGCCAGCGCGCGCGGCATCACCAGCCGGTAGCTGTGGGCGATGCCCATGACACGCATCGCGTCAAGTTCCTCGGTCACACGCATCACGCCGATCTGCGCGGTGATGGCCGAGCCGGATCGACCGGCAATCAGGATGGCGGCCAGCACCGGGCCGAGTTCGCGAATCAGCGAGATGCCGAGGATGTTGACGATGAAGGCGTCGGCGCCAAACTGCTTGAGCTGCTGCGAAATCAGGTAGGCCAGCACCACGCCGATCAGGAAACCGACCAGCGCGGTGATCGGCAAGGCGGTGGCGCCGATGTGGTACAGATGGCCGGACAGGTCGCGCCAGGGGCCCTCGCCCGGACGTTTGGCGAGTTTGCCCAGGTTCAGCATCAGGCGGCCCACCAGCGCCACCAGGTCGGTGAAATGATGGATGACGTTGAGCAGGCCTTCGCCGAGCTTGAGGAAAGCCTGCCGGAAGCCGGGCGCGGGCGCGGCGGGCCGGTCCACGCTGAATTCGGCGACCCGCTCCAGCACCGCACGTTGCGGCTCGCCGATCTCGAGCTGGTCAGGCCACTTCCGGCCCCAGTGGTTCCACAACACCTGCGCGCCCAGATGGTCGAGCTGGCCGATGCCGCGCAAGTCCCAGGCGACCGTGCGTCCGGCATCGCTGCCCTGCGCCTTCAGGCTGGCGGTCAGCGCCTCCCAGGCCGGACGCGCCGTCAGCTCGCTGGCGGTCCACAAGCCCAGCACGCGGCAGGACGCGCCGTCCGGCGAATCCTGGCGATCAATGTGCGGGGCGGATTCGCCTGCAGCGTTTTCCTCCGGAGATGGCATGTATGTGATGGTGCGAACGTTGGGAAAATTCAGCCGGACAGACCGCGCCTGCGCAGCGGATGCCACAGGACGCCGTGGGTGCAACCCATGGTAATCCAGCCATTCCCGCCGTGGCTACAGGCATTTGGCGTGAAAAAGCCGTCCTTCTGTCCTACAGCCCGCGCCTGGCAAGCAGTGCCCCGTCCCGCCACTTACCGCCGGACGCTTGTGAATTGATAGCAAAGAATCCAATACTGACAAGGGCTGACGGCCTGTTTGATACAAATCACCGGGGGGCCGGCGCTGTCAGGCCTGCGGCAGGCTGGCCGTCTCTAATCAGCCATGGCCCGCCGGGCGGCGTATCGGCGGGCCTCTGCGGCACGCCCGTGCTGCGCCGCCCGCCGCAGGCCGATAATCTGGGCAGATACCCCATGGAGTCCCCAATGAACGATATGAGCCAGCCCCCCCTGAACAGCAACGTGCAGGCCATTGGCCACGCGATCAATGGCCATCCGGTCGCAGGCCTGTCCGGCCGCGCGCAGGATGTGTTTAATCCGTCCACCGGCGCCGTCACCGGCCGGGTGGCACTGGCCAATGCAGCTGAGGTCGATGCCGCCGTGGCTGCGGGCCAGGCCGCCTTCCCCGGCTGGGCCGACACGCCGCCGATCCGCCGCGCCAGGGTGATGTTCAAGTTCCTCGAGCTGCTGAACCAGAACAGGGACACGCTGGCCCACCTGATCACCGCCGAACACGGCAAGGTGTTCACCGACGCCCAGGGCGAGGTCTCGCGCGGCATCGACATCGTCGAGTTTGCCTGCGGCATTCCGCAACTGCTCAAGGGCGACTTCACCGACCAGGTGAGCACCGGCATCGACAACTGGACCCTGCGCCAGCCGCTGGGCGTGGTGGCCGGCATCACCCCCTTCAACTTCCCGGTGATGGTGCCGATGTGGATGTTCCCGGTGGCGATCGCCGCCGGCAACTGCTTTGTGCTCAAGCCCAGCCCGATCGACCCCAGCCCCAGCCTCTACATCGCCGGGCTGCTCAAACAGGCCGGCCTGCCCGACGGCGTCTTCAACGTGGTGCAGGGTGACAAGGAAGCCGTCGATGCGCTGCTGGTGCATCCCGACGTCAAGGCGATTTCATTCGTCGGCTCCACGCCGATTGCCAACTACATCTACGAGACCGGGGCCCGCCACGGCAAACGCGTGCAGGCCCTGGGCGGCGCGAAAAACCACATGGTGGTGATGCCCGATGCCGACATCGACCAGGCGGTCGATGCGCTGATAGGCGCGGGTTACGGCTCGGCCGGCGAACGCTGCATGGCCATCTCGGTCGCGGTGCTGGTCGGTGATGCGGCCGACCGCCTGATCCCCAAGCTGGTGGAACGCGCCAAAACCCTGAAGGTGCTGGACGGCGAGAACCTGGCCGCCGAGATGGGCCCCATCGTCACGCGCGCTGCGCATGAACGCATCACCGGCTACATCGCGCAGGGCGAAAAGGAAGGCGCGAAGCTGCTGGTGGACGGTCGCGGCTTTGCCGGCAAGGACGCGGGCAAGGACTGCGCCAACGGTTTCTGGATGGGCGGCACATTGTTCGACCATGTCACGCCGGAGATGAAGATCTACCGGGAAGAGATCTTCGGGCCGGTGTTGTCCTGTGTGCGGGTCAAAGACCTCAAGGAAGCGGTGGCGCTGATCAATGCCCACGAGTTCGGCAACGGGGTGAGCTGCTTCACGCGCGACGGCAACGTGGCGCGCGAATTTTCACGCCGCATCGAGGTCGGCATGGTCGGCATTAATGTGCCGATCCCGGTGCCCATGGCCTGGCACGGCTTCGGTGGCTGGAAGAAAAGCCTGTTCGGCGACATGCATGCCTATGGCGAGGAAGGTGTGCGTTTTTACACCAAGCAGAAGTCCATCATGCAGCGCTGGCCGGAGAGCATAAGCAAGGGGCCGAATTCGTCATGCCGACGGCGAAGTAGCTTCCCCGCCGAAGCGGCCTGCGGCCGCCTTCCCCCAAAGGGGGGCGCCATCTGCGGACTGGCGGCGCCAGATCCGCGCTGGTCTGAGGCGCGCTGGGGCTCGAATGGCGCAGAAAATGAGTCGAGCAACACAAGAACAACGAGACAACAAGCATGAGCGACAACACCTTTGACTACATCATCGTCGGCGGCGGCACCGCCGGCTGTTTGCTGGCCAACCGCCTGAGCGCCGACGCGTCCAAACGTGTGCTGCTGATCGAGGCCGGTCGCAAGGACGATTACCACTGGATCCACGTGCCGGTCGGCTATCTGTATTGCATCGGCAACCCGCGCACCGACTGGCTGTACCACACCGAGCCCGACGCCGGCCTGAACGGCCGCAGCCTGCGTTACCCGCGCGGCAAGACACTGGGCGGCTGCTCCAGCATCAACGGCATGATTTACATGCGCGGCCAGGCGCGCGACTACGACCAGTGGGCTCAACTGACCGGCGAAGACGACTGGCGCTGGGACAAGGTGCTGCCGGCCTTTCGCCAACACGAAGACCACTACAAGCTCGACATCCCCAAAGGCCAGACCCAGGCCCAGGTCAACGAAAACTTCCGCCGCCTGCATGGCCACCGCAGCCAGCATGTCAACGCCGAAGGACTGCGGCGCAAGAGCGGTGGTGAATGGCGGGTTGAAAAGCAGCGCCTGCGCTGGGACATCCTCGATGCCTTTTCGGCCGCAGCCCAGCAGGCCGGCATCCCCGCCACCGAGGACTTCAACACCGGCGACAACGAGGGCGTGGGCTACTTCGAGGTCAACCAGAAAGCCGGCTGGCGCTGGAACACCGCCAAGGCCTTCCTGCGGCCGACCTGTTATGGCCGGCCCAACTTCGAGATGTGGACCAGCGCGCAAGTCGGCAAACTGCTCATCGAGCGCCAGGACGATGGCAGCCAGCGCTGCATCGGTGTCGACGTGCGCATCGGCGGCGACAGCGAAACAGCCCTGGTCACGCGTGAGGACGGCTTCATCGGCGAGGTGATCCTGAGCGCCGGCAGCATCGGCTCGCCGCAGATCCTGCAACTCTCCGGCATCGGTCCCGGCGCGCTGCTGCAGCAGCACGCCATCCCGGTGCTGGTGGACCTGCCCGGCGTGGGCGCCAACCTGCAGGACCATTTGCAGATCCGTTCGGTCTACAAGGTCAACGCGCCGGCGGGCAGCAAGGCGAAAAACTTCACGCTCAACACCCTGGGCAGCTCGTTCTGGGGCAAGGCAAAGATCGGGCTCGAGTACGCCTTGCGTCAAACCGGGCCGATGAGCATGGCGCCCTCGCAACTAGGTGCTTTCACGCGCAGCTCTGCGGACCAGCCTTATCCCAACATCGAGTACCACGTGCAGCCACTGTCGCTGGATGCCTTCGGCGAACCGCTGCACGGCTTCAACGCCTTCACCGCGAGTGTCTGCAACCTGAACCCGACCAGCCGCGGTTCGGTGCAGATCAAAAGCGCGCGCCTGGAAGACGCGCCGGCGATCGCGCCCAACTACCTGAGCACGGCCGAGGACCGGCAGGTGGCGGCCGACTCGCTGCGCATCACGCGCCGTATCGTGGGCCAGAGCGCCCTGGCCGGCTGGCAGCCTGAAGAGTTCCGCCCCGGCGTGCAGTTTCAAACTGATGAGGACCTGGCGCGGCTGGCCGGCGACATCGCCACCACGATTTTCCACCCGGTCGGCACCACCAAAATGGGCCGGGCGGACGACCCGATGGCGGTGGTCGATGCGCACCTGCGGGTGCGCGGCGTGCTGGGCCTGCGTGTGGTCGATGCCGGTGTGATGCCGCTGATCACCAGCGGCAACACCAATTCACCAACCCTGATGATTGCGGAAAAAGCCGCGCAGTGGATTCGGGCCGGGATCTGAGAACCGGAAGCGGCGAAACATCAGCGCGTCAGATGGCCAGCCATTTCAGCAGTTCGCGCATCCTCGGCTCCGAGCCGGTGTCGAATTGTTCGACGCCGATGCGCTTGAGCACCTCCTTGCCGTCGTCGCTGGCCGTCAAGGCCAGCAGCTCCTGCTGGATGGCCTTGACCTGCTCCGGCTTGATGCGTTTGTGGGCGACCAGCGGAAAGTAGGGTTGCGGCACGCTCTTGTGCAGGATGCGGCCGCCGTCTTTCTCCCACTTTTTGGCGATGCCTGAATAGGAGGCGACGCCGCCGACATCGGCAAATGTGTTGTCGAGGTAAAACCCGACGGCCGCCTGCTCACGCACGAATTGCACGTTTTCCTTGCCGATCAGGATGCCCTTGTCGCGCAGCTCTGCGGCGCAGAAACGGGACATGTAGGCGATCTGCTCGGGCAGCGCAATCCGCTTGCCCTTGACCTCGCTGATGGTCTTCAGCGCCGATCCCTTGGGCACGATGATGAAACACTGCCCGTCGGGCTTGGTGCTGGCGATGTAGCTGTAACCGTAGTCGCGCATGCCGCGCGCCGGGTAGTCGCTGGGGCGGGCCATCACCAGGTCGAAACGCCCGGTCTGCATGCCTTCTTCAAGCTGCTTGAATTCACGCGCGAACACCACGCTGACCTTGGCTTTCATGGCCCGGCCTATCACTTCGGCCAAGCCCTGGTATTTGGCAATCACCTGCGCATGGTCCAGGCCACCCGAGGTGCCCTCGCTGATGCCCAGCACCAGTTGCTGGCCCTGGCCCTGGGCCAGCGCAGGACCGGGCGCCAGCAGGCCGGTCATCCATACCATCGTCATCGTCAGCACAACACGAAACATAAGCGTCTCCTTATATATCGTGCATGGTAGCGCCTGCATTCCCGGCTGGCTAGCTGCGAAACCGCGTTTTGCCACTTTTTCCCAACAGCAGCAGGGCACCGGCCCCCAGTCGGCCCAGCGCGCTACTCGCGGGGGTTGGCGTCCGGTTCTTCCAGCAAGGCGGCGATACGCACGCCGTCCAGTTGCTGGCTGCTGGCGCGCACACCGTCGGCACAGTGGATCCAGTTTCTGACCAGCGATGTCCAGCGCCTGGCTTCGTCGTCGCTCATGGGCGCGGTGGCGCTGACGGCCGCTGCATAGGGTTCAGGCCCGCACTGCGTCTGGGCGGCATCGATGAAACCGCGGCGGTAGGACACAGCCGCCAGCAGGCGCTGCTCGGCCAGCCAGCGCTGGCTGATGACAAACATGCTCGCCGACGCGGTGGCATTCATCTTGTCCAGGATGGTGCGCGGCGTGCCCAGGCTGGCCATGTAGTACTCGACGCGGCGCGCGATGCTTGCAAAACGCTCGGACTCAGGATCCATGGCCTTGCCGTCGACTTTCACGTGAATACGGTGCACACCCAGGGTTGCGCCTTGCGCCACATTGCGGCTGACACCGCTCATCCACAGGATGAAGCAGGCGCTGTAGCAGCGGGCGCCGGGCTCCACATGGGTCGCCGCATAACTTTGCTCGAGCAGATGGGCGATCCTGACGGTCTCCACCAGGTCGCCGCCCGGAGAATCGAGGAAAACCGAGCGCGCAAAACGCCCGTAATTGTCGGGATGGCGGACAAACTGGACGATCCTGGCGTAGTCGCCTTTCTGGATGCTTCCCTGGATCAGCACGCCCTGGCGGTGGGCCACGATATCGGCCGCCAGGACCGGCGCCACGGCATTCAGCAGCACACAGGCGAAAAGGATAAAAGCGGCTCGTGACATGGTGGCTTCCTGCTCCCCGCAGGGAGAACTCGACAGAAGCCATCGTAGGCAGCACCAGCGGACGCGTCAGTTAGCAATTACCGGAGCGGCGGTAACTTAATGCCGGCGGCAGCGGGGCACAAAGGCCGGGTGTAGAACGCAAGATCTACTTTGTGCGCAGGGTCAGGGTGTCCCCGGACAGCACCAGTTCGAAGCGCGACAGAAAGCTCTGCCCCAGCAGCGCGACCGACGGATCCGGCCCGACCAGGCCCACGCCCACCCGCAAACCGGAAATACGCGCCGGACCGACAGAAACCGTCAGGCCGGGAACAATTCGCCCTTTGAGTTCCCCACTGGCTGTCCGGAAGGTGGTCGGCTCGCCGCTCGCGAGGCCGGCTTCCCGGGCAAAGGCTTCGCTGACCACCACCAGCGAGGCGCCGGTGTCCACAAGAAAGGTCACCGCTTTGCCCTCAATCTGGCCCTGGGCATAAAAATGTCCGTCGCGGGCCCTGCTGATCGACAGCTCGCCGGTCGCCGAAACCACCAGCGGCGGCGGCTTGAGCACCTGGCTCATCACCGCGTACAGCACCCCCATGACGGCCAGCCAGAACAGAACAATCGCCAGCGGGCCCCAGGCCAGGCCGCCTCTGCCGGTTTTATCTGCGCTGTTGTTGCCCATGAGGTTTCCAGGTTGACGGCGGCCAGCCGATCCCGCGGCTGCGGGCCAGCAGCCATGATACGTGGCACCCGCGTCAGACGATCAGCGCAGGCCCTTCACGTAACGCGGTGCGTTCGGGTCGCGCCGCTCCTTGTGCCGGTGGCTCTCGCTGTCGCCAAACAGGGAACCAAAGGTGGATTCAATGAAGCCGGATTCCGGATACACCTCCTCCTCGGTATCAACCGAACGGGCGCTTTGCTGGTCGCCAGGCGATGACGGGGCTGACACGGCCGGTGTATGCACGCCCGCGGCGCGTTCCTTCACGGCGTCGGCCATCATCCGGACCAGCGGCACACGGTGTCGGGCGTCGGGCGTCGCCATGATTTCCTCCAGCCGGTCGGCCCACACGCCAAGGTCGATGTGGCCGTCCTCGGCCGCCTTCTCGCGCGAGAAGCGGACGATCTCGGCGGCGTATTCCAGGTTGGTCGCCATCCATTCGGTGTCCGTCACGCGCCCGGTCTTGCGACGCAGCAGCACATGCAAATGGGCAGCGATGGCAATTTTTTCGGTGGAGGACATGGCTTCTCCTTCCATCAGGCAATACGCTCGGCATGCAGGGCGATGTCCATGCCATCGGACTCCGATGCTTCACTGACACGCAGGCTGAAAAACAGCGAGGTGATCCAGAGCACCACCGCCGTCATGAGCAGGCTGTAACACAGCACGGCACCAACCCCAATGGCCTGGGTGAAGATGCTGCCTTCCACGCCCGAGATGGTCTTGCTGGCAAACAGCCCCGTCAGCAGCGAGCCGACGATGCCACCGACACCGTGCACACCAAACACGTCGAGCGAGTCATCGGCGTTGAGCAGGCGCTTGAGGCCGGTGGCGCCCCAGTAACAGGCCACACCGGCAATCAGGCCGATGGCCAGCGCGGCGCGCGGCGACACAAAACCGGCTGCCGGTGTGATGGCGACCAGGCCGGCGACCAGGCCCGAACACAAACCGAGCAGGGTGGGACGGCCACGCACCATCCACTCGGCGGCCATCCAGGACAGCGCGCCCGCCGCGGCGGCGATATGCGTCACCGCCATCGCCAGGCCCGCGCGGCCGTCCGACGCCACAGCCGAGCCTGCATTGAAGCCGAACCAGCCGACCCACAACATGCCGGCGCCGGCCATGGTCAGGCCAAGGTTGAAAGGGGTGAAGGCTTCACGGCCGTAGGCGGTACGCGGACCGAGAACGTAGGCACACACCAGTCCGGCCACGCCGGCATTGATGTGCACCACAGAGCCTCCTGCAAAATCGAGCGCCCCGAGTTGGGCCAGCCAGCCGTTCGGCTCCCAGACCCAGTGCGCAATCGGTGCGTAGACGGCGACGGTCCACAGGCTGATGAAACACAGCATCGCGGAAAAGCGCATGCGCTCGACAAAGGCGCCCACCACGAGTGCTGCGGTGATGATGGCAAAGGTCAGCTGGAACATCGAATACACCGATTCGGGGATGTTCGGGGCGATGTGGCTGACTGCCACTTTCTGCGTGTCCTTCACGTAATCCAGCCCGGCGAACCAGAGGCGTTCGGTGCCACCGATGAAATGGCCCAGCGTACCGCTACCCGGCGTGAAGGCCAGCGAATAACCGACCGCAAACCAGAGCAGGCTGACCACCGCGCAGATGGCGACCACGCTGGCCATGGTGTTGAGCACACTTTTCTTGCGCACCATGCCGCCGTAAAAAAGCGCGATGCCCGGAAGTGTCATCAACAGCACCAGTGCCGTGGAAGTCATCATCCAGGCGGTGTCGGCGCCGTTGATGGTGTCGGTCGCCACGATGGAGGGGTGGGTCAGCGGTGCCGGTGCCACCGGAACGGGCGCCGGCACGACCACGGGGGCGGCAGGCGCTGGCGCCGGAGCGGCCACCACAACCGGGGCAAGCGGCGCTTCTGGCGCCGATGCCGCCGCCGTAACGCCTGCAGCGGCCGCATCGGGCACTGCGGGGGTTGTTGCAGGAGCCTGGGCTGCTGCCTGTAGCACCGCCGCTGCCAACCAAAAACCCAAACCCAGTCTGACAACACGCAGGTGATACATAGATAGTGATTCCCGTTTTTGTGCAAAATTTCCCAACAACTGGTAACAACAGGCATAAGTCATGCCAGTGACCCGAAAGCGCTACTACGCGCGCTTCGGAAAGCCGGGCAAGGCAGGGAAAATCCCGATGCACTAACTGGGTGCGCGGCCTACATTGGCTGACCTGCAGACGAGCCTCCGTGCTCGCAAAGGGGCCGAGGAGACAAACAGATCAACCAGAACAGAATCGGCATCCTTCGGGATGTTTTTTACAAAGCGCCGGCTTGCCGGCGCTTTTTTTTGTCTGTTGCACGACGCGCTCCAGCACACACCACGTCCGGTGCGCTGAGCCTGGCGGGCCCGATGAGACAATCCGGCGATGGAATTGCTGATCGTGACGCTGGCCTCGCTGCTGGCAGGTTTTGTGGACGCCATCGTCGGTGGCGGCGGCCTGATCCTGGTGCCCGCCCTGTTTGCCGTTTTTCCCACCACCCATCCCGCGACCCTGTTTGGCGTGAACAAGGGCGCCTCGGTCTGGGGCACGGCGGTCGCCACTGCCCAATATGCCCGCCGGGTGGACATGCGCTGGTCGGCCCTGCTGCCGGCGGCAGCCGCGGGTTTTGCGGGATCACTGGCCGGCGCCTGGCTGGTCACCGTCATTTCGCCGGGCTTTCTGCGCAAGACCTTGCCCTTTGTGCTGCTGGCGGTGCTGCTCTACACCCTGGCCAAAAAGGAGCTGGGCCGCCACCACGCACCACGCTTCAGCGGCCGTGCCGAAACCGCCGCGGCTTGTTGCATCGGGCTGGTATTGGGGTTTTATGACGGATTTTTCGGCCCCGGCACCGGCAGTTTTTTTGTGTTTTTGTTCGTGCGCTGGCTGGGCTACGACTTCCTGAATGCCTCGGCATCGGCCAAGCTGCTGAACACCTCCACCAACCTCGCCGCGCTGATGCTGTTCGCCTGGAAAGGCCATGTCTGGTGGCATTTTGCACTGACCATGGCGGTGGCGAATGTGATCGGCAGCCTGCTGGGCACACGTCTGGCGCTCAAACACGGCGCGGGTTTTGTGCGCATCGTGTTCATCGGGGTGGTGAGCGCGCTGATCCTCAAAACCGGGTTCGACGCCTTCCTCAAAGCGCCCTAGGCGCAGGCTGCTAGTCGGCGTTGGTCTCGACCGCAGACGCGCCGGGAATCAGTTTGGCCACGGCTTCCGCCAGTGCCGCGGTCCTGGCCGCCTTGGCCTGGGCCGCCGCGGCGCTGACCGGCCCGGCAGACGCGGCGCTGGCCGCCAGCAAGCCGGCCATGTCGGCCGCCTGCCGCGGCTTGCCGATGGGCGCTGCGGCCAGTCCCTTCTGCACCGCCAGCATGTCTTCCTCGCTCGGGTACTGGCCCAGCAGCACATAGTCGAACACACGCCGTGCGATGGGCGCCGCCACGCCGGCGCCCCAACCGGCGTTTTCAACAATCACGGCCAGCGCAATCCGGGGCTGGTCGGCCGGCGCAAATGCCATGTAGACCGCATGGTCGCGCTGGTGCTCTTCGAGTTTGGTGCCGTTGTACTTGTCCTTCTGCCCGATCGTCACCGCCTGGGCGGTCCCGGTCTTGCCGCCGCTGAGGTAGGCCGCGCCGGCAAACACACGGGTCGAGGTGCCCTCCTGCGTCACGCCGACCAGCGCCTTGCGGATCACCGCCACGTTCTCGGGCTTGTAGCCGAGGTTTTCCGGCGCATCGGCCGCCACCGGGTGCGTGGCCCGCGTCATGGAATCCTGCGTCGCAATCACCAGCCGCGGCTTGTGCTTGATGCCGTTGTTGGCCAGCACCGCGGTCGCCTGCGCCAGCTGCAACATGGTGAAGGTGTTGTAGCCCTGGCCGATGCCCAGGGAAATGGTTTCGCCCGGGTACCACTTCTGCTGCTCGGCCTTCCTGTAGGCATTGCGCTTCCAGGCCTGGCTGGGCAGCACGCCGCGCACCTCGCCGTGGATGTCAATGCCGGTGATCTGGCCAAAGCCGAGCGGCTTCATGAAATCGTGCATGGCATCGACACCCAGGTCATTGGCCAGCGAGTAGTAATACACATTGCTGGACTTGACGATGCTCTGGTACATGTCAACCGAGCCAAGGGCCGAGCCGTGGCTGCGGAACTGGTGGCCGCCGAACATCCAGGAGCCGGTGTCGTTGGTGATGCTGCCGGGCTGGCGCTTGCCGGACTCCAGCGCCGCCAGCGCCATGAAAGGCTTGTAGGTGGATCCCGGCGGGTAGGTGCCGCGCAGCGCCCGGTTCAGCAGCGGCTTGTTGATCGACTCGTTGAGCGCCTGCCAGCTTTCGCTGTCAATGCCGTCGACAAACAGGTTGGGGTCAAAGGTCGGCTTGCTGACAAAGGCCAGCACTTCCCCGTTGCGCGGGTCCAGCGCGACCAGCGCGCCGCGTCGCTCGCCAAACAGGTCTTCCACCAGTTTCTGCAACTGGATGTCGATGGACAACATCACCGTGTCACCCGGCGTGGCCGGGCTGCTGGTCAGTTTGCGCACCGCGCGGCCGCCGGCCGAGGTTTCCACCTGCTCGACCCCGGTGTTGCCATGCAGCTGCTGCTCGAAGCTCTGCTCCACGCCGAGTTTGCCGATGTAGTCGGTACCGCGGTAATTGCCTTCCTCGTCGTTGTCCTCGATACGCTCTTTTTCAGCCTGGTTGATGCGCCCGATGTAACCCACCACGTGGCTGGCCAGTTCGCCGTAGGGATAGCTGCGAAACAGCCGCGCCTTGATGTCCACCCCGGGAAAACGGAAACGCTGGGCTGCAAAACGCGCGACCTCCTCGTCGCTGAGCCGGGTGCGTATCGGCAGCGATTCAAAGTTGCGGGATTCGTCGCGCAGCTTCTTGAAGCGGCGCTTGTCACGCGGCGTGATCTCCACCAGATGCCCCAGCGCCTCGATGGTCTCGTCGAGGTCGCCGACCTTGGACGGCGTGATCTCCAGCGTGTAGGCGGAATAGTTGGTGGCCAGCACCACGCCGTTGCGGTCCAGGATCAGGCCGCGGTTGGGCACGATGGGAACCACGGCGGTGCGGTTGCTCTCGGCCTGCGCGTTCAGGTCGTCGTGCCGCACCACCTGCAGGTACACCAGCCGGGCCGCGACCAGCGAGAAGGCCAGCAGGATCACCAGGCCCACCACCAGCACCCGCGCGCGAAAGCGCGACAGGTCGGCTTCAACATCACGGAGTTCGGTCATGTCAGTCGGAGCCCGTGCAGATCAATAAGTGCCCGAACCGGCGCTGAAATCCATCTCCATGCAGGCAGGGGCCGCGGGTCCGGCTCGGCGGGCCCGCCAGAAGCGAAGCCTCCGGCGAGCGGCGGCCTGCCAGATGCGGCGCTGTACACGAAGTGACAAGCGTGGCGGCCATGGTCACAGCGGCCGGTTTTGGTCGGGATTGGGCGCCCGGCGTTGCGGGGCCAGCAGCATCACGCTGACCACCGGCCACAGCAAGGACTCGGCCAGCGGCGCCAGCAGCAGCGTCCAGCCCGGGAAAATGCCACCGCTGCTCATACGGATGATGATCTCGACACCATGTGCCACGGCAAACAGCGGCAACACCTGCAGGGCCTGCGACGGCACGGTAAACCACAACAGGCGGCGGTGGATCATGGTGGCGAAAAAACTCAGGGTGGTGTAGGCCAGCGCGTGCTGGCCCAGCAGGGCCGACTGGTGCACGTCCATGCCCAGGCCGAACATGAAGGCCAGGCCAATGCCCACCCGCTGCGGCTGGTGCACATTCCAGAACACCAGCACCAACGCGAGAAAATCCGGCATCCAGGGCACACGTCCGAGCGGCAGCATGTCCAGCAACAGGGCCACGATCAGGCTGGTCCAGATAAAAACCGGGTTGGCCGGCAGCAGCAGCTGCTGGCCTGAGGGCATGATCACTTGCGGCCTCCTTGTTTGGCCGGTACGGGCGATGGACTTGGTTCGTCGGCCGGCCGCGACGGAATCTGCCCGGATACCGGCTTGATCACCATCACATGCAGCGCCGCCGCCACCTGGGCCTGCGGGATGCAATAAATACGCGCAAACGCGGATTCGGCACGGCGCTCTATGCGTTCGATTCTAGCGACCGGCAGGCCCGGCGGGTAGACGCCGTCCACACCGCTGGTGGTCAGCAGGTCGCCTTGCTGGACATCCGAGTTGCTGCCCATGAAACGCAGTTCCAGCCCGCCGCCCGAGGCGGTCGGCTCGCCATACGCCACACTGCGCGCGCCGGTGCGCGCATTGAGCACGGGAATCGCCAGTTCGCGGTCGATCACCAGCGTGACTTCGCTGACCAGCGGATGCACACGCGTGACCTGGCCCAGCACGCCGGACTCGTCGACCACCGGCGAGGCCAGTTCCACGCCATGCGCCAGCCCCTTGTCGATGATGACCTTGCGCGTGTACGGATCGGGCGCGTCATACAGCACTTCGGCGGCCACGCCGTTGATGGCTTTTTGCTCGCGCAGCTCCAGCAGCTTGCGCAGGCGGGTGTTTTCGAGGGAGAGCTGTTCGACCTGGCCGGCGCGCAGCGACTGCAGCGCGAGTTTTCGGCGTGCTTCTTCCTCGCTGGTTTTGGCCTGGCTCAGGGACGTGAAATAAGCGCCGCTGCCCTGCACCGCGCGCACCGGCTGCAGCGCCAGCCACTGCACCGGGTACAGCGCGGTCGCCAGGGCCGCACGAATCGGCTGGGTCACCCGAAAGCGCATGTCGGCAACCATCAGGAACAGGGCCAGCGCGCTGAAGAACATCAGCTTGGACAAGGCCGACGGCCCCTGCTTGAAAAAGGGCGGCGGGGTTCTGTCGAGGGTTCCTAAGGGCATGGTCTGCGGTCAATCATGCGCCCATCGGGCTGCATCGAGAAGGATGCTTATTCCGAGGTGAAGATGGAACCCAGTCTGTCCATGCGCTCGAGCGCGATGCCGCAACCACGCACCACGCAGGTCAGCGGGTCTTCGGCCACCAGCACCGGCAGGCCGGTTTCTTCCGCCAGCAGGCGGTCCAGGTCACGCAACAGGGCGCCGCCACCGGTCAGCATCATGCCGCGGTCGGCAATGTCGGCGCCGAGTTCGGGCGGCGTGTGCTCGAGCGCGGTTTTCACGGCGCTGACGATGTTGTTCAGCGGGTCGGTCAGGGCTTCGAGAATTTCGTTGCTCGAGATCGTGAAGCTGCGCGGCACACCCTCGGACAGGTTGCGGCCCTTGACTTCCATTTCCTTGACCTCGGAGCCGGGAAAGGCCGAACCGATATTTTTCTTGATGGCTTCGGCCGTCGGCTCGCCGATCAGCATGCCGTAGTTGCGGCGGATGTAGCTGATGATGGCCTCGTCGAAACGGTCGCCGCCCACACGCACGCTGCCCTTGTAGACCATGCCGCCCAGCGAGATCACGCCGACCTCGGTGGTGCCGCCGCCGATATCGACGACCATGGAGCCGCTGGCCTCGGAGACCGGCAGGCCGGCGCCAATGGCTGCGGCCATCGGCTCTTCAATCAGGTAAACGTCGCTGGCGCCAGCGCCGAGCGCACTTTCGCGGATCGCGCGGCGCTCGACCTGGGTCGAGCCGCAGGGCACACAGATGATGATGCGCGGGCTGGGCTTGAAGAAGCTGCGCGGGTGCACCATCTTGATGAATTGCTTGAGCATCTGCTCGGTGACGGTGAAGTCGGCGATCACGCCGTCCTTCATCGGGCGGATCGCCTCGATGTTGCCGGGCACCTTGCCCAGCATGGCCTTGGCTTCGTGGCCAACGGCCTGGATGGTCTTTTTGCCCTGGGGCCCGCCTTCGTGGCGGATGGCGACCACCGAAGGCTCGTCCAGCACAATGCCGCGATCGCGAACGAAAATCAGGGTGTTGGCGGTACCCAGGTCAATCGCCAGGTCGGTGGAAAAATACCGACGGAAAGTTTCAAACATGTTGGGGGTCCGGTTCTGGTTGTGGGCACGGGACAAACTTCGTTGCCCTATCGCCTTTTATGATTGATCAAGTGAAGCGCGCGAAAAGTGGAAGGACAACACGGTCTTGGACCTCGACAAATAACGCCTGAAGCGTGCATCCAACCCTGATTGCACACCAAAGGCGGGATAATAACGCATACCCTGTGAGTCACTGGCCGGGACACGGCCGATTATTTCACCTTTACACCCGGTTTCAGCTGCAGTTTTACCCCATGGCATTGACATCCCAAGACATCACGCGCGTCGCCAACCTGGCGAGGCTGGAATTGCGGCCCGACGAGACGGACCGTGTGCTCGGCCAGCTCAACGGCTTTTTCACCCTGGTGGCACAGATGGATGCCGTCAATACCGAAGGGGTCGAGCCACTGGCGCACCCCGCCGCCGTGCTTGGCCAGGTGGCCCTGCGCCTGCGTGACGACATCGCCAGCGAACCGAACCAGCGCGAGGCCAGCCAGGTCAGCGCGCCCGCCGTCGAGCGAGGGCTGTTCCTGGTTCCCAAGGTGATCGAATGAGCGCACCTGGCGAGGGGCCCCGCGCAGCGGGGATCGACACAGCGCGAGTTCGATCCGCTGCCGACACCACCAACGTATCAAGCCTGCACGCTGTCCGGGAGGCAGCTGAACGATGAGCACCGACCTGCACGATCTCGGCGTCGCCGAACTCGCGGCCCAGCTCGCCGCCCGGAAAGTCTCCAGCGTTGAAGTGACGCAGCATTTCCTGGCCCGCATCGGGCAACACGCCGACCTGGGCGCCTTTCTGGCCACCGACCACGAGGTGTCGCTGGCGCAGGCCGGGGCCGCCGATACGCGTCTGGCCGCCGGCGAACGCAGCCCGCTGCTCGGTGTGCCGCTGGCGCACAAGGACGTGTTTGTCACCCGTGACTTTCCCAGCACCGCCGGCTCCAGAATGCTGGAGAACTATCGCAGCCCATTTGACGCCACCGTGGTCAGCAAACTGGCCGGCGCGGGCATGGTTTCGCTGGGCAAGCTCAACTGCGACGAGTTCGCCATGGGCTCGGGCAACGACAACAGCGCGTGGAAACCCGTACACAACCCCTGGGACATCAGCCGGGTGCCGGGTGGATCCTCGGGCGGCAGCGCAGCGGCCGTCGCGGCACGCCTGGCGCCGGCCACGACCGGCACCGACACCGGCGGATCGATCCGCCAGCCAGCCTCGCTCAGCGGCATCACCGGCATCAAGCCAACCTACGGCCGCTGTTCACGTTACGGCATGGTGGCGTTTGCCTCCAGCCTGGACCAGGCCGGCCCGATGGCGCGCTCGGCCCTCGACTGCGCGCTGCTGCTGTCCAGCATGGCCGGCCCCGACCTGGACCGCGACTCGACCTCGCTGGACCTGCCAGCGATCGATTACGCTACTGATTTGATAGCTGCCCAGCCAGGCGGGACAGGGGCTAAGGGCCAAAAAAGCCTGCAAGGGCTGAGGATTGGCCTGCCCAGCCAGTTTTTCGGCGCCGGTTGTTCGGCCGATGTGCTGCAGGCGGTGCGGGCGGCGCTGGCCGAGTTCGAAAAGCTGGGCGCCACCCTGGTCGATGTGGATCTGCCGCTGACCGAGCTGTCGATCCCGGTGTATTACGTGATCGCGCCGGCCGAAGCCAGCAGCAACCTGAGCCGCTTCGACGGTGTGCGTTACGGCCACCGCGCTGCCAGTTATGGCGACCTGACCGACATGTACAAAAAGTCGCGCAGCGAAGGTTTTGGTGACGAGGTCACGCGCCGGATCATGATCGGCACCTATGTGTTGTCACACGGTTATTACGACGCCTACTACCTGAAGGCGCAGAAAATCCGCCGTCTGATCGCCGAGGACTTCCAGAAGGCCTTCACGCAGTGCGACATCATTGCCGGCCCGGTGTCGCCCACCGTCGCCTGGAAAATCGGCGAAAAATCGGACGACCCGGTGGCCAGCTACCTGGCCGACATCTACACCCTGTCCAGCAGCCTGGCGGGCCTGCCCGGCATGAGTGTGCCGGCCGGCTTCGGCGCGCACCAGATGCCGGTTGGCCTGCAGCTGATCGGCAACTATTTCAAGGAAGCGCAGTTGCTGGGTGCAGCGCACCAGTTCCAGCTCGCAACCGACTGGCACACACGCCGGCCTCCGGGCATTTGAGTGAATGACATGAGCCAGACCCAACCCACCGTGAACCCCTTTGCCGAGATGCAGGCCGGCCGGCCCACCGGCCCGCTGGTGCAGGGCTACGAAGTCATCATTGGTTTCGAAACCCATGCCCAACTGACCACGCAATCGAAAATTTTCAGCCGCGCGCCGACCAGTTTTGGCGCCGAGCCGAACACCGCCGCATCGGCCGTCGACTTCGCGCTGCCTGGCGCGCTGCCGGTAATGAACCGTGGCGCGGTGCAACGCGCGATCGAGTTCGGCCTCGCGGTGGACGCGCACATTGCCGAAGTCAGCGTGTTTGCGCGCAAGAATTATTTCTACCCCGATTTGCCCAAGGGGTACCAGATCAGCCAGTTCGAGATCCCGGTGGTGCAAGGCGGCAAAGTCGAGTTTTTTCTCGAGGGCGAGAAAAAGACGGTGCGCCTGGTGCGCGCCCACCTCGAGGAAGATGCCGGCAAGTCGCTGCACGAGGATTTCATCGGCATGAGCGGCATCGACCTGAACCGCGCCGGCACGCCGCTGCTGGAAATTGTTACCGAGCCCGACATGCGCTCCTCGGCGGAGGCGGTGGCCTATGCCAGGGAGCTGCACAAGATCGTGACCTGGATAGGCATCTGCGACGGCAATATGCAGGAAGGCAGCTTCCGCTGCGATGCCAACGTCTCGGTGCGCAAGCCCGGCCAGCCGCTGGGCACACGCCGCGAGATCAAGAACCTGAACAGCTTCCGCTTCATGCAGCAGGCCATCGACTACGAAATCCGCTGGCAGATCGAGCAGATCGAGGACGGCAAAAGCGTGCAGCAAGCCACGGTGCTGTTCGACCCGGACACCGGCGAAACGCGTGCCATGCGCACCAAGGAAGACGCGGCCGACTACCGCTATTTCCCCGATCCGGATTTGCCGCCGCTGGTGATTGGGCGGGAATGGGTGGAAAAAACCCGCGCGGAGATGTCGGAGCTGCCGCGCGTGATGGCCGCGCGGTTTGTGAAGGACTACGGCCTGCCCGACTACGATGCCGGCCAGCTCACGCAAAGCAAGGCTGTCGCCGCGTATTTCGAGGCCGTGGCGGCCGGCAGCCAGCAACCCAAACTGGCCAGCAACTGGGTCATGGGCGAGTTGTCGCGCCGCCTGAACACCGAAGAAAAAGCCATCGAGGCGTCGGCCGTGAGCAGCACCCAACTCGCGCGCCTGATCAGCCGCATCAGCGACGGCACCATCTCCAACAACGCCGCCAAACAGGTGTTTGACGCGCTGTGGACCGGCGAGGGCCAGGATGTGGACGCCATCATCGAGGCCAAAGGCCTGAAACAGATGAACAACAGCGGCGAGCTCGAAAAGATCATCGACGAGGTGCTCGCGGCGAATGCCAAGAACGTCGAGGAAGTCCGCGCCGGCAACACCAAGGCCATGAATGCGCTGGTCGGCCAGGCCATGAAAGCCACCAAGGGCAAGGCCAATCCGGCGCAGGTCAATGAACTGCTGAAGAAAAAACTCGGTTGACGGGCTTCGGGGTGCTACAAAAACAGTAGCTGCCCACCCTTGTCCGACAAGGGGTCAGGCTGTTTATGCCTGTTATTTTTTGACGATGCCGGCCTGCGGCGTGCCGCCCCAGAAGGGCTTGAGCTTGGCGAGCTCTTCGTCGAAACGCAGGTTCACGCGTTTTTTCTCCGCCTCCTGCTCGGCGACCAGACGCTTTTGCGCGGCCACGCTGCTTTCGTTTTCATCCAGCCGGCGCTTCAGGGAGGCCGGCGCGCGGCCCGGCGTGGCCTTGTAAAACTCCAGGTCGGCGTTGATGGCCTTGCGCTGCTCGACCAGCTCCTGGGCGCGTTTGGCCGAGGCCTTGATGGCTTCCTCGACCTGAATCAGGGCGGCGGCGCGTTCCTGGTCGTGTGCGGCGCGGTTGGGGTAACGCGTCAGCAGGGCCAGGTCGCGTTTTTTCTCCTCGGCTTCCCGCGCCCGCTGCTCGTTGGCGGCTTTTTCCTTTTGCTCCAGCGCTGCACGCTCATCGGTCGTCAGCGAGGGGGCAATTTCGCGTTTGACCAGACCCGTACCCGACAACTGCTTTTGGGTGCGGTCCATACATTCGGCGATCGGACGGTCGGCCGTGATCCGCCGGCCCTTGCCGTCAATGCAACTGTAGATACCTGACGTCGGCTGCGCCGCAGCCAGGCTGCACAGGCCGACGGCAAGCAGGCCGAGGCCCGCCCGGATGACGGTGGACAACTGCAGGGGCATAAGCATGTTTCCTCAATCAACGCCGTAGCGTTGCCGATACGCCAGCACGTGCTGGTAATGGGTCTGAAGTGAGTCGCCGCTGCCGGCTTGCTCACCGCCCGCCTCAGCCAGATACTGCAGCAAGTCGGTCAAGCGGGCAATCGCAAAAACCTGCAGGCCCAGTTCGCGGGTGACAAACTGCACGGCGCTGTAAGCCACATCCTGGCCGTTTTCAACCGCTTTTTCCTGACGGTCCAGGGCGATGGCCACCGCATGCGGCGTTGCGCCGGCGGCGCGGATGATGGCAATCGATTCGCGCGTGGCGGTACCGGCCGAGATCACGTCGTCGATGATCAGCACCCGGCCCTGCACCTTGGCCCCGACCAGCGTGCCGCCCTCGCCATGGTCCTTGGCTTCCTTGCGGTTGTAGGCAAACGGCACATTGCGTCCCAGCCGCGCGAGCTCAACAGCCACTGCCGCGGCCAGCGGAATGCCCTTGTAGGCCGGGCCAAAAATCATGTCGAACTGCAAGCCGCTGGTTTTCTCCTGCAGCAGCAGGCCGCGCGCATAAAATTGCGCCAGCCGCCCGAGCTTGGCGCCGTCGTCGAACAGGCCCGCATTGAAAAAATAGGGGCTCATGCGCCCCGCCTTGGTCTTGAACTCGCCGAAGCGCAACACGCCCGACGCGATGGCGAAAGCCACGAATTCCCGCGCCAGCGCCCGGCCCTCGTCGTCCTGCATGCCGTCCCGGGGTGAATGCTGGCCGGCCGGCGCTGGCGTGCCCGTTGTTATGCTCATTGGAGTCCCATGTTTAAGTTGACCAGTCTGAACCTCAACGGCATCCGTTCCGCCGCCACCAAGGGCATGACCGAATGGGTGGCCCAGACCCAGCCGGATTGTATTTGCATGCAGGAACTCAAGGCCCAGGCGGCCGATGTGGCCGGGCGCTTCGAGGAGATCGCCGGGCTCAAGGGCCACTTTCACTTCGCCGAGAAAAAAGGCTATTCCGGCGTCGCCATCTACACACGCCATGAACCCAGCGACGTGATCACCGGTTATGGCTCCACCGAATTCGACGCCGAAGGACGATACGTCGAGTTGCGCTTTGACCGCCCCGGCCGCCCACAGGCGCCCAAACTGTCCATCATCAGTTGCTACTTCCCGAGCGGCTCCTCCGGCGAAGAGCGGCAGGCGGCCAAGTTCCGCTTTCTGGCGGAGTTCTATCCCTACCTGGCCAGTCTGAAGGCAAGCCGCGACTTCGTACTCTGTGGCGACATCAACATCGCGCACCAGGAGATCGACCTGAAAAACTTCAAGGGCAACCGCAAGAACAGCGGCTTCCTGCCCGAGGAGCGCGCCTGGATGACCGATCTGTTGCGGGACGCCGAACTCGCCGAAGAGGCGCTTGAGGAGATGACCGGGGGTACCGGCCAGCCCGCGGTGAAAGCCACGCGGGGCGGCGGCATCGTGGATGTTTACCGCAAACTGCAACCCACCACCACCGATGAGGCTTACACCTGGTGGAGCAACCGCGGCCAGGCCTATGCCAAAAACGTCGGCTGGCGGCTGGATTACCACCTGGCCACGCCGGCCGTGGCAGC
>PNNC01000010.1 GCA_013824015.1 Polaromonas sp.
GGTTTCATACACATGCGCCCATTTCAGTTTGGTCTGCGCATTGGCCATGCCAAAAGGGGCGATGGCCCCTGCCAGTACTGCGCAAGCAGCTATTGTTTTAAGAGCAAATTGTTTTCTTGTCAGTGTTTCCATGGTGTCTCCTCTTGGGGTGGTTACTGGCTTTCACAGGAAAACGATGCACACGCCAGCCGTGCACCGCGGTTCATCGTTCATCCGGCATTCGCCAGGCTGGCGAAGGGCTCCTTGAGTTGCCGCGCCTGGCGCCAGCTGACGCTGAAGCGGGTGTGCGAGTTGTCCATGTGGGCATGCATCGCCAGGCGGGCGGCCGCGGCGTCGTGGTCGCGCACCGCCTGCAGGATGGCTTCGTGTTCACTGATGGCGGCGGTCCAGGACTCCAGGTTTTCAAAATAGCCGCCCAGCCGCTCGAACAGCGGACCCCGCCGCGAATCCCAGAAACGCTGCACGGTTTCGATCAGCACGACGTTGTCGGACGCCTCGACAATCGCGGTGTGGAAAGCCCGGTCGCCTTCCAGGGGCAACACGCCGCGGCTGGCGTCCTTTTTCATCAGCGCCAGCGCCCTGGCCATCGCGCTGATGTGGCTGCGTTTGGCCTGCAGCGCCGCGATCGAGGCGATTTCGCCTTCAACCACGCGGCGGGCGCGTATCAGCTCCAGCGGTCCCCATTCGTCGGGGGCGATCTGCGGCCGGCTGGCGGCGGCGGCCGCGGCGTGGCTGCTGCGGTCCAGCACATACACGCCCGAGCCGGTGCGAACCTCGACCCAGCCCTCGACTTCCATGGCAATCAGCGCTTCACGCACCGAGGGCCGGCTCACGCCGAGTTGCCGTGCCAGGTCACGCTCCGCCGGCAGGCGTGTGCCCACCGCAAACTCGCCTGAGACGATCAGCGCGCGCAACTGCCCGGCGATCTGGCGGTACAGGCGTTGGGGTTCGACGGTTTGCAGCGGCACGGGAAAAAGGGGCGTGAAAGGGGGATTAAGGGTTAGCCAGAATTGGACAAGTGGTAAGGCCAATTAATAATCCCATGAATCCCCGGCGGCAACATCCGGCAAAACCCTGTGCAGCAGGTTGGCCGGCCGCTTTTGCAACCACAGGAAACACATCCATGCGACTCCAAGGAAAAACCGCGCTGGTCACCGCCGCCGGACAGGGCATCGGCAAGGCCAGCGCGCTGGCGATGGCCGCAGAAGGCGCCCAGGTCTGGGCCACCGATGTCAACGAGAAGCTGCTGGCCGCTTATGCCGGCGTCCCGAATATCCATGCGGTCGCGCTCAATGTGCTCGACAAGGCGGCGATCCACCAGGTGATCGCCGACATGCCGGCGATACATGTGCTGTTCAACTGCGCCGGCTTTGTACATGCCGGCTCCATCCTGCAGGCCACCGACGAGGAATGGGCGTTCGCCTTCAACCTCAATGTGCGCTCGCAGTACTGGACCATCCAGGCCGCCTTGCCGAAGATGCTGGCCAACAACGGCGGCCAGGGCAGCGGCAGCATCATCAACATGGCCAGCGTGGTCAGCCTCAAGGGCCTGCCCAACCGCTTCGTGTACGGCGCGTCCAAGGCAGCGGTGATTGGCCTGTCCAAAAGTGTGGCGGCCGACTTCGTGACCCAGGGCATACGCTGCAACTCGATCTGCCCCGGCACGGTGGATACGCCGTCGCTGCAGGACCGCATCAATGTGTTCGAGGACCCGGTCGAGGCGCGCAAGAACTTTGTGGCGCGCCAGCCCATGGGCCGGCTCGCACAGGCCCACGAGATTGCGCCACTGGTCACTTTCCTGGCCAGCGACGAGTCGGCCTTTGTGACCGGCCAGTCCTACAGCATCGACGGCGGCATGACGATATGAACCAGCTGGACCTGGCGGGCCGCCATGCGGTGATCACCGGTGGCGCGGCCGGCCTGGGCTTGGCGATCACGCAACGCCTGCTGGCTTCCGGCGCCGGCATCACCCTGTGGGACCGCGATGCGCAGGCGCTGAGCCGCGCCGCTGGCGAGCTCGGTGCAGGTGTGCACACGGTGACGGTGGACGTGACGGACCACGCCAGCGTGGTGCGCGCGGTGCAGGAAACAGCGGCACGGGCACCCGTCATCGATGTGCTGGTCAACAGCGCCGGCGTCACCGGCCCGAATGTCAAGGTCTGGGACTACCCGCCGGACGCCTGGCAACAGGTCATGCAGGTCAACCTCAACGGCCTGTTCCACTGCTGCCGCGAGATTGTTCCGCTGATGCGGGCCCGCAACTACGGCCGCATCGTCAACATCGCGTCGGTCGCCGGCAAGGACGGCAACCCGAACGCCAGCGCCTACAGCGCCAGCAAGGCAGCGGTGATTGCACTGACCAAGTCGCTGGGCAAGGAGCTCGCCGACACCGGCGTGCGTGTCAACTGCGTCACGCCGGCCGCGGTCAAGACCGCGATCTTCGACCAGATGAGCCCGGAGCACATTGCGTTCATGCTGTCGAAAATACCGATGGGCCGTTTCGGCACGCCGGAAGAAGTAGCCGCCATGGTGGGCTGGCTGTGCACTGAAGAATGTTCGTTTTCAACCGGCGCGGTGTTCGATCTGTCGGGCGGCCGCTCCACCTACTGATGGGGACATCCTTAAATCCGAATCCCGGGCGCATGGCTGCGTTGCGCGGTGCTCGGAATCCTCATGCACCGAAGTGCATCCCGATATCCGAATTTCTGGACGCCCCATTTTTATTTGATTTTGTGTAGCTAAAAAGGAAGAAATATGAAACTCGTTCGTTACGGCAACCCCGGCAAGGAAAAGCCCGGCCTTATCGATGCCGATGGCAAGTTGCGCGACCTCAGTGCGGTGGTCAAGGATATTGGCCCGGACCAGCTCGGCGATGCCGCGCTGGCCAAGCTGCGCAAGCTCAAGACCGCCAGCCTGCCGCTGGTCAAGGGTTCGCCGCGCCTGGGCAGTCCGGTCGGCAATGTCGGCAAGTTCATCGCGATCGGCCTGAACTATGCCGACCATGCAGCCGAGTCCGGCATGCCGATTCCGCCCGAACCGGTGGTGTTCATGAAAGCCACCAGTTGCATCCAGGGGCCCAATGACCCGGTGATGCTGCCCAAGGGCTCGGTCAAGAGCGACTGGGAAATCGAACTCGGCGTGGTGATCGGCACACGCGCACGGTATGTGTCGCAAAAGGACGCGCTGAATTTTGTCGCCGGTTATTGCACCATCAACGATGTCAGCGAACGCGAGTTCCAGATCGAGCGCGGCGGCACCTGGGACAAGGGCAAGGGTTGTGACACCTTCGGACCGCTCGGTCCCTGGCTGGTGACGCGTGACGACGTGCCGAACCCGCAAAAACTCGCGATGTGGCTGGACCTCAACGGCAAGCGCATGCAGACCGGCAACACCAAAACCATGATTTTCAGCGTGGCCAAAATCGTCAGCTACTGCAGCCAGTTCATGACCTTGCTGCCTGGCGACGTGATCACCACCGGCACACCGCCCGGCGTCGGTCTGGGCATGAAGCCGCCGCTGTACCTGAAAAAAGGCGACGTGATGACCCTGGGCATCGAGGGGCTTGGCGAACAGAAGCAGGTGGTGGTGCCCTTCAGGCTTTGACGGCAGAATGCGTCCGTGGCGCGCATTCTCCCAACCCCCTTTGTTTTTCAGCCGGTCCAGCTGGTCCGGCCGGCCGAGATCGTGGCCTACCGCATCTCGGAAGCCATACGCGCGGGCGACGTGCGTGTCGGCGACCGGCTGCCCTCCGAGCAGAATCTCAGTACCCAGCTCGGCATCAGCCGGCCCACCCTGCGCGAAGCCATCAAGCTGTTGGCGCAGGCAGGGGTGCTGAGTGTGCGGCCCGGTTCGTCCGGCGGCATCTTTGTCGTCAGCCAGTCGGTGCCATCGGAGTTGTGTGGGCTGCCGCTGCCCGAATTGCCCATGGAAGACATTGCGGGCGTCATGGAGGCGCGACGCCTGATCGAGCCACAGGTGGCGCGCATGGCCGCCGCCTACGGCACACCCGCCGACTTCAAGGCCATGCACGATGCCGTGGCCGTGAGCGCGGCGGCCGGCGCGCCTTACCGGCGCAAGCGCATCACCCAGGAAGGAGTGGAGCTCATGACCATCGCGAGCACCCGCTTTAACCTGGCGGTGGCGCGGGCCACGCAAAACAGCGTGATTGTGCAGATGATGGAAATCCTGCTGCGCCGCATGGAGCCGGTGCGCATGCTGGCGCTCGCCGAGCTGCCAGACATCACGCTGTCCACCCGAACGCTGATGAATTCGCTGGCCGCCATCGAAAGCGGCGACCCGGAGCTGATCGACAAGGCCACGCGCGAGCGTGTCGGCCTGCTCGAGGCAGCCTGGGAGCGCGCCACCGGCAAGAAGCTGCGACGCCGGCCCTTGCTGCGGGTGGTGGCGGATGATTTTTCCGCACCACAAGCGGGCGCAGCACCCGCACCAGAACTCGCCGCAAATCCGCGTTCGCGCAAGAAAAAAGCCTGACTTCAGCGGGGCAGGGCTTGCAGCTGCGGTCTGCCAGGGCATGTTCCAGGCACGCTTATTGCTCAATATCGGTATAAAAACATACTGAATTTGGTTTTTTTCTGGATCTTTGGGTGGAATCCCGAATACGTTCCGGAACGGCCGACCCCACAATGGCTGCAACCAGGAGTCCAACGCGGTGCTGCAACTTGAGAATGTGGTGAAGACCTTCGGCGCCCTGCGTGCTGTGGATGGCGTGAGCCTGAAGGTCGAGAAATCCACCATCACCGGCCTGATCGGGCCCAACGGCGCGGGCAAGACCACGCTGTTCAACGCCATTGCCGGCAACCATGTGCCCGATGGCGGCAGCATCATGCTCGGCGGCCAGGAGATCGCCGGACTGCGGGCCGATCAGGTGTTCCACCGCGGTCTGGGGCGGACCTTCCAGATCCCGCGCCCGCTGGGCACACTCACCGTGCTCGAGAACATGCTGCTGGTGCCTGGGGGCCAGGTGGGCGAGAAGTTCTGGAACACCTGGCTGCGCCGCGGCCGGGTGCGGGCACAGGACGCGGCCAACCTCGAGAAGGCCCGTGAGGTGGTGGAATTTGTCGGCCTCGCTTCACTGGCTGACCAGCCGGCACGCGTGTTGTCCGGCGGCCAGCAGAAGTTGCTGGAACTCGCGCGCATCCTGATGGTGAACCCGTCGGTCATCCTGCTGGATGAGCCGGCAGCCGGTGTGAACCCGGTGCTGCTCGAAACGCTGATAGAACGCATCGTCGAGCTGAACCGCCGCGGCATCACCTTTTTGCTGATTGAACACAACATGGACATGGTCATGCGCCTGTGCAATCCTGTCATTGTCATGGCGCAGGGCAAGGTCGTCATGCAGGGCACGCCCGACGAGGTGCGCCGCGACCCGCGCGTGGTCGAAGCCTACCTGGGGGACCAGCCATGACGCCAGCTGCCAGCCCCCTGCTGCGCGCCGAAGGCGTGATTGCTGGCTATGCGCGCGACCTGCCCATCGTGCACGGGGTGAGCCTGGGCGTGTCGCCCGGTGAAATCCTGGTCATCCTCGGCCCCAACGGCGCCGGCAAGTCGACGCTGGTGAAGTCGCTGGCCGGCGTGGTGCCCAAGTTCGGCGGCCGCGTGTTGCTGGATGGCGAGGACATCACGGCCACGCCGGCACACCGCCTGGCGATGGCGGGTGTCGGTTTTGTGCCGCAGACCGCCAATGTGTTCACCTCGCTGACGGTGCATGAGAACCTGCGCATCGGCGCTTACCTGCTCAAGGGTGCCGAGGTGGGCCGCCGGCTCGACGAGGCTTACACGCGCTTTCCGGACCTCGCCAAACGCCGCAGCCACGCAGGCCACCAGTTGTCGGGCGGGCAGCGCCAGATGCTGGCGATGGCGCGCGCACTGATGACTGCGCCGCGCCTCTTGCTGCTGGACGAGCCCAGCGCCGGCCTGTCGCCGTTGATGGTGAGCGAGGTGTTCGGCCATGTGCGGAAGATCGCCGACAGCGGCATTGCCGTGCTGATGGTGGAGCAGAACGTCAAGGCCGGACTGCGCATCGCCGACCGCGGCCTGATCCTGGTGACTGGCCGCACCGCCTACGAAGGCAATGCACGGGCGCTGCAGGACGACCCGGTGGTCGCGCAGCTGTATCTGGGCCGCCATGCAGATACACATGCCGACCTGAAACGCGAAGGGAGTCCTGCATGATCGCGCAAGCCATCGTCGACGGATTCCTCTCAGGCGCCATCGTCGCCCTGGGTGCGATCGGTGTCACCTTCAGTCTGTCCATCCTGCGTTTTGCCAATTTTTCGCACGGCGACCTGCTGGCCGTCGGTGGTTACGCTGCACTGTTCCTGCTTGCGCTGGTCGCCGGCCCGAACATGGCTGCCGCTGCACCCATGGGCCCGTTTTCCTTTGGCTGGGGGCTACCGCTGGCACTGCTGTTTGCCATGGCGGTGGCGGTGGCGGTGTCGTTGCTGCTCGACGCGCTGGTTTACCGGCGCCTGCGCGCGCGCGGCGCTGACCCGCTCACGCTGGTGTTCGCCTCGTTCGGGCTGGCCCTGGTGTTGCGCAACGTGCTGTTGTTGCTGTTCGGGCCCGACGCCCACAACTACAGCAGCGAGCTGCAGATGGCGGTGCGCCTGCCCGGTCCGGTGCTGGTCATGCCCGACCAGATCCTGGTGTTCGGCATCACGCTGCTGGTGCTGGCGGTGCTGTGGTTCTTTCTGCAGCGCACGCGGCACGGCATGGCGATGCGCTCGGTGGCGGAGAACCCCGTGCTTTCGAGCATCGCGGGCATCGACATCGCGGCCACGGTGCGCATGACCTGGATTGTCTCTTCGATGCTGGCCGCGCTGGCGGGCGTGTTTTACGGCGTCACCGTCCAGGTACGCCCCGAGATGGGGCTGAATCTGCTGCTGCCGCTGTTCACTGCAGCCATCCTCGGCGGCGTCGGGAGCGTGAGCGGCGCCGTGCTGGGTGCGATTTTCATCAGCCTGTGCGAGAACCTGGTGTCCATCGTCATCCCGAGCACCTACAAGCCGCTGGTGCCATTCGTGCTGTTGCTGCTGGTTTTGTATTTCAGGCCGGCCGGCCTGTTCGCCCCGAAGGGACATTGAGCCATGGTCTCCTATCTGATCTTCTTCATCACCGTGGCGGCGATCCTGTCAATCGCCACGCTGGGCCTGAACCTGCAATGGGGCGTGTCGGGCCAGTTCAACGCGGGCGTGGTGGGTTTTCTCGCAGTGGGCGCCTACAGCATGGCCATTCTCACCATGCCGGAGAGCCAGCAACTGCTGGTCAAGCTCAACTGGCCGTTTGCCGTTGGCATCGTCGGCAGTCTGGTCGTGAGTGGCGCGATCGCGCTGCTGGTCGGCCTGGCCACGTTGCGGCTGCGCAGCGACTATCTGGCAATTGCCACCTTCGGCATCGCCTCGTCCATCCAGGTGCTGGCCAACAACCTGGAACCGCTGACCGGCGGCTCGCGCGGGCTGGTCGGCATTCCGCGCCCGTTCGAGTCGCTGGGCGCCCAGGGTTTTGGTTACGCCTACCTTGCCATTGTGCTGGGTGTGCTGGTGATCGTGTACGCGGGCCTGCAGGCCCTGCTGCGTTCGCCCTGGGGCCGCGTGCAGCGTGCGCTGCGCGAAGACGAGGTGGTCTGCGCGGCGCTGGGCAAGAACGTGGTGCGTTTCCGCATGACCGCGTTTGTCATGGGCGCCATGCTGATGGGCCTGTCGGGCGCCTTGTACGCGGGCTTCATCGGCACCACGAGTCCCACCGAATTCCTGCCCATCCTCACATTCCAGATCTGGGCCATGCTGATCGTGGGTGGCAGCGGCAGCAATGCCGGCGCCATCGCGGGCACCTTTGTGATCTGGGGCTTGTGGACCTTGTCGGGCGCCGCGATCGTATCCGTGCTTCCGCCGCAGTGGCAGGCGCAGGGCGGGGCGCTGCAATCCATTCTCGTGGGCCTGGTGCTGGTGCTCACGCTGCTGCTGCGGCCGCAGGGGTTGCTCGGCCCCCGGCGCGCCGCATGAAGTTTTTCCCAACCGCTGTTGCTTTCCTTCCCATCCCCAACCCCAAGGAGCCTGCCATGAACTTTCTGAACCGGTGGACCATTTCGGCCGCCTTTTTTGCCCTGGCCTCGAGCCAGGCCTTCGCACAGGACTGCCCCAAGCTGGGCGGCGTGCTGGCCCTGACCGGCGCTCAGGGCGCCATTGGCAAGGTGATTGCCGACTCGGGCCGTCTCGCGGTCGAGCAGGTGAACAAGGCCGGCGGCGTCAAGGGTTGCCAGGTGGAGTTCATCCTGCGTGACGACACCAGCCAGCCCTCGGTCGGCGTGGATGCCGCGCGTTTTCTGGTGGATGTGCAGAAGGTCAACGCCATCGTCGGCCTGGTCGGCAGCGGCACCGCACTCGCGGTGGTCAATTCGGTGGCCGTCCCGAACAAGATCCCGGTCGTTGCCTGCTGCGCGGTGACGCCCGCGCTCACGCGCATGGCCGAAGAAGGCAAGACCGGCGGCTACTGGTTTCGCACGATTCCCACGGCGCGCTCCGCGGCTCTTGCACACGCCAAGGCGGTGACCGAGCGCGGCTACAAGAAGACCGTGATCATGTACATCAACAACGACTTCGGCAACGGCGTTGCGCCTGACGCCAAGCAGGCCATCGAGAAGATGGGTGGCACCGTGGTCGGCATGATCGGCTACAGCGAAAACCAGCCCTCGTACCGCTCCGACGTGACCAAGGCGCTGGCGCTCAGCCCCGACTCGCTGGTCCTTGTGGGCCTGTCGGCCGACGGCACCATCGTGCTGCGTGAGTGGTTCTCGCTGGGCGGCACGCCCAATGTGGTGCTGCACAACACCATGCGTTCGATCGACGTGATCAAGGGCGTGGGTGAGCGTTTCCTCACCAAGGCCGTGGGCATCGACAACGGCCAGGCCTCGGGTGCGAGCGCCGACGCGTTCAACCGCGACTTCCAGGCCGCCTACAATCGCCCCGCCGTGGGCCCGGGTCTGCACACCATGTACGACGCCACGGTCATCACACTGCTGGCCATGCAGGCCGCGCCCAAGCTGGACGGCGCGTCCATCCGCGACGCCTTGCGCGCCGTGCAGGATCCGGCGGGTGTGGAAGTCGGCCCCGGTGTTGAAGGCCTCAAGAAAGGCCTGGACGCCCTCAAGGCCGGTCGCAAGATCCGCTACGTCGGCGCCACCGGTGGTTTCCGTTTTGACAAAAACGGTGACGTCAGCGGCCCCATGCTGACCTGGAAGCTGCAAAACGGCGAGATCGTCACCGACAAGAACATTCCCCTCGAGGAAATGCAGGCCCTGTCGCAGAAAGCCGGTTTCTAGGCACACCATGAACATCGAAACCATCACACTCGCGCCCGGTTACACCATTTCACGGGTGGCCAAGGGCAACTGGCAGCTGGCCACCCGACACAGCACACCCTATGCGCAGGAAGACGCGGTTGAAGACATGCGCCGCTTCGTCGAGGCTGGCATCAATGCCTTTGACTGCGCGGACCACTATGTCGGCGTTGAAGACACCATTGGTGTGTTCCGCCGCAAGTACCCTGAGCTGGCGAAGAACCTGCGTGTTTCCACCAAGTACACGCCCGACATCGACCTGATCAGCAGGCTCACGCGGCGCGACGTTGAGGAAGCCGTTGACACCTCGCTGCGCCGCCTGGGCGGCGAGCAGCTCGACCTGGTTCAGTTTCACTGGTGGGACTACGACACACCCGGCTGCACCCAGGCCATGCTGTGGCTGCAGGAGTTCCAGAAGGCCGGCAAGATCGCCCACATAGGCACCACCAACTTCAACGTTGCGCACATGAAGGAGATCGTTGGCGCCGGCGTGAAGCTGCTGACCAACCAGTTGCAGTATTCGCTGCTGGATCTGCGGCCTGAACGCGGCATGGTGGAGTTCTGCCGCGATAACGGCATCCACCTGCTGTGTTACGGCACCATCGCGGGCGGCTTTCTGTCCAACAAATGGTTGGGCCAGGCCGATCCGGCGCAGCCTTATGCGAATCGTTCGCTGGTGAAGTACCGGCTGATGGTGGAGGAGTTCGGTGGTTGGGACGTGTTCCAGGCCATGTTGGGCGACCTCGAGGCCATCGCGCAAAAGCACAACAGCAACATCGCCGCCGTGGCCGCGCGCTACGTGCTGGACAAACCGCAGGTGGCCGTGGCGCTGGTGGGCGCCAAGAACGCGACCCACCTTGACGAAACGCTGGACATCTTCCGTCTCAAGCTCGACGCCGAAGATACCGCCAGACTCGACGCGCTGGCGCATTCGGTGCCCGGCCCGGAGGGCGACTGTTACGACATCGAGCGCGACAAGGAGAGCGTGCACGCGAAGATCATGCAGATGAACCAGAACACCAAAGGCGCGCCGGTGAACATGGAAATGTCGCCCAGTCTCGAAGCGCTGCGTGGCTGACATGACAGGAATCAACACCATGGACCACACCACCAAGACCCCGGAAGGCACGCCCGACGTGTTCGAGCTTTACGACCTGCGCGTCGAGGTCGTCGAATCCGACCGCCCTTTCATCATGCACGTCAAGAAAGGCGACTACTTCGACGTCATTGGCGGGCGGGTCGTGTTCCCCAAGGACAATCCGACGTTCTCTCTGTACGGCCTGCTCGCGGTGCTGCCCTTCATTCCCGCCAAACAGCGGCCGACGCACCCGAACGACTGGATGACCTCGGACTGCCTGATCGCTTCCACCGACCCGGCCTGCGGCGCACGCTTCAAGATCACGCGGCTGGAAAAACGGCCGCTGCACCATGGTGACTTCAGCGTGGTGAAGCTGGGTGAAACCAACGGCTGAACTCCCGCCTGGCCGCGTGCCGGGCTTTTGCGCACTGTGCCGCTCGCGGTGCGGGGCCCAGTTTGTGGTGGAAGGCGGCCGTCTCACGGGCGTCGAGCCCTGGCCCGGTCACCCCACCGGGGGCGCCTTGTGCGCCAAGGGCCGCGCCGCGCCTGAACTTCAATACCATCCGCAGCGCCTCACGCAGCCCCTGAAGCGCAGCACCGCGCGTTCCGACCCCGACCCGAAATGGCAGCCCTGTTCCTGGGACGACGCCATGGCGGACATCGCGTCGCGCCTGTCGACCATTCGCGAAAAAAGCGGCGGCCATGCCGTGGCGTTCTCCAGCGCATCGCCCGGCGCCACTGCCTTGTCCGACAGTCTGGAATGGATAGAGCGCCTGGTTTTCACCTTCGGAAGTCCGAACTTTCTGACCGGTGTGGAAATTTGCAACTGGCACCGCGACCATGGCCACGCCTTCACCTTCGGCGCCGGCATCGGCATGCCGGATTACGCCAGCACCGACCTGGTGATGTTCTGGGGCTTCAGCCCCGGCAACGTCTGGCTCGCCCAGGCGCAGGCGCTGGCGCAGGCGCGCAGCCGTGGTGCCAGGCTGCTGGTGGTGGACCCTGCGCAGACGCGGCATGCACGGGATGCCGACCTGTGGTTGCAGGTGCGGCCCGGCACCGACGCGGTGCTCGCACTGGGCATTGCACGGGAACTGATCCGCACCGGACGTTTCGATGACGTATTTGTGCGAAGCTGGAGCAACGGGCCTTTTCTGGTGCGCGATGACAACGGCGCCGTGCTGACCGAACGCGACCTGGATCCAGCGTCACCCGGCGACCATCCGCTCGCCTGGTGCGAGGCCGCAGGTCTGGTGCCACTGGACACCGCAAAACCCTTGCCGCCTGGCACACGGCTGGCGCTGCGCGGTGCGCGCACCGTACCCACGCCATCGGGACCCGTTGCCTGCCGCACCGCATTCGACCATTACGTCCAGGCGTGTGAGCCTTGCACACCCGCACGCGTGGAAGAACTGACGGGCGTGCCGCGGGAACAGCTGTTGGCGGCGGCGCAACTGATGGCAGACTCGCGCCGCGTGAGCTATTTTTCCTGGACCGGCATTTCGCAACATGCCAACGCCACGCAGGCCGACCGCGCGATCGCCTTGCTGTATGCGCTCACCGGTTGCGTCGATGCCGAAGGCGGCAACCAGCACCTGGACGCCCTGCCAGCGCGCCATGCCAACGATCGCGCGCTGCTCGATGAAGCGCAGGCGGCCAGGGCGCTGGGCCTGGCGGAGCGGCCGCTCGGGCCGCCCGCCCATGGCTGGGCACTGGGCGCGGACTTCCACCGCGCCGCTACCCGGGGCGAGCCTTACCGCGTGCGTGCACTGGTCGGCTTCGGCGCCAACCTGCTGATGTCGCAGCCCGACTCGCCACGGATGCGCGAGGCCTTGCAGGCGCTCGAGTTCCAGGTGCATGTCGACATGTTCGAAACGCCGACCGGCCGCCATGCCGACTACCTGCTGCCCGCGAGCACGCCCTGGGAGCGCGAGGGCCTGCGCATCGGCTTCGAGATCAGTGGCGCGGCGCAGGGGCAGGTGCAACTGCGGCCCGCGGCCGTGATGCCGCCGGCCGGCAACCTCGCCCGGCCCGACATCGACATCGTGTTCGACCTCGCCGTGCGGCTGGGCCTGGGCGGGCTTTTTTTTGGTGGCGACGTGGAGGCTGGCTGGAACGATGTGCTGGCGCCGTTGAATCTCTCGCTGGCACAGCTGCGCGCCGCGCCCGGCGGCATCCGCGTGCCACTGGAACAGCGTCCACGCAAGTACCTCTCGCGCGGTTTCAACACGCCGAGCCGGCGCGTGGAGTTCTATTCGCCGCAACTGAAGGCGGCGGGCAGCGCGCCGGTACCGCACGGTCCGGCGCCTGCTGCGACAGATGCCGATTTTCCACTGGTGCTTTGTGGCGCCAAGAGTGGCTACTACTGCCAGAGTCAGCACCGGGCCCTGCCATCGCTGCGGGCACGGGAGCCAGAGCCGCAGCTCTGGTTGCATCCGTCACTTGCGCAGGCGCGCGGCATTGCGGCAGGCGACTGGTGCGAGGTGCACACCCGCAACGGCCGGGCGCGTTATCGCGCCGCTCTTGGCGACGCGCTGGCGCCCGATGTGGTGATGGCGAGCTTTGGCTGGTGGCAGGCGTGTGAAGAACTCGGCCTGCCCGCAGTGGATCCGCTGGCCGACGGGCACAGCAACATCAATGCGCTGGTCGATACGCAGACGGTGGACCGGGTGTCCGGCTCGGCGCCCTTGCGTTCATTCCCGTGCGACGTGCGGGCCATGGCCCTTCCCGGCGGCTGGAATGGATGGAAGGACTTCGATACACGCTGTCTCTCGCGGCCTGCGGAGGGCGTGATCGAACTCGCGTTCAGCGCTGCAGACGGGGCGCTGTTACCCGACTTCCATCCCGGTCAGTATGTGCGTATCGCGGTCGAGCTGCCCGGCGCCGGGCGGCAGGAACGCAGCTACTCGCTCACCGGCGCATCCTGCGCAGCGGGCCATGCGCGTTATACCGTGGCCGTGCGGCATGACGCTGCGGGCGGCGGCCTGTCCGACGGGCTGCACCGATTTTTTACAGACACCCCCGAGGGCTTGTTGTGCGTGGCGCTGCAGCGGCCCGCCGGGCGTTTTTTGCTGCCGCGCCGGCCATCGCGTCCTGTCGTGCTGATGGCTGCGGGGATAGGCATCACGCCCTTTCTCGCCATGCTGGAGACGCTGGCGGCAGACGGCATGCCGCAGAACCAGCCCGTGCTGCTGATGTATGGCAACCGTGACAGGCAGCATCACGCGTTTGCGGAACGTATCACCGCACTGGCGGCGCACATCCCACGGCTCACCGTGATGGACTTCTACAGCCGCGCCACCGACGGTGCGCCGGGCGTGTCCACCGGGCGGGTCGGCGCGCGCGACGTTCCGCAGGCGTGGATAGACGGCGACGCCCGCTTCTACCTCTGCGGGCCCGTCGCCCTGTTGAACGAATCCCGGCGCGAACTCATCGCAAGGGGCGTGCCGCGTTCTGCGATTTTCAGCGAATCGTTCGACATGGCCGGCGCTGTCATGGCGCCACCCATGCCCGACGCCGCGCCGCACAGCGTGTTTTTTGCGCGCAGCAAGCGCACAGCCGAATGGCTGCCCGGTGACCGCAGCCTGCTGACCATGGCCGAGCGCCTGGGCATCACGCTGGGCGGTGGCTGCCGCGTCGGCCAGTGCGAAAGTTGCCGCGTCACGCTGCGCCGCGGCCGTGTCGGCTACCTCACCGAGGTGGCACCGCAGCCGGAGGGTGATTGCCTGGCCTGCGTTGCCGTGCCTTTGAGCGACGTGGAGATGGACGCATGACGAGCACCCATGAGGCGCCCGTGCGCCGCTTTGCGCTGATTGGCTGCGGCCGCATCGGCTCGGCGGTGCTCGCGGCCTGGCAGGGCGGCGGCCTGCCAGGCTGGGAGCTGGTCTCGGTGCTGTCGCGCACGGCAGCACCCCAGGCCGGTGCGCTGGCCACCACCGACGCCGCGCAACTGTTCGCGCGCCGCCCGGACCTGATCGTCGAATGCGCGGGTCCTGCCGCACTCGCGCAACATGTGGAAGCTGCGCTTGCCGTGGCGCCTGTATGGACGGTGAGCGCCGTGGCGCTGGCGGATGCCGCCGTGCTGTCCCGTGTGAACGAGGCGGCGCGCCGCAGCGGCCACCGTCTGCGCATATTGCCGGGGGCGCTCGCGGGTCTGGATGGCGTGGCCGCTGCCGGGGTGGACCCGTCGGGCACGCTCCAGCTCGACATCGACCTGCTTCCCGGCGAGGGTGAGCGCGCGCAGGTGTTCAGTGGCAGCGTGCGCGAAGCGGCTGCGCGTTATCCCGACCACGTCAACGTGGCTGTGGCCGCCGCGCTCGCAGGACCAGGGCCCGACGCGGCGCAGATCCGGGTGCACCACCCGGGGCCTGGACCACGTTTCACACTGGCGTTTCATTCCGAAAGCATGTTCGGCAGTCTGGCCGTCCAGGTCCGGCCGCTCGTCGCGCCCGGCGTACACCCGGTGGCGGCCAGCATTGTGGCGGCATTGCGCCAGGAACTGCGGCCCGTCTGGGTCGGCTGAACCCCTTTTTGAAGGTGGCACGCGGCCTCTGCCGGGTGACACGCGAGAACGTGCCGAACCCGCCAAAACTCGCGATGTGGCTGGACCTCAAGTGCAAGCGCATGCAGGCCGGCAACAGCATAACCATGATTTTCAGCATGGCCAGAATCGTCAGCGACTGCAGCCCGTCCATGACCTTGCTGCCTGGCAACGGGATCACCACCGGCACACCGCCCGGCGTTGGTCTGGGCATGAAGCCGCCGCTGTAACTGGAAAAAGGCGAGGTGATGACCCTGGGCATCGAGGGCCTGGGCGAGCGGCGCCAGCGGGTGCTTCCGTTCAGGTTGCAAGTCCGCCGCCAGTGGCCGCCCCGTCGCGGCGCGGCGGGTAAACTGCAACGCATGACCGCTGCATCCGACCTGCCGTTTGTTTCCGGCAACACATCAACGGCGCGCTTGATGCGCGAGAAGGACTGGTCTGGCTCGCTGCTGGGCCCGGCGCAGCAGTGGCCGCAGCCGCTGCAGTCGGTGGTCAGCCTGATGCTCTGCTCGGCCTTCCCCATGTTTGTGGCCTGGGGGCCTTCCTTGCACATGCTTTACAACGAAGCTTACGGCGACATCCTCGGCGCCAAACATCCGGACGCCCTCGGACAGCCCTTTTTCGAGACCTGGCATGACATTCGTGCGGACATCGAGCCGCTGGTCAGGCGTGCGCTGGATGGCGAGTCCTTCTTTGTTGAAAACCTGCATCTGCGCATGCGCCGGCGCGGATTCGAGGAAGACACCTGGTTCACCTTTTCCTATTCACCGGTGCGTGACGAGACCGGCGCAGTTGCGGGGTTTTTCTGCGCCTGTACGGAAACCACGCGCATGGTGCTGGCCGAACGCCACCAGCGTGCGGAACAGGAGCGCCTGCAGGCGCTGTTCGACCAGGCGCCGGGGTTTATCGCGATCATGCGCGGGCCGGAGCATGTGTTCGAATTCGCCAGCCAGTCCTATGTGCAGCTGACCGGGTTTCGCAATGTGGTCGGCAAACCGCTGGCCCTGGCCCTGCCCGAGGTGGTCGAGCAGGGCTTTGTCAAGCTGCTGGACCAGGTCTACCGCAGCGGGGAGCCCTATGTCGGCCGGTCCGTGCGCCTGATGCTCAACCGCGAACGTGAGGCGCCGCCCACCGAGGCCTGGCTGGACTTCGTTTATCAGCCGCTGCGGGATGCGACCGGGGCGGTCAACGGCGTGTTTGTGCAGGGGCACGAGGTCACTGAATTGCAGCGCACCCAGCAGGCCCTGCTGGCGTTTTCCAACAGCATTCCCGCGATCGCCTGGGTGGCCGCGGCCGATGGCCCGCTGGAGCGCTTCAATTCCCAATGGCAGGTCTACACCGGCCAGACGGCGGAAAGTGCGCTGGGGAATGGCTGGTTGGCTTCGCTGCATCCGGACGACCGGGTTGTGGCCCGGGAGAACTGGGCACGCGTGCGCGGCGGCAACCAGGCCTGGCAGGTGGATTACCGCCTGCGCGGTGCGGGCGGCGGGTACCGCTGGTTCACGGCGCGCGCCGTGCCGCAGCTCGACGCCGAGGGCCGCGTGTTGCGCTGGTTCGGCACCACCACCGACATCGAGGAGACGCGTGCCGCGGCGCAGGTGCTGAAAGATGCGGACCGGCAAAAGGACGAGTTTCTTGCGACGCTGGCGCATGAACTGCGCAACCCGCTGGCGCCCATCCGCACCGCGGTCCAGTTGCTGGCTTCGCCGGCTGCGACCGTCCGGGTGCGCGACCAGGCGACGGCCGTGATCACCCGTCAGGTGGGCCACATGGCGCACCTGCTCGACGACCTGATCGACATCGCGCGCATCACCCGGCGCCGCCTGGTGCTCAAGAAGGAGCAGATGCCGGTCGATGAGCTGGTGGAAACCGCGCTGGAAACCGCACGGCCGCTGGCCGAGGCCAGGCGCCAGACGCTGGTCGCCACCGTTGCCAGCCCCGGACTGCACCTGGTGGCCGATCCGGTGCGGCTGGCACAAATACTTTCGAACCTGCTGAACAACGCCTCCAAGTACACCGACGCAGGCGGGCGCATCACGCTGGACGTGACGGTGGCGCCCGGGGCCGTGGTGTTCACGGTGACGGACAGTGGTATCGGCATGAGCGAGGCCGCCATTGGCAACATCTTCACCATGTTTGCCCAGGAGCAGTCGGCGCTGGACCGTTCAGAAGGCGGACTCGGCATTGGTCTGGCGCTGGTCAAGGGTCTGGTGGAACTGCACGAAGGCACGGTGTCTGCGTTCAGCGCGGGGCCAGGACTGGGCAGCCGTTTCACGGTCACGCTGCCAGGCCCGGTGCCGCTGACCGAAGCGGGACCGGCCGGTCAGCCGGGTGCGCCGTCCGCAGCGCCGGCACGTGCCCGGATCGTGTTGCTTGCCGACGACAACCGCGATGCGGTGGACGTGCTGGCAGAACTGCTGCGCATGGACGGCCATGTGGTGCATACCGCCAACGACGGCTTGCAGGCGGTGGAGCTGGCCCGGCAACTTCAGCCGGATGTGCTGGTGCTGGACATTGGCATGCCGGGCAAAAACGGCTACGAGGTGGCGCGCCATGTGCGCGCCCAGCCCGGCGGCGACCGGCCGCTGCTGATTGCTGCCACGGGCTGGGGCCAGGACGATGACCGGCAAAAGGCGATGGCAGCCGGGTTTGACCTGCACCTGACCAAACCTTTCGACCCCTTGCGGCTGTCGGCGCTGATTTCGGAGCGTGCTGTTTAGGGCTTCGGGTTTACCCTTGATGGCCCTAGGCCTGGGCCTCTATAAAACCCGATTTTTTTTCGGCTATGGCTTGACGGGAAAGGTTTTACGGCAAAATAGAACGATCGTTCGTTTTTGTTGTTGTTTGACCTCCACCCATGTCTGTGACTGAACTCCCCTCCAAAACTGCCCGCTCCGGCGTGCGGGAAGGCGGCCGTGCAGGCCACGCCGGTCTGCAAAAAGGCCAGCAAACCAAGGCCGCCATCGTGGATGCTGCACTGGGTCTGGCCACGCAGATCGGGCTGGAAGGCCTGAGCATAGGCGCGCTGGCCGAAGTCATGCGCATGAGCAAGTCCGGGGTGTTTGCGCACTTCGGCTCGCGCGAGGAACTGCAGATTTCCGTGATCCGCGAATATTTCGCGCGCTTCGAGGAGGAAGTGTTTTATCCCGCCCTCAAGGAGCCCAAAGGCCTGCCACGTGTGCAGGCGTTGTTCGGCAACTGGATGAAACGTGTGGCGGTCGAGCTGCAGTCGGGCTGCATCTTCATCAGCGGCGCGGTCGAGTTTGACGACCGGCCCGGTCCGGTGCGCGATGCGCTGGCGACTTCGGTGCAGACCTGGCTGGCGGCGATGTACCGCGCGGTCGTGCTGGCCAAGGAAGCCGGGCACTTGCGTGCCGATGCCGACGAACGCCAGATCGCCTTCGAGATCCATGGCCTGATCCTGGCGCTGCACTACGAGGCCCGATTTCTCAAGACGCCGGGCTCCATCGAGCGGACCCTGCAGGCTTTCCAGAGCATTCTGGCGCGTTACGGCAGCCCCGCCAGCCTGGCGACGGCCCAACGCGCCACTCCCCCATCCTCCGTTTAATTTCCCCCAAAAAGGACGTCTCCATGCCTCAATACACCCCACCACTGCGCGACATGCAATTTGTGATGCACGAAGTGCTCAAGGTCACCGACGAGTTCAAGGCCTTGCCGAAACACGCCGAGGTCGATGCCGACACCATCAATGCGGTGCTGGAAGAAGCCGGCAAGTTCGCCGCCGAGGTGACCTTCCCGCTGAACATCAGCGGCGACACCGAAGGCTGCAAGCTGGATCTGGCGACCCATGAAGTCACGCCGCCCAAGGGTTTCAAGGAGGCCTATGCCCAGTACGTCGCCGGCGGCTGGGCGGCGCTGAGCTGCGACCCCGAGTACGGCGGCCAGGGCCTGCCCTTTGTGCTGAACCAGTGCCTGTACGAGATGCTGAATTCGGCCAACCAGGCCTGGACCATGTACCCGGGCTTGTCGCATGGCGCGTATGAGGCCTTGCACGCGCACGGTACCGACGAGCAGAAGAAAACTTACCTGCCCAAGCTGGTCAGCGGCGAGTGGACCGGCACCATGTGCCTGACCGAACCGCATTGCGGCACCGACCTGGGCCTGCTGCGCAGCAAGGCCGAGCCACAGCCCGACGGCAGCTACAAAATCACCGGCAACAAGATTTTCATCAGCGCCGGCGAACACGACATGGCCGCCAACATCGTGCACCTGGTGCTGGCCCGCCTGCCGGATGCGCCCCAGGGCAGCAAGGGCATCAGCCTGTTTGTGGTGCCCAAATTCAATGTCAAGGCCGACGGTTCGCTGGGCGAGCGCAACGGCATTTTCTGCTCGGGACTGGAGCACAAGATGGGCATCCACGGCAACGCCACCGCCCAGATCGTCATGGACGGCGCCAGCGGCAGCCTGGTCGGCCAGCCCAACAAGGGCCTGGCCGCGATGTTTGTGATGATGAATGCCGCCCGCCTCGGTGTGGGCAACCAGTCGCTGGGCCTGACCGAAGTCGCCTTCCAGAATGCACTGGCATACGCCAAGGACCGCATCCAGATGCGCAGCCTGTCGGGCGTGAAAGCCAAGGACAAGCCGGCCGATCCGATCATCGTGCACCCCGACGTGCGCAAGATGCTGCTGACGGCCAAGGCCTATGCCGAAGGCGGCCGCGCGCTGGCGATCTACTGCACCCTGCTGCTGGACAAGGAAATCCACCACCCCGACGAGAAAGTGCGCAAGGACTCGGCCGAAATCGTTGCCCTGCTGACCCCCATCGTCAAGGCCTTCCTGACCGACAACGGCCACATCGCCACCAACGCCTGCATGCAGGTCTTCGGCGGCCATGGCTTCATCAAGGAATGGGGCATGGAGCAGTTTGTGCGCGACAACCGCATCAACATGATTTACGAAGGCACCAACACCGTGCAGTCGCTGGACCTGCTGGGCCGCAAGGTGCTGGGCAACAACGGCGCCACACTGAAAAAATTCGGCAAGATCATCGGTGCGCTGATTGCCGAGGAAGGTGTCAACGAGAAGATGGCCGAGTTCATCAACCCGCTGGCCTACCTGGCTGACCAGATGACGAAGTTCACGACGGAGCTCGGCTTCAAGGGTTTCCAGAATCCGGACGAGGTCGGCGCCGCTGCGGTGGACTACCTGCGCGTGGCCGGCCACCTTGTGTTCGGCTACTTCTGGGCGCGCATGGCGCAGGTTGCGCTGCGCGAAGTGGCTGCCGGCAACACCGACCCCTTCTACCAGGCCAAGCTGCAGACCGCACGTTTCTACTTTGCCAAGCTGTTTCCGGAGACCGCGACGCTGATGCGCACCGCGCGCAGCGGCAGCAAGGCCCTGATGGACACCGACGCCGCGCTGGCCTGATGCACGGCTTGCCGTTCAAGCCTTTTGGCACTGGAGCCCTTATGAAACATGCGCTGACAGCTATTGTTTTAGGAGCAAGTTGCGTTTCCGGGTTTGCCCAGATGAGCCCTGTGGGCACCTGGCGAACCATCGACGACGCCACCGGCGAAGCCAAGTCCGAGGTGGTGATCACGGACAACGCGGGTGTCCTCGTAGGCCGGATTGCGAAGTTGCTCAGAAAAGGGACCGACCAGAACGCCGTTTGCGACAAGTGTCCGGACGATCGCAAGGACAAGCCTCTGGTGGGCCTGGAACTGCTGCGGGGCGCCAAGAAGGCCGAGGGCAAGGATGTCTGGGAGGGCGGCAGGATTGTCGACCCTGAAGGCGGAACGATTTATTCCCTCAAGCTCACGCCCGTTGACGGTGGCAAAAAACTGAACGTTCATGCCTTTGTCGGCCTGGCGTTCATCGGGCGCACCCAGACCTGGGTCCGTGTCAATTGATGGCTCACCCCGCTTGCGGCTCACGGCGTGTAGCCCCATCCCCCCCTTCCACGGGCGACAGCTGTGGCCGGCATGGCCGCATCCACGCTGTCACTGGACCGGGATTCGATACGCGCAACGCAACAAGATAAGTAATTCATAAGGAACGAAACAGATGTCCCGCTTCCAAGTCAAAAAAGTCGCCGTGCTCGGCGCCGGCGTCATGGGCGCGCAGATCGCCGCCCACCTGGTCAACCTCAAGGTGCCTGTGGTGTTGTTTGACCTGCCCGCCAGGGAAGGCCCGAAAAACGGCATCGTCACCCGGGCCGTCGAGGGGCTGAAGAAGCTCAAGCCGGCGCCGCTCGGGGTTCCCGAAGACGCGGCGCTGATCCAGCAGGCCAACTACGAGGAACACATGGATGTTCTGAAGGAGTGCGACCTGATCATCGAGGCGATTGCCGAACGGATGGACTGGAAGACCGACCTGTATCACAAGATCGCACCGTTCATCGGTGAAGGCGTCATCGTCGCCAGCAACACCTCGGGTCTGTCGATCACCCAGCTCAGCGAGGCGCTGCCCGAATCGATCAAGCCGCGTTTTTGCGGGATCCATTTTTTCAACCCGCCGCGCTACATGACGCTGGTCGAGCTGATCAACACACCGACCACCGAACCCAAGGTGCTGGACGACCTCGAAGCCTTTGTGACCAGCGGCCTGGGCAAAGGGGTGATTCGCGCCCATGACACCCCCAACTTTGTCGCCAACCGCGTCGGCATTGCCGGCATGCTCGCCACCATCAAGGAAGCGGAGACCTTTGGCCTGAGTTATGACGTGGTCGATGACCTGACCGGCAAGAAGCTGGGCCGCGCCAGCTCCGGCACCTTCCGAACCGCCGACGTGGTGGGCCTGGACACCATGGCGCACGTGATCAAAACGCTGCAGGACAACCTCGGCCCCGGCAAGACGGAAGATCCGTTCTCCGGCATCTATGGCACGCCGCCGGTGCTGGCGAAATTGCTGGAAAGCAAAAGCCTGGGCCAGAAAACCGGCGCCGGTTTTTACAAGAAAGTCGGACGCGACATCCTGCGGCTGGATCCGGAATCGATGGAATACGTGCCCGGCGGCGCCAAGGCGAACGAGGTGGTTGGCCGCATGCTCAAGAAGCCCGCGGGCGAACGCCTGAAGCTGTTGCGCGAGGCCGAAGGCGCCGAGCCGCGTTTCCTCTGGGCCATTTTGCGCGACCAGTTCCATTACGCCGCCGTGCACCTGGCCACGATTGCCGAAACCGCGCGCGACATCGACTTTGCGATGCGCTGGGGCTTCGGCGCCAAACAGGGCCCGTTCGAGCTCTGGCAAGAGGCCGGCTGGCTGCAGGTGGCCCACTGGATCAAGGAAGACATAAACGCCGGCAAGGCGATCAGCGCCGCGCCGCTGCCCGACTGGGTGTTCGAGGGCCCGGTCGCGGACGCCGGGGGTGTGCACACGCCAGAAGGCTCCTGGAGCGCTTCGGCGAAGAAGTTCATTCCGCGCCGCAAGTTGCCGGTGTATGAGCGCCAGTTTTTCCCGGAGGATGTGCTGGGTGCCAAGGCGCCATCGTTCACCACCGCCGGCACCACCTTGCATGAGGATGATTCGATTCGCCTGTGGACGCTCGATGGCGAGCAGGGCGACGTGGTGATTGCCAGCATCAAGACCAAGATGCACGCCATCGGCCCCGACGTGGTCGAGGGCCTGGCGATGGCGGTGGACCTCGCCGAGAAAAGCTACAAGGGTCTGGTGATCTGGTCCAACGACGAGATGTTTTCGGCCGGCGCCGACCTGCAGGCCATGCTGCCCGCCTTTATGATGGCCGGTGTGTCGGCCGTCGAGGGTGCCGAGGCCGAGATGCAAAACGTCATGCTCAAGCTGCGTTATGCGTCCGTGCCGGTGGTTTCCGCTGTGCGCGGTCTGGCCCTCGGTGGCGGCTGCGAGCTGGCGGTTTATTCGGCCAAACGCGTGGCGGCGATGGAAAGTTACATCGGGCTGGTGGAAGTCGGTGTGGGCCTCGTGCCCGGCGCCGGTGGCCTGACCTACATTGCCCGCCGCGCCGCTGAAAACGCCGCCACATCCACCAACAAGGATGCGC
>PNNC01000147.1 GCA_013824015.1 Polaromonas sp.
CCAGCCTGCGCCTGATCCCCAACCTGGACGTCTGGCGTCCGGGCGACACCGCCGAAACCGCCGTGGCCTGGGCCGTGGCGCTGCAGAACAAGGCCAAGCCAACCGCCCTGCTGCTGAGCCGCCAGAACCTGCCTTACGCGCCGAAAAACGACCTCGGCGAGATCAGCCGCGGCGCTTACGTGTTGTCCGAGCCGGCCGAAGTGGGTCTCAACAAAAAGGCCCAGGCGGTGATCATCGCGACCGGCTCCGAAGTGCAGCTCGCGCTGAAGGCGCAGGAGCTGCTGGCCAGCCACAAGATTGCCGTGCGTGTGGTCTCCATGCCCAGCACCACCACCTTCGACAAACAGTCCAGCGCCTACAAGACGCAGGTGCTGCCCGAAGGCCTGCCGCGCATCGCGGTCGAGATGGGCGTCACCGACGGCTGGTGGAAATACGGCTGCGCGGCGGTGGTCGGCATCGACAGCTACGGCGAGTCGGCCCCGGCCCCGGTGCTGTTCAAGCACTTCGGCTTCACGCCGGAGAATGTGGCCGACACCGTGCGCAAGGTGCTGAAGAAATAAGACGCCGATGGCGGGTTTTCCGCCATGGCATGCACAGTTAACTTCCAGGAGCAAAGCAGATGACGATCAAACTAGGTATCAACGGCTTCGGTCGTATCGGGCGCAACGTGTTGCGCGCAGCCGTGCAGAATTTCAGCGACATCGAGATCGTCGGCATCAACGACCTGCTCGAGCCCGACTACCTCAAGTACATGTTGCAGTACGACTCGGTGCATGGCCGCTTCAAGGGCGAGGTCTCGGTCGAAGGCAACACCCTGATCGTCAACGGCAAGAAGATCCGCCTGACCCAGGAGCGCGACCCGGCGGCCCTGAAGTGGAACGAGATCGGCGCCGACGTCGTGCTGGAAGCCACCGGCCTGTTCCTGGACAAGGCCTCGGGTGAAAAACACCTGGCCGCCGGCGCGAAGAAAGTCATTTTCTCGGCGCCCTCGAAAGACGACACGCCGATGTTTGTCTATGGCGTCAACGACAAGACCTATACCGGCCAGGCCATCATTTCGAACGCCAGCTGCACCACCAACTGCCTGGCGCCGATTGCCAAGGTGCTCAACGACAAGTGGGGCATCAAGCGCGGCCTGATGACCACCGTGCACGCCGCCACCGCCACCCAGAAAACCGTGGACGGCCCGAGCAACAAGGACTGGCGCGGCGGCCGCGGCATCCTGGAAAACATCATTCCGTCGAGCACCGGCGCCGCCAAGGCCGTCGGCGTGGTGATCCCCGAGCTCAACAAGAAGCTGACTGGCATGTCCTTCCGCGTGCCGACCTCCGACGTGTCGGTGGTGGACCTGACCTGCGAGCTCAACAAGGAAGCCACGCTCAAGGAAATCTGCGCCGAGATGAAGGCGCAAAGCGAAGGTGCGCTCAAGGGCATCCTCGGCTACACCGAAGACAAGGTGGTGGCCACCGACTTCCGCGGCGAAACCTGCACCAGCGTGTTTGACGCCGACGCCAGCATTGCGCTGGACGGCACCTTCATCAAGGTGGTGGCCTGGTATGACAACGAATGGGGTTACTCGAACAAGTGCCTGGAGATGGTGCGCGTTGTCAGCAAGTAATTGCAGCCCCCCGTGAGGCCTGGAGCCTCTTTCCCCTTGCCGGGGGCGGGCTGTGCGGAACCCAAAAAATAGCGCCCACGGGCGCTTTTTTTATGCGCCTCGGGCAGCGACGGGACGACTCCCGCGCACAACAGGCAAACCATCGCTGTATTGACGACGCCTGACAGCGCACGTATGGTTGCCCGATGCCGCGCCCATGCAGCGTGGCGCAGGGGAGCGTCATGCAGGATCTGGCGTTTCGGGAGTGGCTGGTCAGCAAGAGCTGGGCGCTGGGCGTGCGTTACAGCAAGGTGGTGGCCTGCCTGCTGCCCCTCGGGGCGCTGGCCGTGCATGCGCGTTTTCTGGCTGGCGACTGGCACACGCCGCCGCCCGGCTTTGCCGCACTGCTCAGCTGGCAAGTCAGCGCCGAACTTTTTTTCATCGCCGTGGTGCTGGCTGATCGCTGGTGGCCGCAGCTGCGCAGGCGCGAGTGGGCGCTTAATGCCGCCTGTGCCGGCGCCGTGGCGCTGGCCACCTGGCTGTGTATCGTCGACGGGCGCATGCGCGCCGACCTGTCGATTTATGCGGCCGGCCTCACCTTTGTCGCCGCGGTCATGTGCACGCCGCGGCCGGTGCGCGTGCCGATGTACATCCTGAGTTTTCTCGCGCTCAGCGTGGCGGCCGGCCTGAACCTTCCCGACAGCACCGCCGTGCTGGTCGCGCTGGCCAATCCGTTTTGCGTCGTGGTGCTGTGTGTCGAACTCGACAAGTTCACCTACGCGCGCAATGTCGAGCTGTACACCGAAACCCGGCGCGCCGAGGCCGAGCGGGCGCGCGCCGACGAGGTGCTCTACAACGTGCTGCCTGCGGCGATTGCCGACGAACTCAAGCGTGACGGCCGGGTCAAGGCGCTGAAGTTCGAAAACATGGGCGTGCTGTTTGCCGACATTGCCGGCTTCACGCGGTTCTCGCGCGCCTTGCCGCCCGACGCGCTGGTGCTGGTGCTCAACGACATTTTTTCCGCCTTCGATGAACTGGTGGAGCGGCACGCGCTGGAGAAAATCAAGACCATAGGCGATGCCTACATGGTGGTGTCGGACCAGCGGCTGGACCGCCTGGCGCAGCTGGCGCTGGACATGGGCGAGGCCCTGCAGCGCTACAACCGCAGCAACGGGACCGAGCTGGGCATGCGCATCGGCATCCATGCCGGCCCGGCGGTGGCCGGGGTGATCGGGGTCAAGCGTTTTCTCTACGATGTCTGGGGCGACACGGTCAACATCGCCAGTCGCATGGAAAGCACCGGCGCCACCGGCCAGATCCAGGTGACCGAGGCGGTGTACCGGCAGATCCGCGGCAGCTTCGAGTTGCGTGCGCGTGAGGCGCAGGACATCAAGGGCGGCGGCACCCTGTCCACCTGGTGGCTGTTGCGGGCGGTGGCCCGCACAGACGGCGCGCCCGCACCGGCTGTTGCGCCGGCGGCTTGATGAATGCCCGGCAGTGACGGACGGGCCGCGGCGCCCACCCCGGGATCGTGCATCAATCAGGCGCCAGCCCATGTCTTTTACGGGCTGTCAGCTATCAATAAAATAGCAAAGCAGCGTTCACCTTCAGCGCAGCCGTGCCAGCAGCCTGGCCTTGACGGCCGGCCACTCGCTGTCCAGGATGGAAAAGTAGATCATGTCGCGCCTGCGCCCCGAGGCCGCCAGCAGGTGCTGGCGGAAGATGCCTTCCTCGACCGCACCGATGCGCGCCAGCGCCTGGCGCGACTGATCATTGAGCACCTCGGTCTTGAAGACCACCCGTATCAGTTTCAGGCTTTCAAACGCATGGGTGAGCAGCAGCAGTTTGGCTTCGGTGTTGGCGCCGCTGCGCTGGCAGGCTGGCGACAGCCAGGTCGCGCCGATTTCCAGCCGGCGGTGCGGCAGCGCGATGTCCATGTAACGCGTGCTGCCGATCACCTCGCCGTCGCCCTGGCGCACGATGGCAAAAGGCAGGCTTTGGCCGCGCTGCTGGTCGTCCAGTGCAGCAGCCACATAGCTGTGCATGTCGCGTTCGTTGTTGATGGGCGTGGGCTGCAAGCGCCAGAGTTCCGGAAACAGGCCGGCGCGCGCCAGCGCCGGCACATGGTCCAGGCGCAACGGCTCCAGCCGGATATGGCTGCCCGACAGCGTGACGGCGGCGAGCGTCAAGCCTCGCCCCTAAGGTGCCAGCACCAGCGTCAGGGCCATCACCGCGAGCACCGCCACCACGGCCGTAACGCCGGCCAGCAGCAGCAGGCGCAGGCGGTTGACCTCGGCGCGGCGGATCAGCTGGGTGTTCTGTTCGGCCAGGGCCTTGATCAGCTCCGACGAGGCCAGCATCTGCTCGTGCAGCTCCTGGGTGGCGCTTTCGAGCGCCAGCACATGGGCCTGCAGCGCGGCGATGGCCTGACCCTCCGGTGACAGCTGCACGCGGGTGCCGGTGTCCGCAGGCGGCGCCGGCAACGGCTTTTTGCCAACCGCGCTCCAGAGTTTTTTGGCGCCCTCGGCGACCTTGGGCGCGTTCTTGATCACGTCCGACCAGGGAACCATCTGCAATACCGCCAGCCAGCCAATCGCCATACACACCTCTTGTGACATCCGGCAACGGTGATGCTCATCCGCGCCCGCCCGCAGGGGCTCAAACAGTTTACTTGGACCCGCTCACTGCATTGCCAGCAACAACAGCGCTGAAGGCAGGGCCTTGTCTCAGGCGCCGGCGGATGCCTGCGCTTTTTCCGGCCGTTCCTCGCGCCCGCCCGGATGCACCGCAAACCGCGCCGGGTCGCGCCCGTGTACCGGCGTGTCGCTGTCAAACGACCAGCCGCCGAACTGCGTGCGCTGGTACTCGGCCATGGTCTGTGCGATCTCGGCCTGGGTGTTCATCACAAACGGGCCGTACTGCGCCACCGGTTCGGCAATCGGTCGGCCCTGCAGCAGCAAAAACTCGCCTTCGATGTCACCGTTGACCAGTTCCACCGCCGTGTCGGCGCGCAGCTGGATCGCCGACGGGCCGCTGATGGCCTGGCCGCCGATCTGGACCTGGGCGCCCTTGAAGAAGTAGAGCGTGCGGCGCGTGCCTGGGCCAGCGGCAGCCGGCAAGGTCCAGCGCGCGCCCGGCGCCATGCGCAGGGTCCAGATGGCGACGTCGGCTTCCGCCTGCGCGGCCCAGGAGTTGGGAGGCGCCGGCAGCGGCGCGCCAGCGCCTTGCAGGTGTCCGGCGATCACCGCCACCTCGGTAGGGCGGCCGGCCTCGTCGGTGGCGGTCACGCGCGGAATGTCCTGCGACCAGAACATCGTGAAGTGGGGATCACTCATCTTGCTGCGCGCCGGCAGGTTCAGCCAGATCTGGAACAGCTCCAGCGGGTTGTCCCGGTTCTGGTCCAGCAGCGGAAACATCTCGGCATGCACGATGCCCTTGCCGGCGGTCAGCCACTGCACGTCGCCGCCGCCGAAACGCGCGGTCGCGCCCAGCGAATCGGAATGGTCGATCAGGCCCTTGCGCACAATGGTCACGGTCTCGAAACCGCGGTGCGGGTGCGGCGGAAAGCCCGGCACTTTCTCGCCGTGGTACATGCTCCAGCCGTCCTTGCGGCTGAAGTCCTGGCCGATGGCACGGCCAGCCAGCGAGGCGGCAGGCCCCATGTCGGCATTGCCTTTGGGGTAGGCGTCATCGTGGTAGGCGCAAAACAGGAAGGGGTCGATGGTTTCCCATGGAAAACCCAGGGGCTTGACCTGAACAACGGGGTGGGATGCGGGGCTGGCAGACATGGCAGGGGCTTTCGGGCGTGGGTGACTCCATCATTGCAGATGTGTTGACCTGGCCCGGTTTCAAGGGCCAGGTCCCTGGTGTTGCTGCCGATTCGGGACAGACAGCGGTGCGCCCGTCCTACAGCGGCCCTGCCATGCGCCGCTTATGTTCAGTGTTCGTCCTTTGTCTACCCAGAAATCCTTTTAGGCAGTTCATGGCCGAGGCAGGAAAACCTGCCTGCGCACACCTTCGCGCGCATTTTGCTCACATCCCCAAAGGACTCCCCATGAAATATTCCATCCTCCTCGCCGCCATGATTGCCACCCTGGGTCTGACCGCCTGCGAACGCACTGTTGTCACGCCCACTCCGGCCGTTGTGACGACCCCCGGCCCTGCCGGCCCTGCAGGTGCAACCGGCTCCACTGGTTCTACCGGCTCCACCGGCGCTACCGGTTCCACCGGTTCGACGGGTTACACCGGCTCGACCGGCGCCACGGGCGCTACCGGCTCCAGCGGTGGTGCCACCGGCGCCACCGGTGCGACCGGCGCCACGGGTGCGACTGGCGCGACCGGTGCGACCGGCGACACCGTGATTGTTGTGCCAGCCAAGTAAGGCCCTGCCCTGGCGCCGCCTCGCGCGGCGTCAGACGCAAAAAGCGCCCGTCACGCGAGTGACGGGCGCTTTTTCTTTTTGTGCGCGCTCGAACCGCCTCAGGCCTTGAGCTTCCAGCCGGTGCGGAAGATCCACCAGATCGCCGTCAGGCACAGCGCCAGGAAACCCAGGATGGCGGCCACGCTGATACCGACGTTCACATCGGCCACACCGTAAAAGCTCCAGCGGAAGCCGCTGATCAGGTACACCACCGGGTTGAACAGCGCGATCTTCTGCCACAGCGGCGGCAGCATGTTGATCGAGTAAAACGCGCCGCCCAGAAAGGTCAGCGGCGTCACCACCATCAGTGGCACGATCTGCAGCTTCTGGAAGTTGTCAGCCCACAGACCGATGATGAAACCGAACAGGCTGAAGGTCACCGCGGTCAGCAGCAAAAAGCACAACATCCAGAACGGGTGCGCAATGCTGTAAGGCACGAAGATGCGCGCCGTCGCCAGGATCAGCAGGCCCAGCAGCACCGACTTGCTGGCTGCCGCGCCCACATAACCCATGACGACTTCCATCGCCGACACCGGCGCCGACAGCAGCTCGTAAATCGTGCCCGACCATTTGGGCATGTAGATGCCGAAGGCCGAGTTGGAGATGCTTTCGTTGAGCAGCGACAGCATGATCAGGCCCGGGATGATGAAGGCGCCGTAGCTGATGCCGTCGATGTCGCCCATGCGCGAGCCGATGGCCGCGCCGAACACCACGAAGTACAGCGAGGTCGAGATCACCGGCGAGGCGATCGACTGCGTCAGCGTGCGGAAGGTGCGCGCCATTTCAAAGCGATAGATGGCGCGGATGGCATGCCAGTTCATGCGGCCTCCTTCTGCAGGCCAGCCGATGCGGGAGCTGGCGTGGGCGTGTGGACCAGGCTGACAAAGATGTCTTCCAGCGAGCTTTCGCTCGAATGCAGGTCCTTGAAGTCAATGCCCAGCGCGGCCAGCCGCTTGAGCAGTTCGCCGATGCCGGTTTCTTCCTGCTGCGTGTCGAAGGTGTAGACCAGGGTGGCGCCGCCATCGGCCAGCTCCAGCGGCAAGCCGGCCAGCGCTTCGGGCATGGCCTGCAGCGGCGCGCGCAATTGCAGCGTGAGCTGCTTCTTGCCGAGCTTGCGCATCAGCACGTCCTTGTCTTCCACCACGATCAGCTGGCCCTTGCTGATGACGCCGATGCGGTCGGCCATTTCCTCGGCCTCCTCGATGTAATGGGTGGTCAGGATGATGGTCACGCCGCTGTCCTGCAGCTTGCGCACCATCTGCCACATGCCCTGGCGCAACTCCACATCGACGCCGGCGGTCGGCTCGTCGAGAAACAGGATTTGCGGCTCATGCGACAGCGCCTTGGCGATCAGCACCCGGCGTTTCATGCCGCCCGACAGCGTCATGATCTTGTTGTCCTTCTTGTCCCACAGCGACAGGTCGCGCAGCACCTTCTCGATGTGGGCCGGGTCGGCCGGCTTGCCGAACAGGCCGCGGCTGAAGCTCACGGTGGACCAGACGGTTTCAAACGCGTCGGTCGACAGCTCCTGCGGCACCAGGCCGATCTTGGCGCGCGCCGCGCGGTAATCGCGCACGATGTCATGCCCGTCGGCCAGCACCCGGCCCGAACTGGGCCTGACGATGCCGCAGATGATGTTGATCAGCGTGGTTTTGCCCGCGCCGTTGGGCCCCAGCAGCGCGAAGATCTCGCCGCGCCGGATGGTGAGGTCCACCGACTTCAGGGCTTCGAAGCCCGAGGCGTAGACCTTGCTGAGTTTTTCAATGGAAATGATGTCTGGCAAATCGCGGTTCCGGTTGATGCTGGCGCGATGAAGCCGCGCCAGCCTGCGCCACTGTAACTGCATCGCGTGAAAGTTGCTGGCGCCGGGCTGCCGGCCCGCTCAGGCCGCGGGATAGCTGAGTTCGGGGTACCAGTCCTTGCCGCGGCCTTCCGGCGTGCTGTCCAGGATGTTCCACAAGGGCATCAGGTCGGGTGCGCCGCGCGGGTCCTGGCCCGGGTCGGCGCTTGCTGCGAACATTTCGCCACTCCAGAAATGCCGCAGGCTGCCGTCGCGTCGCGTGAACACGTTGAAGGCCGGCACATCGGCGTCGTCGGGGCTCACATAGTCGCGCGTGTAGTCGCCGCTCACATCCGAGTACAGCTGGAGGTGCCGCCAGCCGCGCTCCTTTTTGAAAGCCAGCAAGCGCTCTATCGGCGAACGCGCCACCACCGCCAGCGCCACGCGCTGCATCACGTCCGTGGCTTCGCCGTCCCAGGCCGACAGCAGCGAGGTGCACATCGGGCAGGGCTGCTTGCGCTGCGGCCCGAACATATAGCTGTAGACCGCCAGCGAGGCGTGCCTGCCGAACAGCTGCGAGAACTTCACCGGGCCGTGTTCGCCCACCAGCTCGTAGTCTTTCGGCAACACGCCGCCCGGCGGCAATTCGCGGCGCTGCTGCGCCACGCGTTCGATGTGGCGCCGCAGCTCGATCTCTTCGGCCAGCAGGGCGTTGCGCGCGCGCCGGTAGTCTGCGCTTTCGTTGGGGAAGCGGACAGCGTTGCTCGCGGCCAGTTCTTTGGCCGGCTTGAGTGGCTGGTTTGCGCTCATGGGCAGCTCCTTGTTCCTCGCCTGTGTTTACTTCACGCGACGGTAAGTCGCCGTCATGAAGCGTTTCCAGCTACCGTCCGGCTGCAGGGTCTGTGAATGCAGCGTGCGCTCGTCCTGGCTGATCATGGTGATCACGTCCTGGTACTTCGCCGTGCTGCCGTCGCCGGTGAAGCTCGGGCCTTCGGTGTCCAGCGTCAGCACCTTTCTGGCGGCATCAAGCTGGCCTTCGTAGAAAAACATGCCGGGCATCATGGAGCCGGCCCAGCTGCCGACGAACTTCTTCTTCTCGATGTCATAACCGAGCGTCATCAACATGTAGCCGGTGTCTTCGCTGCCGGGCATCTCGCCCTCGCCTTCGCAAACGACAAAAAAACCGCCCAGCGCGCGCACATGTTCCTTGCCGGTGGTCCGGCTCGCGGGCTGGTCCGGGCCCATGTCGCATTCGCCTGTCGTGGTCCAGTCGCCCAGCATCTGCTGCAGCCATTCATGTTCCTGTTGGGGTTTGGCGTCCATCATTTCTTGATCTCCTTGGGTGGTTGACAGGGGTTGCGGCCGCTCACAGGTAGCCGGTGATGGGGGGCGGGTTGGCCCAGTCGTCATGGGCGCCGTCTTCATAACGTATCGGTGCGTCAGCCAGTTCCTGGGGCTCGACCCCGTCCAGGCAAGCCACGTTCACGCAAAAGAAGTCGCCGCCCATGACCGCTTCGCTGGCGCTGACAAAAGCGTAGACGCCGCAGGTGCTGCAAAAGGTGTGGTCAATCGAGCCCTCACCAAAGCGGTAGTGGCTCAGGTTCTCCGCGCCTTGCAGCAGCCGGAAGGCTTCGGCCGGCACGTGGTTCTTCCAGATCCGGGTCTTGCGGCAAAACGAGCAGTTGCAGCGCAAGGTGGATGCGTACCAGAGGCCGGGCCGAAGTTGAGGCGAGCGCTGGCCTTCCGGCGCGAGGTCGATGTCGCACGAAAACTTCACCGCGCCGCAGTGGCAACTTCCTTGTCGGGTCTGGATCACCGCTGTGCTCCCGGCATCAGGCCGACGCGGTCATGACCATCCATGGCACGCCAAACCGGTCGCGCAGCATGCCGAAAGACGAGGTCCAGAAGGTTTTGGTCAGCGGCATCTGCACGCTGCCGCCTGCCGACAGCGCGTCGAACAGGCGTTTGGTCTCCGCGTCGCTGCTGGCACTCAGGGCCAGCGTGACGCCCTTGAATTCGGCGCTTCCCGGCCCCATGCCGTCATCGGCCATGAGCTCGGTCTCGCCAATCCTGAAAGCGGCATGCATGATTTTTTTCTCGTAGCCGGGCGGCGCTTTCATGTCCGGGTCGGGGCTGTCACTCCAGCGCATCAATGTGGTCACTTCGGCGCCGGCGGCCTTTTTGTAGAACGCCAGCGCTTCTTCACAGCGGCCTTCAAACGAAAGATAGGATTGGACTTGCATCAGATTCTCCTGGGGGTGGCTTGGGTTGGAAAAACAGAAGTGGCGCCGCAGTCCGGCATACAGCCGCAAGGTCTCCGTCACCATCGGTCATGCGGCCTCTGCCAGCGCGGCCGGCCCGGCCAGGTCGGGGAAGGGCTCGCGCCAGGCCGGCAAGGCGTTGAGCTGCGCATGCCAGCGCCGGATCTCGGGAAAGTCCTGCAGCGGCAGCAGCGCCTGCTGTGCATACGGCAGTGTGATGGCGACCGCAAAGTCGGCGACGCTCAGCGCCTCGCCCACCAGATAGCGGCGCCCCTTGAGGTGGGCATCCAGCACGGCGCCAAACCGCAGGAAGCCATCGGTGGCCTTCTGCACTTCGGCCGGGTCGGGCGCGCCGATGCCGAAACGCGACTTGATCACGTGTTCAAAGTAGAGCGTGCCGGCCTGCGGCGCAAACTCGGTCGCGTCCCACATCAGCCAGCGCAGCACCTCGAACTGGCGCGCATCCGTGGGCCACAGGTCGGTGCCGGCCTTGCGCGCCAGGTAACAGAGGATGGCGTTCGACTCCCACAGTGTGGTCTCGCCATCGACCAGAACCGGCACCTTGGCATTCGGGTTCATCGCCAGAAAGGCCGGCGTCTTGTGTTCGCCCTTGCCCAGGTTCACATGGACAAATTCCACCGGCAACTTCAGGTAGCGCGCCAGCGCGCAGACCTTGCGCGGATTCAGCACATCGAAGTAATACAGCTTCATGCCGACCCTCCGGCCGCTTCATAGGCCTGCTGCAGCCTGGGGCCGTCCAGCTTGATCATCTGCATCATCACTTGCATGACTTGTTCGACCTTGCGCGGGTCCCTGTCGGCCAGCACCTTGCGCATCACGCTGGGGACGATCTGCCAGGACACGCCGAATTTGTCGGTCAGCCAGCCGCAGGCCTGCACGCTGCCGCCGGCGGACAGTTTGTCCCAGAGTTCATCGACCTCGTCCTGGGTCGGGCAGTCGACCATCAGCGACATGCCGGGCGCAAAACCGAAGTCCTGGCCCGCATTGAGCACAAAAAAGGTCTGACCGGCGATCTCGAAACTGCCACTCATGAAACTGCCTTTGGGGACCGGCGCTCCCTCGCCGTAGCGCTGCGTTTCGCCGGCTTTGGCGCCCCGGAACACCGAGGTGTAGAACTTCAGTGCGTCTTCGGCCTGGTCCTTGAAGGTCAGGAAGGTGGTGATTTTCTGCATGACTGGTCTTTCCTTGTGAATGGCGCGCAGGTGCGCTGCTTTTTTTCCCCGGCCTTGTCCTGGCTCAAGAACAGAGGCTATTGTGTACACCGTCCACAAAAGAATACCAAAGATAATGGACACTGTCCACATAAAAACGTAACAAGCCATGACCCGCCCCTCCCAGCCCCCGGCAGCGCCCGCCGCCCGCAGCACCTACCGCCACGGTGACCTGCGGCGCGTGCTGCTGGAGGCCGGCATCGAGCTGGCGCGCAGCGGTGGGCCCGATGCGGTGGTGCTGCGCGAGGCCACCCGCCGCGCCGGGGTCGCGCCGAATGCCGCCTACCGCCACTTCGCCGGCCGCGACGCGCTGCTGCAGGCGGTGCGCGCCGCCGCCCTGTCGGCAGTGGCGACTGCGATGGAGGCCGAGCTGGCGAGCCTGCCCACCGACCTGCCGCCGGCCGATTTCGCGCGCGCCAGCGTGCGTGCGGTCGGCACCGGCTACCTGCGTTTTGCGCTGGCCGAACCGGGCCTGTTCCGCACCGCCTTTGCCCGTTCCGACGTGCTGATCCAGGCCACGCCCGAGGCACCAACCGCCGGCCCGGGCGGGCTCAACCCCTTCGAGCTGCTGGGCGCCGCACTGGACAAGTTGGTCGCGGCCGGTGTGATGCCGCCGGAGCGCCGGCCCGGATCCGAGTACCTGGCCTGGTCGGCGGTGCACGGCCTGGCGATGCTGGTGGTGGACGGCCCGCTGGCGCCGGTGATCGGACCGCAAATGGCGCAGATCGGCCAGCGCCTGATCGACATGGTGGAAAAGGGGCTGTAGCCCGGCTTTTCAAGCCAAATCGGCCGCTGGCCCATGTCAACCATGGGCGAACAGCTATCAATTCAGGAGCAAATGAGGTGCTGCTTCAGCTGCGCGCCGGCGCCAGCACTTTCCACATGCGCGCATTGGCGAGCACCACGCCCGCGCGCTCGACCTGCTGGCGCCGCTCGATCGCGAAGCCCGACTTGATAAAAAACGGCTCGGCCGTTTGGCTGACATCGGCAAACAGCGCCGTGATGCCGCGGCTTGCTGCGGATTGATGAATGCGCGCCATCAGCGCCTTCGCCACGCCGCGGCCGGCACAAGCCGGCGCCACAAAAAACTGGTCGATGTAGCCCGAATCCTGCAGGTCGGCGAAACCCGCAAGCGCGCCGTCCAGCTCCGCGACAAAGGGCTGGTTGGCCTGCAAACGCGCTGCCCATTGCGCAGCGTCGCGGTCCAGCGGCGCCCAGGCCTCGCGCTGTTCCGGCGTGTAATCGCGCGCGGCGAGCTGGTGCACCGATGAATGGAAAACAATGCGCAGCAGCGGCGCGTCACCGGGGCGGAAGTTGCGGATCAGCATGGCCGTGCCTGAAAGAATGGAGCGCGGATTGTAGTCAGGGCGTTGGACCGAACGCACTTGTGCGCGCTCACGATCGTCATTGCGGGCCTGACCCGCAATCCATGCATGTTGACTCGCAGCGGCCGGGTGCATGCGGGATGGATCCCGGATCACGTCCGGGGTGACAGGTCAGCCATCAGCAGAGTTTCCTCACAGGGTCTTCTTCGCCACAAACGCTATCACCAGCCCCCTGGCCGTCACGGTGATCGCGCCGGGCTCCAGGCCCAGGCCGTCGGCGAGCGCCAGGTCTTTCGGCTGCAGCTTGTGCAGCACCACCTCCAGCAGCGACTGCTCGGCCAGCGACGGGCCGTAGGCCTGCAGCAGGGCGGCCGGCCCCGGCGGCATGCCGGACAGGCTCAGGCTGTTGACCTTGAGTTTGTGCGCGCGTATCGACTGGTCACTCGCCTCGTAACGCAGCGCAAAGTCCACATCGAAGTTGCCGGTGGTGGGGCGTGACAGCGCCGGGCCGCCCGCATCGACCACCATCTGGGTGCCCAGGCGGTTTTGTTCCGGCAGCAGGCGCAGGCGCGGCGGCTGCAGCGTGAAATCCAGCAGCCCGCCCACCGGGTAACGCATCGGAAATTTTTCGGCCACCGCCTGCTGCAATTGCGCCGTCGTGACGGTGTAACTCGGCTGCGCCTGTGCCCCCGCCGCGACAAGAACAAGTGTGATCGGGAGCGACATCAGCCACTGTCTGCGTTTCATGGGCTTTCTCCAAAGTGCGGATCTGTCAGACGATCAGCTTGCCTGATGGTTCAACGCGCGCGTGTGGTGTTTCTTCCCGTCTTCATGCTGCGCACATCTGGTAACGACCGGACATCTGCTGCGCACATGGCGACATACAGGCCTTACCCGCGCCTCGCCTAATGGCGCCATGCGGCCAGTCCGGTCGCGCCTGCTGGAGACATTTCAATGATCAAGACAACACTGCTGGTCCTGGCCGCTGCAGCACTGACGGGTTGCGCGGTGTACCCCGCGGCGCCCTACGGCACGGTGTACGAGCCGGCGCCGGTGTATGGGCCCGCCCCCGTGTATGTGTCGCCCGCGCCGGTGTTCATCGGCGGCTCGGTGTTTTACGGTCACTCGCGCGGCTACAGCCGTCCGCCGGTGCACTCACACGGACATCGTCCGCAACTGCGCCCGCATGCGCCACCGCATCCGCACCTGCACCGGCCGGGCCGGCATCACCGCTGAGTCAAGCGCCACAGCTTCCGGCATTGATCCAGGTCATGCCGGACAGGGGTGTTTGTAAAGCGGGCGTGTGAATGTGAAAAGAAATGTCAACCCGGTCAACAGCCTGACAGGCTGCGCCGTTGAACACTCGGCCATGTGACATCAGCCTGATGACACAAACCCTATTCAAAGGACTTCCATGAACAAATTACTCGCCGCCCTGATGACCACCCTGATCGCCGGCGCTGCATTTGCGCAGACCGCCGCACCCGCGACGCCTGCCGTTCCGGCCACGCCTGCTGTTGTCAAGGCCGAAGCCAAAGCCGAGAAGTCCGTCGCTGCTGCCGTCAAAAGCGAAGCCAAGGTGGACGCCAAGGCCGATGGCAAGGTGAGCAAGGCTGAAGCCGCTGCCGCTGAAAAGAAAACCAAAGCCATGACCAAGGCCGCCAATACCAAGGCCAAAGCCGACGCGAAAGCCGCCAAGGCCGCGCCTGAAGACAAGGCCGCCGCCATGGCCAAGGCCGACAAGACCGATGCCAAGGCTGACATGAAGGCCGACAAGGCCGTGATCAAGGCCGACACCAAGGTTGACACCGTGCGTATCAAGGCCGCCGGCGACAAGGCCGCCGCCAGCGCAGAAACCACCGGCGCCAAGGCAGCCGCCACCGCCGACGTGAAGGCCGCCGGTGCGAAGTAATTTCGGCTGGCCATCGCATGACGGTGACAGGCGCCGCAGCAAGGCCTGAACTCTTCAACAGAAGTTTTTAGCGCAAAGAGCAGGTTTCGGCCTGCTCTTTTTTTTTGCGTGCTGCGCGGCGCGGTCGGGTTGTTTGACCTCCGGCGTCATGGACGCGCTGCGGCGATGCGGCGAGCATGGGGGCACCCCTGCAAACAGGAGCCGCCATGCCCGCCTATGCTTTTGCCTTGCTGCGCAACGTGAAGATCAACGACCAGATCGCCAGCTACATCTCGCGCATCGACGCCACACTCGCGCCTTTCGGTGGCGCCTTCAAGATCCACGGTGGCCGCACCGAGGTGGTCGAGGGCGCCTTCGACCAGACGCTCGTCGCCATCGCTTTCCCCGAAATGGACCACGCGCGGCGCTGGTACCACTCCGAGGCCTACCAGGCCATCCTGCCGCTGCGTACCAACAACGCCGAAGGCATCACCTTCCTCATCGAAGGTGTGGAAGAGGGATACCAGGGGAGGGAGATGATCGCCAAGCTCGACCCCTGCTGATTCCCTGAAGCCTGTCATTGCGGGCTTGACCCGCAATCCATGCTGCGCAGACGCTACATCTCGCTGCGTTTCCTGTACGCCCGGGAGCAGTGGTTTTAACTCCCCACTCCCAACCATGACCGTGCGCTGGGATTCCCGCATTTGGTTTCCCCCACCCGTCGGGCTGGGCCGAGGAGCGGAGCTGAAAACGGATCAGGGCGAGCGATTGTCTGAGCCGAAGGCGAGTTCGAGCTCGACCCCGTTTTCAGCGAGCACCGCAGGTTGCCCCGAAGCGCAGCGCAGGGGACCCAGACCATCGGGTCGCCTTTTCTTTGGTGACTTTCTTTTGGCGAAGCAAAAGAAAGTTACTTGCTGCTGGGCAACCCCCGGCCAGCAGGTGAAGGCGCACCCAACAGTATTGAAGAGAAGACGGCTTCGACAGGCTCAGCCCGAACGGCGGTGATCATCGGGGTGGATCCCGGATCAAGTCCGGCATGACGGCACCGGGGAATGATGGTCACGACATGCCTACCCCATCTGCGGTATGGTGAGTCCATGCGAAGAGTCTTTTCCCTGCTGCTGCTTTCCACCGTCACGCTGGCCGGCGCGCAGGCGCCTGCCTTGAAGAACCCTCAGGAGGCGCTGAACCTGGCCGTTGCGGCGCAAAAAGTCCTCAATGAATACGCCATTGGCGCGATGGAGCCGGAAGCCATGAAGTACGCGCAGCGCCTGCGCCTGACCCAGGCCGCGCTCGACGCGCAGTCGCGGCGCTGGCCCGCGCCGGTGGCGGGCAGCGACGCATGGGCCGCGCTGCGCATCTGCCAGGGTGCGCTGCAGCAGGCCTCGGCGCTGGCAGCGCTGTCTGCGCGCAAGGCCGTCAGTGCGGTCAGCGAGCCGGACTTCCAGGCCGCCAAAACGCGGCTGCAGCAACTGCGTACCGGCTGCGACGCACAGATCCGCGGCAGCGGCCCGGCGGCCTGAGCCGGCGCAGTTGCAGCGGCGCCACTGCAGCGGCGGTGGCTGTCACTTTTGAATGACAGCGCCGGCGTGTCGCGCTGGCGCGAAGCCGCGTGATGGCGCATCATCGGCAGCAGGAGAGGCAGCCCATGGTTTTCAGTCATTCCCCCGACATCTGGACCCAGTGTCCCGAGCTGGTGCCCGGCGTGCTGTTCGCGCGCGGCATCAGTACGCGGGCATCGGTGAGCGCGCAGGTCGCGCGTTTCAGCGCCACCGCCGGGGCGCGCCTGAACGGCGGCAGCGAAAGCGCGCTGCACGAGATCCAGGCCTGGCGCCGCGTGTTTGCCAAGATGGGGCTGCAGCCGACCAAGTACCGCTGCGCGTCCGAGGCGCTGCTGCGCCGGCTGCGCAAGGAAAACGCGCTGCCGCGGCTGCACCCGCTGGTCGATCTGTGCAACGCGATTTCGGCCGCCTTCGCCATCCCGATCGCGGTGTTCGACCTGTCCAAGGTGGTCGGCGACATGGAAGTGCGCCACGCCACTGGCCGCGAGTCCTACCAGACGTTTTCCGGCCAGCTCGAGCACCCCGAGCCGCAGGAAGTGATTTATGCCGACCAGGGCGGCAACGCGCACGCGCGGCGCTGGACCAACCGGCAAAGCAGCCTGTCGGCGGTCAGTGCCGGCACCCACACCGTGATGATCGTGGCCGAAGCCCTGCATGAGTCGGCCTACGAAGACATGCGCACCTTGCTGGCCGCGCTGATGGAAGAGATTGCGATTGCCTGGCCGGGCGTCGCCTCCAAGGCGCGCCTGCTCACGCGGGCGGCGCCGCGCTTCGACTACACGCCGGACAAGTAGCGGGCGCCCCGGCGACTGGCCATCCGGCAGCCGCGTCGCACGCGGGCAGTTTGTGGAGTACGCTGGGGGCATCCGCAGCCGCGTCAAGCCTCTGGATGCGCACCCGGCCGGCCGGCCGACCGCGACTGACCTGCAGATCCACGGGAGCCGCATGCAAACACCCCCCCTTCCCGCCAACGAGGCGGCGCGGCTGCAGGCCCTGTCCGCCAGCGAGATCCTTGACACGCCGGCCGACGCCCTGTTCGACGGTGTGGCCGAACTGGCCGCCATGCTGTGCGGCACCGCTTTTGGCGCCATCACCCTGATTGACCGTGAGCGCCAGTGGTTCAAGGCCGAGCACGGCATGGGTCTGGGCCAGGCCAGCATCCCGCGCGACCAGAGCCTGTGTGCCCATGCCATCGTCCAGGATGAATTTTTTGAGGTGCCCGATATCGCGCAGGACGCACGTTTTGCCGACAACCCCACCCTCAACGGCGAAGTGAAGATCCGCTTCTACGGCGGCAGCCAGCTCACCACCGCCGGCGGCGTCACGCTGGGCATGCTCTGCGTGATGGATACCCAGCCGCGACGCCTGACGGCCGCGCAGCAGCGCGCCTTGTCGCAGTTGTCGCAGGTGGTGATGGCGCTGCTGGCCACCAGCCAGCGCAACCGGCGGCTGCGCGAGAGCCAGACCCTGCTGGACCAGCGCTCGGCCGAGCTGGGGGCAGCCAACCGCTTTCTGGATTCCATGGTCGAACACATCCCGTCGGCGGTGTACATCAAGGACGTGCGCGACCTGCGTTATGTGCGCATCAACCGGGCGGCCGAAGACATGATGGGCATGGACCGGGCCGACGTCATTGGCAAAAGCGCCGGCGAGCTGTTCGGGCCGGACCAGGCCCGGGTGCTGGAAGAGCAGGACCGCCAGGTCAGCATGAGCAACCCGGCCTTCGATTCAGTGGACCAGGTGATTTCGTCCCGCCGCGGCGAGCGTGTGTTGCATACGCGCAAGGTGGCGGTCAGTGATGCCCGGGGGGAACTCACGCACATCCTGGGCATTGCCGAAGATGTGACCCGGCAAAAAGCCCTGCAACAGGAAATCCGCGACCTCAACCTCGCGCTGCAGGCCAGGGCGCGCGACCTCGAAGCCACCAACAAAAGCCTGGAGGTTTTCACCGCCGCCGCCACGCACGACCTGCGCTCCCCGCTCGGGGTGATTGCCGGGTATGCCGGCCTGCTGCAGAAAAAGTATGGCGCGCTGCTCGACGACAGGGGCCGCGAGCATCTGGCGGTGATTACCGGCCGCGCCCAAAGCATGGCCAGGCTGATCGACGACCTGCTGGCCTTTGCCAGGCTGGGCCACCGCAGCATGGCAAAAACCGCGGTGGACATGCAGGTGCTGGTCGCCGCGGTGCTGGAAGAGCTGCAGCCCGCCGGCAGCTCCGCCACCACCTTCCGGCTCGGCACGCTGCCACCCGCGCTCGCCGACCTGGGCCTGCTGCGCCAGGTCTGGATCAACCTGCTGTCCAACGCCATCAAGTACAGCGGACGCGCCGACAGCCCGGTGGTCGAGGTCGGCGGGGCCATTGAAGGCGGTGAGGTGATCTACAGCGTGCGAGACAACGGCGCCGGTTTCGACATGGCCCACTACGACAAGCTGTTTGAAGTGTTCCAGCGCCTGCACAGCGACCAGGAGTTCGAAGGCACGGGCGTCGGCCTGCCCATCGTGCACCGCATCGTCACGCAGCACGGGGGCCGGGTCTGGGCCGAGGGCCGGGTCGGCCACGGCGCAGTGTTTCACTTCGCGCTGCCGCTGACGCCGCAACCCGCCGCGGCCGGGGCGTTTGCGGCCTAGTTGCGCGCGCGCCCCACCACCGACCAGCCGGCCTTGAGGTTGGCCTTGTCGTTTTCGTATTCCCAGGCCGTGCCGCAGCGGTCGCACTGGTAGCTGGTCACCGTGACCAGCGCACCGCCGCGTCGCTCCTGACGGTTGCCGCCCTGCACCAGCTCCGGGTGGCCGGGCGCCTTGCGCCAGTTGCGCTGGATGCCGGCGCACGCGTCGCACAGCGCCATCTTCTTGAGTTCGTTCTGGCGGTTGATGTCGTCGGTCATGGGGCACTTCCTGGCTGGGGTTCACGGGGTCGGAGTGTCGATTGTCGCCGGGCCGGGCCATCCCCCGGTTTGGCCGGCCGGCGGCGCTGGCTGGCGTGACTTTTTTTGTGACCCAATTCACATCGGGCAGCTTGCGCTGCCGGGGCCTGCGCGGTTTCTCCTCTGACAACCCGCGGGTGTGCCGCGATGGACGCCTTTCAGGTCGATTGAGCTTGGCTGCGCATTTGGCTATGGTCCGCTTCCCAAAAACATTTTTCAGGGGAGTTGCCATGTTGATTTTTACCAATCGTCATCTTGTCACGACCGCGTCGAATGCGGACGCCTTCAGCAATGTGTTCACGCCGTTTTACGACACGCTCAACTGCGCAGAGGTGCAGCCCGCCGGCAACGGCTGGAAGGTCAGCCAGCACGGTGTCAACCTCGGCAACGAGGCGGCGCTCAAAAAGATCGAAGCCGTGCTCGGCGGCACCAAGCCTGTGCTGGTGTACCTGCACGGCAACAACACCCCCCCTGACAAGTGTTTTCTGCGCGCCCAGCAACTGGAAGCGCAGTACGGCGTGGCCGTGATCGCCTACTCGTGGACCTCCGAGGGCCTGCTTCCCAATGGCCAGGACCAGGCCGGCATGGACACCTCCAGGCCCGCCACCGATGAGGACGAAGATGCGCTGGCCAAAGTCAAGACCCGGGACGACCTCAAGGAGGGGTGGATCGCGCGCAAGGCGCGCCGCTACAACCAGGCCAAGGTCAATGCCCAGTACAGCAAGGATTCGCTGGCGCGCCTGCTGCGGCTGGTGGCGGCCGCGCGGCTGGGCAAGCTGCAGCAAAAAGTCTCGTTTGCGGCGCACAGCCTGGGCTGCCACTTCCTGCACTACACGATCAACGAGCAGGATGCGGAAGCCTCGCTGTCGGCCATGCACAACGTCATTCTGGTGGCCGGATGCACAGGCGCGGCCAAACACACCGCCTGGGTCGGCCAGATCCACCCGCTGCTGAAGGTGTACATCACCTACGCCAGGCCCGACGCGGTGCTGGCGGCGGCCACCGTGGTCGATGGCGACCTGAAGCTGGGCACGGCCTGGGGCGATGAGCGCCTGACCGGCCCGAAGTACCGCTACATCGATTTTGAAAACGCCAAAAAAATGAAGGCCAACGCGCACCGCTACTTTGTCGCCGACCCGGGCAAGGCGCTGTCAAAGCCGGCGGCGGCGCTGTTCACGCGCATCTTCACCTCGGAAGCGGATTTCGACCCCGCGACCGAAGCGCCCAAGGTGGTGTACCCGGTGGGCTGTCTGGCCGATGGCTCGGTCTGCTACATGGGCAACGCGGTCTCGGGCGACGACAACCGCGGTTAGTCGGACCCCCGCCGGCGCCGAAGCTTGATGCCAAATCGGCCGCTAGCCCATGTCGGATAAAGGTTCTAAGCTATCAAAAAAGGAGCATCAGAGGTCTTCTTGAAGATGTCATTGCGGGCCTGAGCCGCCATCCATGCGGCGCTGGCGCGAGAGGATGTCAATCCATGAAACATGGATCCCGGATCAAGTCCGGGATGACAGCCCATTTGTCATGGCGGGCCTGACCCGCCATCCACGTCCCCGCCCTCCAGCCGCCGGCCTCAGCGCTGGCGCAGCGCCCGCAGCCGCTGGTGCGCCGCGTCGTCGCTGTCCACCGGCTGCTGCTGCCGGGCTTTCAGGTAGTGGTCGGTGAACACATCGAGGTAGGCCTCCAGCGTTTCGGCGGCATGGGCCTCGCCCGCCAGCGCCAGGCACAGCGCCGCCACTTCCGAGGTGCAGAAATGTTCGTCGCGCTGCGAGCGGCGCAGCTTGTACTGGGACAGCTGATCGCTCTGCAGGCTCAGCACCGGCAGTTTGTCGAGGCAGGGGCTTTTGCGGAACATCTTGCGCGCCTCGGGCCAGGTGGCGTCCAGGAGTACAAACAGCGGCCGGGTTGACGGCCCCCACGCTCCGCCGCTGCGCGGGTCGCTGCCCCCCGAGGGGGCTAATTCCCCTTGGGGCGGCCCGGCGGGGAATTGCCGCGGCGCCTCGCCGGGCTGGATCAACTCCGTCACCACCCGCGCGCTGTCCACAAACTCACCCGGAAAGACCAGGTAGGGCTGCCACTGCGGATCGGCCAGCAGGGCGATCAGCGCCGGATCGACCTCGGTGCGCGCCCAGCCAAAGGCAAAGGTGTCGGCCACCACATCGGCCACCAGCCAGCCGGTGTTGCTGGGCTTGAGCGGCTCGATGTCGGCCATCAGCAGGCAGACACCGGCGCGCACCGGCAACTGCGGCCGCAGCGCGCACAGGCAGTGGCTGGGCCGCAAGCGGCAACCGGCGCAGCGCTCACCGCGCGGGCCGCCGCGCGCCAGAAACGGTTTGGAACTGCGCGCCAGGCGTTCGCTGCGCAGGCGGCTGACCGCGTGGGGGAGCGCGGGAATGGCTTGTGGTTCGGAAGCTGGTGGCACGTGCGGTGTGGACGAAAGTGTTGACTGTGTGCGGCGGTTGTCATGGCCACGCCTGTCGCCTACATTAACAGGCAATCCGCGTCAGCCTTTCCAGGCTGCTGCTTGTCGTCAAACCCCCGCAAGTCGATTGACACCCCATGGCACTGGAAGTGATTGCACCCTTGGGCAAAACAGGCCACCAGGTCCTGGCCATTGCTGACCCGGAGGCCCACCTGATTTTTTTCCTGGTCGTGGCGTTGGTCTTTTTTGTGCTGGCCGCGCTGGTTGCGCGGGCCAATCTTTTTCATTTGCCGACCAACCCGCTGCGCTGGCATTATTGGGTGGCTTACGAGGCGAACGAACTGAGCGACGTCCGTGTCAGGTACGTGCTGATCCTGTGTGTCATCTCGATCTGCGCGCTGATCGCCGCGGCGTTTATTTTTCTGGGCGTGGTCTTTGAAGGCTAACGCTGCCCCCGCATCAGCCCCGATCTGTCATTGCGGGCCTGACCCGCAATCCATGCCGCGCAAATCTGTGGTGGCCTGACGGCCTACTGCGCCGGTTTGCCCAGCGTCGGGCAGGGCCGGTCGGGCAGGCGTGAGTCGCAGACCTTCACCGCGCGCAGGTGCTGCATCGCGGCCGTCACCTGATCGCTGGTCGGGCTGGCCTTGTAGGCGCGCTGCACCAGGTAAAAGCTGTCATTGCCCTGGATGGCTTTCAGAAAGGTGTGCTCGGGCTTGCCGGTGCTGGGGTTGAGCGGGCACGCCTGGATCCACACCGCAAACGCGTAGCCGTTTTCCTGCCCGCTGGCGACCGTGGCAAACTCCGCGCCCTTGCAGGTGGCCGCCCAGGCCTGCTGCATGTGCGCCTGCATCGCGGACGGCGTGGCGGTCTTGAGCCCGAGAAAGACCTGGGTGGTCAGCATCTCGGTCCAGTTTTTCACCGACTCTGCCTGCGGCACCATCTCGGTCATGACCATGTTGCCCTTGCGGTCCTCGAAGTCGATCTTGTAGCCGGTGGGCAGGCCGTGCAGCAGGTTTTCGTTGGTGAATTGCGCGTGCACCGTGAAGGGCAGGCAGGCCAGCAGGCAGAGGGACAGCAGGTGGCGTGTCATAAAGCCTCAGGGGGTGGGAAAGCGCGGGCGACTCAGGCCGCAGGCCGGTGAATCACGCACAGCTTGTTGCCGTCCGGGTCGCGCAGGTAGGCCAGGTAAGGCTTGCCCGGGTGCGCCTCGCGAATGCCCGGCGGGTCTTCGCAGCTGGTGCCGCCGTTGGCCACACCGGCCGCATGCCAGGCATCACCCTGCGCGATCGAGGCCACGTTGAAGCCGATGGTGCTGCCGTTGCCGTGGCAGGCCGGCTCGCCATTGATCGGCGTCGTGATGCCAAA
>PNNC01000092.1 GCA_013824015.1 Polaromonas sp.
GGTGCCGCTGGCGCAGGCCAAATCCGACTTCGTGGTGCTGGGCGGCCAGTTGTCGGCGGTGCCCGCGCTGCTGCACCTGGCCCGCCGCACCCGCAGCGTCGTACGCCAGAACCTGGCCTGGGCTGCCCTCTACAACGCCGTGTGCGTGCCGCTGGCCGTGGCCGGCCTGATGCCGCCCTGGCTGGCCGGGCTGGGCATGGCCGCCAGTTCGCTGCTGGTGGTCCTCAATTCCGCGCGGCTGTCGCGCACAACTTCCGGAGCCTGAATGGACATCCTGTTTCTGCTGATTCCCTTTTCGGTGGTGCTGGCGCTGCTGATCATGGTCGCGCTTGGCTGGGCCGTGTGGCGCGGCCAGTTCGAGTCCGTCGAGCCTGAAGGCGAGCGCATTCTGGATGCGGATTGACTTGCATCAAGCCGCAGGCCATCTGCGCCACGGACACTCTGAACGTCAAGAAAAAGGTGCTTCATGAACGATCAAACAACAACGCCAGCGGCCATGTACCACGATACCGCCGTCCGGCAATTTGCGCTGATGTCGGTGGTGTGGGGGGTGGTCGGCATGCTGGTCGGCGTCATCATCGCCTCCCAGCTGGCCTGGCCTGAACTCAACTTCGGCATTTCCTGGCTCAGCTACGGCAGGCTGCGGCCGCTGCACACCAATGCGGTGATTTTTGCCTTCGGCGGCTGTGCCCTGATGGCCACCAGCTTTCATGTGGTCCAGCGCACCTGCCAGGTGCGGCTGTTCGCGCCGGCGCTGGCGTCCTTTGTGTTCTGGGGCTGGCAGGCGGTGATCGTCGCCGCGGCCATCAGCCTGCCGCTGGGTTACACCACCGGCAAGGAGTACGCCGAACTCGAGTGGCCCATCGACATCCTGATCACGCTGGTCTGGGTGGCCTATGCCATCGTGTTTTTTGGCACCATCGGCACCCGCAAGGTGCGCCACATCTATGTGGCCAACTGGTTTTACGGTTCCTTCATCATCGCGGTGGCCCTGCTGCACATCGTCAACAGCGCCGCCATTCCGGCCGGCTGGATGAAAAGTTACTCAGCCTACGCCGGGGTGCAGGACGCCATGGTGCAGTGGTGGTACGGACACAACGCCGTCGGTTTTTTCCTGACGGCAGGCTTCCTGGGCATGATGTATTACTACATCCCCAAGCAGGCAGGCCGGCCGGTGTATTCCTACCGCCTGTCCATCGTCCATTTCTGGGCGCTGATCTTCACCTACATGTGGGCCGGTCCCCACCACCTGCACTACACCGCCCTGCCGGACTGGACCCAGTCGATCGGCATGGTGTTCTCGCTGATCCTGCTGGCGCCCAGCTGGGGCGGCATGATCAACGGCGTGATGACGCTGTCGGGCGCCTGGCACAAGCTGCGCACCGACCCCATCCTGCGCTTCCTGATCGTGGCGCTGTCCTTCTACGGCATGTCCACCTTTGAGGGCCCGATGATGTCGATCAAGACCGTCAACGCGCTGAGCCACTACACCGACTGGACGGTCGGCCATGTGCACTCCGGGGCGCTCGGCTGGGTCGGCCTGATCTCGATGGGGTCGCTTTATTACCTGATCCCGCGCATGTATGGCCGCACCACCATGTTCAGCGTCAAGGCCATCGAGTTCCACTTCTGGATGGCCACCATCGGCATCGTGCTGTACATCGCCGCCATGTGGATTGCCGGTGTGATGCAGGGCCTGATGTGGCGCGCCGTCAACCCCGACGGCACGCTGACCTACACCTTTGTCGAGAGCGTGAAGGCCACCTACCCCTACTACGTGGTGCGCCTGCTGGGCGGCCTGCTCTACCTGGGCGGCATGCTGGTGATGGCCTGGAACGTCTGGATGACCGTGCTTTCCGGCAAGCGGGCCGATGCGCCCATCCCCCTGATTTCCGCCGCCGCTGCCTGAGGAAGAAACCATGAGCTCCAACACTCCCGAAAAAAAGCCCGGCTTCTCGCACGAGAAGATCGAAACCAACAACCTGCTGATGATCGTGCTGATCCTGCTGGTGGTCGCCGTCGGCGGCCTGGTGGAAATCGTTCCGCTGTTCTTCCAGAAATCGACCACCCAGCCGATCACCGGCATGTTGCCTCCCACCTCCCTGCAGGTGCTGGGACGCGACATCTATGTGCGGGAGGGCTGCTACAACTGCCACTCGCAGATGATCCGGCCGTTTCGCGCCGAAACGCTGCGTTACGGTCACTACTCGGTTGCGGGTGAATTTGTCTACGACCATCCATTCCAGTGGGGCAGCAAACGCACCGGGCCGGACCTGCACCGTGTCGGTGGCAAGTACAGCGACGAGTGGCATCGCCTGCACCTGAACAACCCGCGCGACCTGGTGCCCGAGTCCAACATGCCGGCCTATCCCTGGCTGGAGAAGGCGCCGCTCAGCGGAGAGCAGGCCGCCACCCACATGCGCGCGCTGCGCAAGGTCGGCGTTCCCTTCACCGACGCACAGATCGCCGCGGCGCCTGCCGACATCAAGGGCAAGACCGAGATGGACGCGCTGGTTGCCTACCTGCAATCGCTTGGCCTTGCGCTGAAATAAGGAGCCGACATGGACATCACCACCCTGCGCATCGCGGCCACCCTGGCCTCGTTCGTCACCTTCATCGGCATCCTCGTCTGGGCCTTCGCGCGCCGCAATACCCGGGGCTTCGACGAAGCCGCCCGCCTGCCTTTTGAACAGGATTGAGACAGCACCATGAGCGATTTCATCAACAACTTCTGGTCGCACTATGTGGCCGTCCTGTCCGTGGTCAGCATCCTGGCCTGCGCGCTGCTGCTGTGGCTCACGGCGCGTGTGCGCGCCAAACCGAGCGCCGACAACACCACCGGCCATGTCTGGGACGAAGACCTGCGCGAGGCCAACAACCCGATGCCGCGCTGGTGGATGGGCCTGTTTGTGCTGACCATCGTGTTCGGTCTCGGTTACCTGGTGGCCTACCCGGGCCTGGGCAGCTACCAGGGTGAACTGGGCTGGAGCACCGAGGGCGAATATGCGAAGGACATCGCCGCGGCCAACCGCGAGCTCGAACCGGTTTACGCCGCCTGGACCGCGCTGCCGGCCGACAAGGTGGCGGCCGACCCCGCAGCCATGGCCATTGGCCAGCGGCTGTTCCTGAACAACTGCGCCCAGTGCCACGGCTCCGATGGCCGCGGCAGCAAGGGCTTTCCCAACCTGACCGACAACGACTGGCTGCATGGCGGCGCGCCGGAAAAAATCAGCGAGACCATCCACAAGGGGCGCATCGGCGTGATGCCGCCCATGGGCGCTACCGTCGGCACACCCGAGGACGTGAAAAACCTCGCCAACTATGTGCTGAGCCTGTCGGGCAGTCCGCATGACTCGCTGCGCGCCGGTCTGGGCAAGAGCAAATTCACGGCCTGCGCTGCCTGCCACGGCGTCGGCGGCGCCGGCAATCCGGCGCTGGGCGCCCCCAACCTGACCGACAAGATCTGGCTGCACGGCTATGGCCAGGAGTCCATCATCGCGATGATCAACACCGGCAAGACCAACCAGATGCCGGCGCAGCAGGGTCGCCTCACCGATGCGCAGATTCACGTGCTGACAGCCTATGTCTGGGGCCTGCCTGCCCGGCAGACGCCGGTCCGCTGAGCCGGCGCCGACAGCTCCATGCCCGATATCACACCGACTCCACGCAAGGTCATCCCCATCGCTGCGGTGCCGTCCGGGGAGGAGGCCGGCAGCGCGCTGTATGCGGCGCACCGCAAGATTTACCCGCGCACGATCAGCGGCCTGTTTGCGCGCTGGCGCTGGGGCATGGTGTTCCTGACGCAGCTGGTGTTTTACGGCCTGCCCTGGCTGGAGTGGGGCCAGCGCCAGTCGGTGCTGTTTGACCTCGCAGCGCGGCGCTTCTACATCTTCGGGCTGGTGCTGTACCCGCAGGACCTGATTTACCTGACCGGGCTGCTGGTGGTGTCGGCGCTCTCGCTGTTCCTGTTCACCGCCGTGGCCGGTCGTCTGTGGTGCGGCTATGCCTGTCCACAGACGGTGTACACCGAAATCTTCATGTGGGTCGAGCAGAAGATCGAGGGCAACCGCGTGGCGCGCATGCGGCTCGACGGCGAAGCCCTCTCGGCCGAAAAGCTGGTCAAGAAATGGTTCAAGCACATTGTCTGGCTGGCGATCGCGCTGTGGACCGGCTTCACCTTTGTGGGCTACTTTTCGCCGATCCGCGAGCTCGGCATGGAATTCCTGCAGACCAACATGAGTTCCTGGGAGGTCTTCTGGGTGATCTTCTACGGCCTGGCCACCTACGGCAATGCCGGCTTCATGCGCGAGCAGGTCTGCAAGTACATGTGCCCCTACGCACGCTTCCAGGGCGCGATGTTCGACCGCGACACGCTGATCGTCAGTTACGACACGGCGCGCGGCGAACCGCGCGGCCTGCATGCCAAAGGCACGGACCCGCGCGCCCAGGGCCTGGGCGACTGCATCGACTGCGAACTGTGCGTGCAGGTTTGTCCCACCGGCATTGACATCCGCAACGGCCAGCAATACGAATGTATCGGTTGCGGCCTGTGCATCGACGCCTGCGACACCGTGATGGACCGCATGGCCACGCCGCGCGGCCTGGTTCGTTACGCCACGCAAAACAGCATGGCCGCGCGCTGGACGCCGGCGCAGGTGTTGCGCCGCGTGTTGCGTCCGCGGGTGCTGCTGTACGGCGGTGTGCTGGCGCTGTTGTGTATCGGCCTGCTCGCCAGTCTGGTGGTGCGCACGCCGCTCAAGGTCGATGTGGTGCGCGATCGCGCCTCGCTGGCGCGTATTGCCGAGGGCGGCCAGCTTGAAAACGTCTACCGCCTGCAAATCATGAACGCCACCGAGCAGACGCAGCGCTACAGCCTGACCGCCAGCGGCCTGCCCGGACTGGTGTTGCTGCCGGCGGAGCCGGTGGACGTGGCGCCTGCCGAGTCGCGCTGGGTGGTGGTGCGCCTGCAACTGCCCTACGGCAGTGTGGCGGCCGGCTCGCACACCGTTCATTTCGACGTGCGTTCGGTCGACGGGCGCTCGCAGGTGTCTGAAAAAGCCGCCTTCCTGGTGCCCCGCTAACCTCTGGAGAGATGATGATGACGACTGAAAAAAGTGCGGCGGGCAGCTTGCCCGACAGCGGCCCCTGGTGGAACTACCCGCTGGTCTGGATGGTCATCGCCGGGCCGACGCTGGTGGTTGTTGCGGGTTTTGTCACCCTGTGGCTGGCGATACGAACGCCCGATCCCGTGGTGACCGGTGACTACTACCGCCGCGGCATGGAGATCAACCAGACCCTGGCCAGGGACAAGGCACTGGCACCGGCGCAGCAGGGCCGCAACCATGCGGCCACGCCGGCCCCCGTCGCAGGCCAGCAGCCAGCAGCACAATAACAAGGAGACTGCCATGTCCGGCCGGAAAATCATGAGCATTGCCTGGCCCGCCTTTCTGGGCGCTTGCCTGCTCGAGCTGCTGGTGTTTGGTTTGGTGGACCCGCAGAACGTCCACCTTCCCGGCCCGACCGCCTGGTCGCGCCAGGCGGTCTACACCGCCGCATTCTTCGCGTTCTGGGGGGTGTGCATGGCTTCCAGCGCGCTGACGGCGCTGCTGGAGGTGCCGCCGGCAGAGGTCGACAGGCAGCCGCCGCGCTGATGCCTGTGGCCGGGCCCGGACGTCCGCCCCGCCGCACCGCTATGAAAATGATAGCTGTCTGCCCATGACCGATATGGGCTGCAGTCATATTCTTCAGTGAATCGGGGCGGGAAGGCCGCCGCTGGCCTGGCGGCCGTGGGTGCTGCGGTGTTCACCCCGCCCCTGTGCCCAGGTTGTAAGATGCGCGCACCTGTCCTGAAGAAAGTGCTGTGCCTCATTCCCCCCTTGTCCATGCCGACCCTGCCGCCGCCTCGCGGCGCACCGGTGTGGTTGCGCTCGCCGGGGTGGCCGCGCTGACATTGCTGGCAGCGATCGCCACAGCCGCGGGCTGGCGCTCCGCAGTGGCAACGGTGACCTTGCTGGCGCTGGCGGCTGCCACCACCGGGCTTGCCCTGCTCTACGTGAGCCAGGAAGTGCTGCAACGCCGTGCGAGCGGACGCGCACTGGAAGGTGCTGCAGCCCGGCTGGCCGGCCTGCTGGACTCCGCCATGGACGCCATCATCACGGTGGACAGCGAGCAGCGCATCGTGCTCTACAACCGCGCCGCCGAGAAAATCTTCGGCTGGCCGAGTGAGCAGGCCCTGGGTGAACGGCTGGACAAGCTGATGCCGGAACGTTTCAGGGGTGGTCATGCGGCGCATGTCCGGCGGTTTGGCACCACCGGGACCACCTCACGGCGCATGGGTGACGGCACCGTGCTGTACGGCCAGCGCGCTGGTGGCGAGGAGTTCCCGATGGAGGCATCGATTTCCCAGCTCGATACCGCCGACGGCAAGCTGTTCACCGTGATCCTGCGTGACGTGACCGAACGCGCCCGCGCCCGCGAGGAACTGAGCGCTTTTGCCTCTGAAGCCCATGCGATTCTCGAAAGGGAAAAGACCCGCATCGCGCGCGAACTCCACGACGAACTGGCGCAGTCCCTCACTGCGCTGAAGATGGACACGATCTGGGTGCGCGACAACCTGGCCGCCGACATCCCGGCGGCAAGCGCCAAGCTCGGCGACATGCTGGGCATGCTGGACACCACGGTGGCGTCGACGCGGCGCATCGCTGCCGATCTGCGTCCGTTGATGCTGGACGACCTGGGCCTGGTGCCCGCCATCGAGTGGCTGGCGCAGAACTTCGGGCAGCGCACCGGTGTGCCGTGCACCCTGAAGGTGGAAGAGGACGTCGAATTGCACGAACCCTATGCGACGGCGGTGTTCCGCATCGTGCAGGAATCGCTGGCCAATGTCGCCAAACACGCCGGCGCATCACGGGTGGAGGTCAGCATCGAGCGTATCCCGGGTGCCGTGGTGCTGCAGGTGCGCGACAACGGCCGCGGATTTGTGGCGGACGCGCCACGCAAACCGTATTCACTGGGTCTGATGGGGCTGCGTGAGCGCACGCAGCTCCTCAAGGGGAGTCTGCGCGTTGACAGCCAGCCGGGGCAGGGGACCTGCATCGACGTGCATATTCCTGTCGCCGAACCCGGAGCCGCCTTGTGATCCGCATCGTGATCGCCGACGACCATGCGATTGTCCGTGAAGGACTCAAACGCATCGTGTCCTCGGTCGAGGGCATGGAAGTGGCTGGTGAAGCTGCCGATGGCCACGAGGTGATGCAGCGGGTGCGTGAACTGGCGTTTGACGTGCTGATGCTGGACCTGTCGATGCCGGGCCGCAGTGGCATGGAGCTGATCAAGCTGGTGCGCGCGGAAAAGCCCGGACTGCGCATCCTGGTTCTCAGCATGCACCAGGAGTTGCAGTATGCGGTGCGTGCCATCAAGTCCGGCGCCAGTGGCTACCTGACCAAGGAAAGTGCGCCTGCCCAGCTCGAGCAGGCCCTGCGCAAGATCGCGGCCGGCGGGGCCTTCATCAGCGCCGAGGTGGCCGAACAGCTGGCGCTGGGCGCCATGCCGGGCAGCGAGGTTTCCCCCCAGGAAAGCCTGTCCAACCGGGAGTTCGAGGTGTTTCGCGCGCTGGTTGACGGAGCCACCGTGACCGATATCGCCGGGCGGCTCAACCTGTCGGTGAAAACAGTGAGCACCCACAAGGCCAACCTGATGCAGAAAATCGGGGTGGGCAACCAGAGCGAACTCATCCGGTATGCACTGCGGCATGGGCTGACCGACCTGCTCTGACGGCCGGGCGGGGGCGAGCCCTCGGACAATTCCTAGGGCGAGCCGGCGGTCACCGAGGACATTTTCGGACACCGGTCCGCAGAATCCCGGCAGCCGCCTATGGTTGCGGGCGGCCTGAACGGCGACAGTGGATACATGTCCCAGCCCGCCCCCCGCCCCCTCAAGGTGTTCCATGCCGACGACTCGCCGCTGATCCGCGAACGCGTGGCCGGCCTGCTCGACAGCAGCATGATGGCCATTGTGGGTCATGCCGAAACGCCGCAGTACGCGATCGAGGGCATTCTGGCCATGCATCCCGATGTGGTGGTGCTGGATGTCCAGCTTGAAGGCGGCTCGGGCCTGCAGGTGTTGCGTGCAGTGCGCAATTCAGCCCCCGACATTGCTTTCGTGATTTTCAGCAACCACTCGGACCCGGCCTACCGCAAACGCTACCTTGGCGAAGGCGCGCAAGCTTTCCTCGACAAAAGCACCGAGTTCGACCAGCTCGCCAGGGCCGTCTCGCAGGCGTCCCCATGCCTCACGTATTGATACCCGAAACTGTCTGGAGAAAAACCATGTCCATTGCCACCCTCGAAGCCAGCAGCCCCACCGTGAGGATCTTTGCGCGACCGTCGGGTTCTGCCTGTACCACGCCCGCGCCATTGGTGACACATTGCTCCAAGTGTCATCTGCGGGACCTGTGCCTGCCCTGCGGCATGACCGGCGGCGATGTGGAGCGCCTGGACAGCCTGATGTTCGGGCGGCGCAAGATCACGGCGGGTCAGACGCTGTACCGGGAGGGGGATCGTTTCCAGTTCATTTATGCGGTGCGCAGCGGCACCTTCAAGTCCAGCCTGCTGCTGGCCGACGGTCGCGAGCAGGTCGGCGGGTTTTACATGGCCGGCGAGTTGATGGGACTGGACGGCGTGGCGCATGGTGCCCATGCCAGCAGCACGATTGCGCTGGAAGATGCCGAGGTCTGCTCCATTCCCTACACACACTTCACCGAGATGGCGGCCGCCAATTCGGGCATGCAGCATGTGGTCAGCCGGCTCATGAGTCGCGAGATCGTGCGCGAGCACAGCCTGATGGTGCTGCTGGGCAGCATGAACGCCGAGGAGCGCCTCGCGGCATTCCTGCTCAATCTGTCGCAGCGCCTGAAGGCCCGCGGCTATTCGGCGACCGAGTTCCATCTGCGGATGACACGCGCCGAGATCGGTAGCTATCTCGGCATGACGCTGGAAACCGTGAGCCGCACCTTTTCCGCGTTTCAGCAGCAGCGCCTGCTGGAGGTGGACAAGCGGCATATCCGCATCATTGACCTCGACGGCCTGAACCGGTCTTTCACCACCCGTGTGCACTGAGCACCCGGTCCCCGCCTGTCTGGCGGGTCCGGCTTCCGGCCGGAGGGTCGCGCTGTGAGAGCGCCGTTTGAATGGGACTGGCTGGACCCGCGTCAAACCGTTAACCTGAGCGAGCTGGCCCTGGTCAGCGGCATGAGTACGGCGGAACTGGACGAGCTGGTGGGCTATGGTGCGCTGATCCCGCTGGAATCCGCGCAGCCCGCGCAGGTTTTCAGTGCCGAATGTGCAAGGCCCCTGAGCCGGGCCTGCAAACTCCGCACCGAGTTCCACCTGGACATCTTCACGGTGGTGCTGCTGCTGGGCTATCTGATCCGCATCGAGGTGCTGGAACGGCAGGCACGCAACCGCCGCTGCTGAGCAGCGGCAACGCGCCAAGCCACATCAGCGTGGGGCCAGGCGGTGCAAGCGGCGACCCCGGGCCGTTGTCAGCGGCGCGGCGCGGGGCAGGAGTTGATGCCCAGCAGGCTGTAGATCGGGCAGATCCCGACGGCGCCCGTGAGCAAGGGGACGATGCCGATATAAGCCCAGACCCCGACCGTGCCGGTGACGGCCAGGCCTATCAGAACCAGCCCTGCGATCACGCGCAGGCTGCGGTCGAGCACACCTTCATTGACTTTCATGCGGCTTCCTTTGGGTTGGCGCGGAAAATCGCGCGGTAAACCCAGCATAGGGGCGCCACGCGGCGTGCGCGCTGATATGGATCAAACGCCGTGTGTGTTCAGCAGTTGTTGCCGCGCCCACCCACGCTGGATCCGGGCTTCGGGCGTTGGTCCCATCCGGATTCTGTGAGCGACGGCAGACGGACGCGACCTGCGGCCATGCCGCCGGGCCTCAGGGCCGCTTCTCCGCGCCCATGCTGGCAAGTTCTGACCGCAGGGCCTCCAGACCTCGGCGATACGCCTCGGCGTCTCCATAGTCGACAAAGCCGGCATAGTAGGGATGCGCCTGGAATTGCCGCCTGGCGTGTTTGATCGGGCACCAGTACTGCTCGGTGCGGCCGACCACTTCACGCAGGTAGGCAGCCAGTCCGGTCGCGTAGGAGCAGTAAGCGCAATTGATTTTTTCAAGCAGGTTCAAATACCCCAGATGGGAGCGATCAAACACCAGATAGTCCCTGCGGCGTACGCTTGCGATGCCGTAGAGCGGGAAGCAGGTGGACTGGTAGATCACCAGAAACAGGTCAAGCACCAGCAGCGGGACGATGAGCGCATAGATGATGGGTGCCGTTGCTGCATGGCGCCAGTCCGCCCCCAGCACGTAGGCCAGCAGTCCGGTCCTGAAGCGGCGCTGCTGCGCCAGCACCTCCTGCTCGAAACGAATGCGCCGGTTTTCGAAGTCGGCGTGCAGTGCCGTGCGACGTTGACGGAGCTCCTGTTCGATGTCCTCTTCGATCTGCCGGCTGCGTGCGAGCAGTTCACGAATCTTTGCGTTCATGGCGGGAGCTTTCCTTTTGCTGTCATCAGGCGGCTGCCGGATAACCGACGGTCTGCGACAGCAGGACCTGCTGGTCATGACTCAATCCGAGTGCGTCGGCGATGGCCGAACGGTCTATCCAGGCGCGTATCACCGTGGCCAGCCCGCTGCTGGCCGCAAACAGGTAGACGTTCTGCGTGATGGCGCCGGCGGCGACATGGGCGTAGGCCTCGCGCTGTCCGGCCGGCACCAGCGACATGCGCGGGTGGTTGGCGACGTAGACCAGGTCCAGCGGCGCCTCATCCACGAAATCCTGGTAGCCGGTCACCCGCCGCAGGTCGGCGCCGGCGACCAGCTGCAGTTGGTGTCCGGCGGCGTGGTAGCGATAGGCGCCTTCGGGCAAGGCCACGTAAATGTCGATTTCCTGCGCGTTGAGCGCCGAGGGCGCCGTGCGTCCGCCATCGGCGCGGTTGACACCGCAGGCGGCCCAGAGCAGGCCCGACAGCAACGCCAGCGGCAGCGGGTCCGGCTTGTAGTCGCGGCGCGACTGGCGCTGGTCCAGCGCCTGCATCAGCGGCAGCCCGGCCTGCCGGTCGGGCGGGGGCAGACTGATCAGGGCGGCGGCGTTGCCAAGGGGCGGCTGCGGCCGCAGTTTGCCCATCATGCCGAGGGCGAGCTTGGTCAGGGTTGTCATGTGTCGCGCCTTGTTTGCGTTTCTGTCTAGACCGCTTGGGTCATGTAGCCCATCCACGGCCAGTAGGTCAGCGCGAAGACGACCAGCAGCGCCATGGCGGCCAGCGTGATCACCAGGCCGGTGCGCACGAAGTCGCGCGCATCAAAGGTGTCCGTGCCGTAGGCGATCATGTTCTGCGGCGCGTTGACCGGCAGGATGAAACCGAAACTCACCACGAACTGCAGCAGCATGGTCATGCCGATCACATTGATGCCCGGCGTCTGCACCGCCGTCAGCACACTGATGATGATGGGAATCATGGTCGAGGCCAGCGCGGTCGCGCTGGCAAAACCGAGGTGGATCACGATCAGGAACAGCGACAGCAGCATCAGGATTGCGAAGGCGCTGGCCTGCTGCAGTCCCAGGTGCTGGACGATCAGGTTGGCCAGCCAGCCGGCGGCGTTGGTTTTCAGCAGGGCGGTACCGACGCTGATGCCGACCGCGAACAGGATGACCGTGCCCCAAGGGAAGCCGCGCTGCGACTCCTTCCAGTCCATCACGCCCAGGCGCGGCACCAGCATCAGCGCGATGGCCGCGATGGTGGTCGACGAGGTGTCGAAGTTGTGCAGTACCTTTTCGGTGGCCCAGAAGCCCAGCAGCACCAGAACGATGACCAGCAGCTTCCATTGCCGCAGCGTCATCGGGCCAATCGCCTCGAGCTGTTGCCGGATGGTGGCCTGCCCCCCGGCGATTTCCTTCATCTCCGGTTTCATCATGCGGGTCATGATGAAATACACCGCTACGCTCAGCAGGGCTGAAAACGGCGCGCCGGCGATAAACCACTCGGTCCAGCTGATGCTGGCGCCGAACTGCTTTTCGATGAAGCCGATGGCCACCATGTTTTGCGCCGCTGCCGTCTTGATGCCGATGTTCCAGACGCTGGCGGTTTGCGCCGCGGTGATGACCAGCAGGGCCGCAAAGCGGCTGCGCCGGTCGACCTTGAAGGCCAGGATGAAACCCATCATGATCGGCACCAGGCAGGCGACGCGCGCCGTGGTGCTGGGCACGATGAAGGACAGCAGGAAACCCGTCACCATGGCGCCGATCACGATGTGGTTGGTGCCCGCGTCCACTTTCGACAGCACCAGCAGCGCGATGCGCCGGTCCAGTCCTGTGGCGGACATCGCCGCAGCAATGAAACAGGCCGCCGCCACCAGCGCCACGGCGCTGTTGGAAAATCCGGACAGGGCCAGGCCGAGCGCCGCGCCGGTGCCCATGTCGGGGCCGGCCGGCTTGGCCGCATCAGGGGTATAGGCCAGCAGAAAGATCATCAGTGCGCCGATGACCACCGAACTCACGGCGTAGTCGAGCGCCTCGGTCATCCAGACGATCACCGCAAAGGCGAGGATGGCCAGCATCACCTGACCGGCAGCGGGCAGGCCCTGCAGGGCCGGCATCCAGACGATGGCCAGCAGCGCCGCCAGGGCGGCGACCAGTCCGACCCGCTTGACGATGCCGCTGCCCGGCTGGCCGGAGGCGGGGGCAAGGGGGGGCGCAAGGGGCGGCGCAGTGGGTGCAGGATTCATGGAGCTCTTTCTGGAGTGGAGGGAAGGGTGGGATGGGCCATGAGATACCTATTGGGCGATTTGCCCAAACTGCCGCAGCTTGCCCAGCCAGCGGCTTGCGTCGTTCGCCTTGAAATCGCCAACCATGCCGATCAGTGTGGTGTGGACCGGCGCGATGCCGACGAAGCCGAGGATGTTGCGCTCCAGTGACTTGACGCTGTGCGCGCGGAAATACCAGCGGTACACCAGCGCCGGCATGCCCATGGTCACGACCACACGGGCCGATCGGCCTGTCAGCCCTTTTTTGGTGAAAGAGGCGCGGCCCGCTTCATGTTCAAAAGCAAAGCCGGGCCTGGCCACCTGTTCCAGAAAACCCTTGAGCAGGGCCGGCATGTCGCCCAGCCACAGCGGAAAAAACAGCACGATGTGTTCGGCCCAGCGGATGTCGGCCTGCGCCTGTTGCAGGCCGGTCGGCAGTGCGCCTTCCTCCCAGGCCTGCTGGCTGCGCAGCAGCGGGAAGTCGAGTTCAGCGACCTGGATCCAGCGCACGGTGTGCCCGGCTGCTTCGGCCCCGGCAGCATAGGCGGCTGCCAGTGCCTGGCACAGATGGGGCACGCTGGTGTCGGGATGGCCCTGGATCAGGACAATGCGTTTTGCCGTCATTTTCGGGATTCCTTGTCGTCTGCGTTCAGCTCGCGCACGGCACGGGCCAGCAGCGGGGCCATGCGTATCGCGTTGGACGGGTGCGTGATGGTGTCGCAGCTCAGCACACGCGTGGCGCCTGCTTCAAGCAACTGTTGCTGGGCTTCGGCGTCGAAGAGGGCATGCACACCGATGCACAGCGGCGCGCCCAGCCCGGTCCTTTTCAGCAGTTGCGTGGCTGCCAGCATGGTGTGCCCGGTGGAGATGATGTCGTCGAGCAGCACCGGGGTCCGGTCCGGCCAGCGTTCGCGGCTGGCCAGCCGGATACCCACATCGCGGTCACCGCGCCTTGTCTTGGCCAGCACCGTCCAGGGCGCGCCAGCCAGCCCCGCCACTTCGGCGACCCACTGTTCGCTTTCCCGGTCGGGGCCGATCAGCCAGGGCGCTTCCACATGGCTGCGCAGCCAGCGCGCGATCAGCGGCGCGGCCGCGACCACCCGGGTGCGGATGGGGTAGATCTCGACCAGGCTGTGGATGCGGTGCAGGTGCGGGTCCACGGTGACCAGAAAGTCCAGCGAAGCAGACAGCAGCCGCGCGTAACTGCGGGAACTGAGCGCCTCGCCGGGCTTGAAACGTTTGTCCTGTCGCATGTAAGCCAGGTAGGGCGCGACCAGCCCGACCTGCAGCGCGCCCAGCTCACGCGCCGCGTCTGCCGCGAAAATCAGCGGCAGCGTCTTGCCATCGGGCTGGTCCAGGCTGCCGGCCAGCACCACGCAGCGGCCTTTGACCGCCACATCGATACGCACCCCGGTCTCGCCATCGGGAAACCGGTGCAGTTGCAGGCTCGCGCAGTCGCAGCGCAGTTGGCTGGCGAGGCCGGCCGCCAGCGGCTCACCACCGGGCAGTGCCAGCACCAGCATCAGGCTTCCTCCATCACATGCACCGCTTCGCCCTGGCTGGTGGCGTACTCCAGGGCATAGGCAAGTTCGCCCGGCGTTGCCGCATGCAGCGTGAACAGCGGCTGGCCGCGCTCGACCACCGTGCCGAGCTGCACATCCATGTCGATGCCTGCACACGCTGCCGAAGGCGCACCGGCGAGTTTGGCGATGCGCGCCAGGCGCCGGTTGTCGATGGCGATCACCGTGCCGCCATGCCGGGACAGCACGGCTTGCTGGTGAGGCGCCACCGGCGGCTCGCGCAGGCCACCCTGCGCCTCGCAGATTTCCTGGAATTTCTGCCAGGCGCGGCCGTCTTCCAGCACCGCTCTGGCCTGGGTCAGGCCGGTGCCGGCGGACGCCGCGCCACCGAACTCGAGAATCTGTCCGGCCAGTTGCAGCGCACGCAGTGCCAGGTCGGCCGGGGCGGAGGTTTCGCGGCGAAGAACGGCCAGCACGTCGCGCGCTTCCAGCGCGGGGCCAATGCCACGGCCCACGGGGGCCACACCGTCGGTCTGCACCACCCGGACCTGCATGCCCAGCGCCTGACCCACCTGCTCGAGCTGCTGCCCCAGCTGGTGGGCAGCACGCGCGCTGCGCACCTTGGCCGTCAGTCCGACCGGCATGTCAATCAACACATGGGTGGCACCTGCCGCGGCTTTCTTGGACAGGACCGAGGCGACGAGTTGCCCCTGGCTGTCCAGGTCCAACGGGCGCTCCACGCGGATCAGGATGTCGTCCGCAGGGCTGAGCCGCACCGCGCCGCCCCACACAATGCAACCGCCGGTGCGCTCGACGACGCGCCGGATCTGTGCCACGTCCAGGTCCACCGGCGCCAGGGTCTCCATCGTGTCGGCGGTGCCGGCCGGCGAGGTGATGGCGCGCGACGAGGTCTTGGGCATGCGCAGGCCGCAGGCCGCAATGATGGGCACGATGACCATGGTGGTGCGGTTGCCGGGCAGTCCGCCGACGCAGTGTTTGTCCATCACCAGGCCTTCGCCCCAATGGATGCGATCGCCCACATTGACCATGGCGCGGGTCAGCGCGACAGTCTCGTCGAGGTCTAGATGGTCGCCGGCGCAGGCGGTGACGAAGGCGGCGAGCTGCAGGTCGGAATAACGGCCGGCCGCCACATCGGCGATCACTGCGTCGATGGCGGTCTGACCGAGACGGCGCCCGTAAACCTTCGCGCGCACATGGCTCAGCGACTCCAGCGGCGCGGGATGGTGCAGCGAAATCTCTTCTCCTGGCTGCGCATGAAGCAGGCGCCAGGCCGCTTCGGACAGACCGGCCTCGTCGGCCGCGAGGAAGTCCCCGCTCACCACATTGAGCGTCGCCACGATGGTGCGGCCATTGAGCCACAGCTCCACGCGCGACCGCGCCTCGAAGCCTTCCGAATGGCAGATCGGGCAGTCGCGGTGCATGTAGAGCACCGGTTCCTGGTAGGTGTCGATGCCCAGCCTGCGCAGGCGCAGGCGGTTGACAGTGGGCAGAGGTCGTGTCGGCATGAATGTCCTTGGTGCCAATGTAGGGAGGGCGGGTGTCACTGGACTTGATAAAACGCAAGTGCGGCGTCCGGCTCGACCGCCATCGTGGCTTCAGGCGCACGGTACGCCCTCGCGGGCAATGTCCAGCGCCTGTTCGAGCCGGTCGCGCAGGGCGTCCGCCCAGGCCCCGGCGTCCACGCCATGCCCCAGGCAGTCGGCGGCACACACCGTGACCGATGCCAGCCTGCCGGCTTCCTCGGGTGGGCGGCCCAGGGCTGTACACAACAGGTGCCAGGGAGGCTCTGCCACCAGGGTGCCGGCGGCCAGCAGGATGGCGCGCTGCCGCCAGGTCTGGGCGATGCCGACCATCTTGCGCTCGCCGACCATCACCTCCCCCGGGCCCCGCCCGGCAAAACAGGCCCAGTGCGCCACCGTGGGCCCGTCGCTGAGCCGGGTATCGGTGATGCCTTGCGCCTGCAGCCACTGCTGGTGCACCTGGCCAAACCAGCGCGCCGCGGCAATCGGGCCGTGGCGCGCCAGCTCATGGCCCGGCGGCAGCCGGACGGCGGCGCGCAGCAGCCAGGGACCGCGCAGCACGGCACCGCCGCCGCTCGAACGCTGGCGTAGCGGCAGCACGGGACAGGTGAACAGGTCGCGCTGGGCGCGGCCAAGCACGATGACCGGAGGGCCGCCGGCGCACACCCACACCCTGGCCGTTGGATCCACCGTTCAGGCAGGTTTGAGCACCGCCAGCGGCTGGCCACGGCCAAATGTCTCGCCGGCCGGCACGAGGACACGCTCGACAAGGCCGCTGGCAGGCGCTGCGATGTCCAGGCTGCTCTTGACCAGAATCACCCGTGCCACCGGCTGCCCGGCCTGAACCTGCGCGCCCTCGGGCACCAGCCAGCGGTCCATCAGTGCCTGCACCTGCGCATCCACACCCTCCCAGGCTTCGTCCTTGAGTGTGATGTCCATCGGTGCAGCGCTCATGCCGCGACCTTCATGCGTGCGCCGACCAGACGGTGGCAGGCATCCACCAGCCGCTCTACCGACGGGATCACGGCCTGCTCGAGCGGCCGGCTGTAGGGAATCGGCACGCCGGGTACACCCAGGCGCCGGATGGGCGCCTTCAGCACCACCTCGTCCAGACGTTCCGCAATCAGCGCCGCTATCTCGCCGGACAGGCCGAAGTTCAGGTAGTCCTCGTCGGCCACCAGCAGGCGGCCGGTCTTGGCCACGGAGCGGACGACGCTATCAACGTCCAGCGGCACCAGCGTGCGCAGGTCGATCACCTCGACGTCCACCCCCTCGGCCTGCAGCGTCTGCGCCGCCACCAGTGCCTTGTGCACCATCTGGCTGATCGTGACAATGGTCAGATCCTTGCCTTCGCGTACCACCGCGGCCTGGCCAAAGGGCAGCGTATAGGGCGCGGCCGGCACCGTTGTCGTCGCGCCTTCGTAGTACTGCATCCACGGTAGTCCCATGAGGCCCTTGTGCAAAAAGACCATCACCGGGCTGTCGTCGCGGATGGCCTGGGTCATCAGGCCCTTGGCGTCGCGGGCGTTGGAGGGAACGACCACCTTGAGGCCGGGGACATGGGCGAACACCGAATACAGACACTGCGAGTGCTGTGCTGCATCACCGTAACCCCCGCCGATGGCGGTCATCAGCACCACCGGCAGCTTCAGCGATCCGCCGGACATGTAGATGTTCTTGGCCAGGTGGTTGTAGATCTGGTCCATGCAGACCCCGAAGAAATCGACGAACATCAGCTCGGCGATGGGTCGCATGCCTTCGGCGGCCGCGCCCGTGGCAGCGCCTATGAAAGCCGTTTCGGAGATGGGGGTGTCCAGGATGCGCTCCGGCCCGAAACGGTCAAGCAAGCCGCCGGTGGCGCTGAAGATGCCGCCGTAGCGGCCGATGTCTTCGCCCATGACGAAAACTTTCTGGTCACGTTCCATTTCCTGGCCGATCGCTTCGGCCACGGCCTGGGCCATGGTGAGTGTGCGTGCTGCAGTCATCGTGCATCTCCTTGGGTCGGTCAGGCAAACAGGTGCTCGGTCGCTTCCGCGGCCGGGGGGTAGGCGCTTTCGCGCGCAAAAGTGAAGGCCATTGCCACACGGGCCTCGGCACGTGTGGCAATGGCCACGGCCTGTACCTCGTCGAGCAGGCCGCGCCGGCGAAGTTCGCTGCCCAGCGCAGGAATCGGGTCGCTTTTGCGCAACTCGTCGACTTCGCCCTTGGGCCTGTACACCTCGGCGTCGCCCTGGAAGTGGCCCATGTAGCGGTCGGTCTTTACCTCTATCAGTGTCGGGCCACCGCCTTCGCGCGCGCGCCGTACCGCCACCGCGGCAGCATCGTGCACCGCGATGGCGTCGTTGCGGTCAACGGCGATGCCTTCCATGCCATAGGCGGCTGCGCGGATGGCGTTGGACACCACCGAGGTCGCCTGCGCCTTGGGCACCGAGATCGCATAGCGGTTGTCCTCGCATACAAAAACCACCGGCAACTTCCACAGAGATGCAAGGTTGAGTGATTCATGAAACGCGCCCTGATTGGCCGCGCCCTCGCCAAAAAAGGCCACGGCGACAGCTTGGGTGCCAAGCTTCTTCGCTGCCAGCGCTGCACCGCAAGCCGGTGGCAGGCTGGCGCCGACGATGCCGCTGCAACTGAAACGGTGGTCCGGATCGAACAGGTGCATGTGGCCGCCCTTGCCGCGGCCAAGCCCGGTGACCTTGCCGAAGATCTCGGCCGTCATGCGATCGAGCGGCACGCCTTTGGCAATTGCGAAGTGATGCGGGCGGTGTGTGCCGACCACCGTGTCTGCATCGCTGAGGTGGGCACAGACGCCCACCGCGACCGGCTCCTGGCCGGCCGCCAGGTGCATTTCGCCGGGCACAGGTCCAGACGCGATGTCAAAGGCCAGGCCTTTTTGTATCTGCGGCGGCAGCTTGCCCTCCAGGTAAACCTGCGCCATCGTTTCCTCATAGCGGCGGATGACCAGCATGGTCTCGTACATCCACAGCAATCGTTCGGTGCTTGCTTCCATTGTGTTTGTCTCCTCGGTGGGTTGAAACGCCGGATTCACTCTAGTGGCCGACGGCAACTGCGTCTTGACACATCGCAAGGAAACGTCTGCGTTCCAGCAGCTGAACACGGTTCGCGGATCGGGCTTAAGGCAAAAGTGGTAGAGACGGACATTCGCAGGCTGCCCGGGACTGCGCAGTCCTACTTGTCCTCATCTGACGGGGATCAGACCGAATCGTCCGGCGCCATGGCGCGCACAAAGCAACCTTCCTCGCAAGACAGCGGTTCCGCGAGCTTGCGCAGGTCTTCAAGTACGGTCACGTTGGCCTCGGAGGCGTCACCGCGACGGGCCAGCAGGCGTTCGCGCAGGACGGCAATGGGTGCTTCGCAATGCACGATGGAAAACGGCACCCCCAGTTCTTGCGCCAGGGCGTGGGCCTGCGTCCGTTGGATGCGGTGCGCAAACGCAGCGTCAAGTATCACCGGATAGCCTGCCCGCAGGGCCGTGCGCGCCGCGCGTAACAGCTGTGTATAGGTGCGCGCGGTGGCGTCGGTGCCGTACAGGTCCAGCCCCCGGGCATGCGAGTCGTCCAGCATGTGCAGACCGTAGAGGCGCTTGCGTTCCACGTCCGAGCGCAGCCGGATCGCGCCCTCCTGCTCGAGCAGGCGTTGCGAGACATACGTCTTGCCCGACCCTGGCAGTCCGTGCATGATGGTCAGCCCGGGCTGGCCTGGCTGCGCCCAGGCCAGCGCTGTCGCCAGATAGCGGCGGGCCGCGGCGCTCCCGGGGCTGCGCAGGTGTGCCACCTGGGCCCGGACCAATGCGCGGTAAACAACTGCAAAACGCAACGCGGGCAGGCCGGCATGCTCGCCGGTCCGGTCCAGCCAGGCATTGAGAAAACGAAAGCACAGGTCCTGCCGCTGGTGGGCAGCGAGGTCCATCACCACAAACGCCGCGTCATCAATGATGTCGATCCAGCGCAGTGCCGGGTCGAATTCGATGCCGTCGAAGGCGGCGACATGGTCATCAAGACGCACCACGTTGGCCAGGTGCAGGTCGCCATGGCATTCGCGCACATGCCCGAGCGCCAGACGGGATGTCCACAAGGGTGCCAGTGTGTCGGCCTCGGCGGCCAGCCAGGTTTGCAAGGCGGACAGGGCGGCATCGCCGGTCAGTGGCCGGGCACCTTCGAGCGCCGCCAGCGCGATGCGCCGGCGCTGGTCGGCGCTGGAAAAACCGTCCACGGCAGTGGCACGCGGCGCACGTTCGTGGAAATCGGCCAGCAGGGCGGCGAGCTGATCCACATCCTGCTTGTCCAGGGTGCCGGCTGCGATTCTTTCGCTGAAGAGCGCCCCCGGTGGAAAACGGCGCATGCGCACCGCATACTCCTGCACCGGCCCGGCGCCGTCGATCACGGGCGAGGCGGGCGTACCGGTGATGCGTGTGACACCCAGGTACAGCCCGGGTGCCAGCCGCCGGTTGAGCCGGACCTCTTCCTCGCAGAAATGGCGCCGGGCTGGCAGGCTGCGATAGTCGACGAAGGGCAGGTGCACGGGTTTCTTGATCTTGTACGCTGTGTCTGGAGCCAGCAGCACCCACGAAATATGGGTCTCGACCAGTTCGGCGCGCAAGGTGCCGGCCAGCGTGGTGACCAGGTTGCGGGCGGCGTTCAGGGCGGCATCAGGAGTTGGCATGGCGGAACCGGATCGCGCTCAGGGGTGGCGGACCTGTACCCTGCTGCCGTCACGCAGGGTGGCGGGCGGGTAAACAATCACGGCCTGCCCCTCGCTCAGGCCGCTGCGTAGCCAGGCCTCGTTGTTGTTGCGGGCACCCAGCTCGACCGCCTGCAACCGGGCATAACGACCGTCCAGCCGGTAGACCGCCATGCCCTTGCCGTGAGGAAACAAGGCGCCCAGCGGCGCGAGCACGGCTGCCTCGACGCTGGCCGTGACAATCCGCACCGACACCCGGAAGCCATCGCCCATGCTGCGCCAGGCCTGGGGCGGGTTGCTGACGTCGATCAGTACATTGACGCGTTGCTCTTCGATGCCCAGCGCGGACACCTTGGTGAAGGCGGCCGGTTCCACCCGGCGCACCACGCCCTCGACGGGCGGCCCGCCCCAGCGTTCGATCACCACGCGGCGCCCGGCTGTGGCCTGCACGGCGTCCGTGGTCAGCAGTTCGCTGATCACTTCCATCTGCTGGGGGTCGCCAACGTCCAGCAGGGCGGCTCCGGCGGCAATGGTGGCCTCGCTGGGCTGTGGTACACGCAGCACCACCCCGCTGACCGGTGAACGCACGCTCAGCGGCCGGGCGTTGCTGCTGGCAGCGGCCGGTTGCAGCGCCGCCGCGGCCTGGGCCTTTTCCTGCACCGCCATTTCACGTTCCGCTTGCGCCACCTCCAGTTCACGGCGGGCGCCGGACTGGGCCAGCCGGACCGCATCGAGCTTTGAGGCCGACAGGAAACCCTCACCGGCCAGTTTCTCGGTGCGCTCCTTCTCCAGCTGAGCCTCCTGCAGCGAAATCCTGGCGCGAGCCACCCGGGCCGAGGCGCGTTCCACGCCGGCAGCGGCCGCCTTCAGTCGCGCCGTTGCTTCGTGCACACTGCGTTCGTCCACCATCGACGACATCAGTGGTGTCAGCACGGCCACCACATCGCCGGCGGCCACGCTGTCGCCCTCATGCAGCACCATGCGTGCGACGCGCGCGGCCACGGGCGCGGAAACGGTATAGCGATCCTTGAGCCGGGTGCGGCCGTCCTCCTCGATGGATTGTTCGAAATGGCCTTGTTTGACGGTCGCGGTTTCAACGTCGACGGGTCGGGGCGAAAAGGCCCAGACCAGTGCTGCGACCACGGCGACGCCTGCAGCGATCCAGAGCCAGGTCGTTTTTTTCAGTTTCAGTACATTCATGGCCTGTTTCCCCTGTTTTCTATTCCCTGGTCTTGAGCGCAGCGACCATGTCGAGCCGGTCGATCCGCCTTCGCACGACCAGGGCGCTGGCCGCACCAGCGGCGACCACGCAGATGGCCGCCCAGGCATAGGTCCGCGGCTGGATGACGACCGGAAACTGGAACTGGTCGGATTTGAGCAGTTCCGCGACCAGGTGCACCAGGCCCCAGCCCAGCAGCATGCCCAGCGGCAAGGCAATCG
>PNNC01000218.1 GCA_013824015.1 Polaromonas sp.
ACCTCGCCGGCCAGGCCGACCTCGCCGAAAGCGATAAAACCCTTGGGCAGCGGCTTGCCGCGCAGGCTGGAGGTGATGGCCAGCATCACCGACAGGTCGGCCGCCGGCTCGCTGATACGCACGCCGCCGACCGCGTTGACAAACACGTCCTGGTCCATGCAGGCGATGCCGGCGTGGCGGTGCAGCACCGCCAGCAGCATCGCGAGGCGGTCCCGGTCCAGACCGACCGACAGGCGGCGCGGACTCGGGCCGCCGCTGTCGACCAGCGCCTGGATCTCGACCAGCATGGGCCGCGTGCCTTCCAGCGTGACCAGCACACAGCTGCCGGGCACCGGCTCGCTGTGCTGGCTCAGGAAGATGGCGCTCGGGTTGGTCACACCCTTCAGGCCTTTTTCGGTCATCGCAAACACGCCGATTTCGTTGACCGCGCCAAAACGGTTCTTGATCGCGCGAACCAGCCGGAAACTCGAATGGGTGTCGCCCTCGAAATACAGCACGGTGTCGACCATGTGTTCGAGCACGCGCGGCCCGGCCAGCGCGCCTTCCTTGGTCACATGGCCGACCAGGATGATGCAGACGCCGCTGGCCTTGGCCGCGCGCGTCAGGTGGGCCGCGCATTCGCGCACCTGGGCCACCGAGCCGGGCGCGGACGTGAGCTGGTCCGAATACACGGTCTGGATCGAGTCGATCACGGCCACCGCCGGTTTCGTGGCTTCCAGCGTCGCGAGAATTTTTTCGAGCTGGATCTCGGCCAGCACCTTGACTTGCGAGCCGTCCAGCCCGAGCCGGCGCGAACGCAGCGCGACCTGAGCGCCGCTTTCCTCACCGGTGACGTAGAGGGTGTCCAGCCCGGCGCGTTGCAGCGAATCGAGCGCCTGCAACAGCAAGGTCGATTTGCCGATGCCCGGGTCGCCACCGATCAGCACCACGCCGCCCTCGACGATGCCGCCGCCCAGCACCCGGTCCAGCTCCTCGTGGCCGGTCGGTGTGCGTGCCATGTCGGTGGCCTCGATGTCGGCCAGGGTGGCGACTTCCGAGGGTTTGGCCAGCGAGGCAAAACGGTTTTTGACCGGGGAGGTACTTTCAGCAGCCGACTCGATCAGCGTGTTCCAGGCGCCGCAATGCGGACATTTGCCCAGCCACTTGGGGTTGCTGCCGCCGCATTCGGTGCAACTGTAAATCGTCTTGTCTTTGGCCATGCCGGATATTACTGTATTTATACACAGTACGGGTATGTCCCGGCGCCGCAGGCCGGACGCTTCAGCCGCTTTTCATTTAACATGTTAAATAAATTCCGATCTGGCATGACCACCCCTTTTATCCACCGCAATTTGCCTCGCCTGCTGTTGCAGGCGCGTGAATCTGTCATGGCCCATACGCGGCCGCAGTTGCGCGAACATGCGCTGAGCGACCAGCAATGGCGCGTGTTGCGGGTGCTCGGCGAACACGGCGTGGTCGAAACCGGCAAGGTCGCGCGCGAAGCCTTCATCCTCGGCCCCAGCCTGACCGGCGTGCTGAGCCGCATGGAGCGCGACGGCCTGATCCGCCGGGCGCGCGATCCGGCCGATCAGCGCCGCACCGTGGTTGAAGCCACCGACAAGGGGAAGCAACTGGTGGACACCCTGTCGCAAACCATCGAAGCGCATTACGCGTGGATGGAGCAATCGCTGGGCAAACAGAAGCTGTCGCAGCTTTACGAGCTGCTCGACAAGGTGATTGAACTGGAGCAGCCATGAGCTGGTTACCCGAGGGAACCGTGTACGGGGTGCTGCTCAATTTCCGCAATGAAATTGACGCCCTGACGCCGCAGATGAGCCAGCCCCCCTACAAGGCGCCGCCGCAGGCCCCTGTGCTGTATGTCAAGACCGCCAACACCTGGAGTGCGCACGGCGCAGCGATTGCCGTGCCCGCGCACGTGCCCGAGGTCGAGATCGGCGCCACCATCGCGATGGTGATGGGCAAGGCCGGCAAGGTGCAGGGCTACGTGCTGATGAACGACCTGTCGCTACCCCATGCCAGTTTTTTCCGCCCGCCCGTCAAGTTCAAAAACCTGGATGGCTTTCTGGGCATCGGCGAACGCCTGCTGCCTGCGGACCAGGCGGGCGATCCGGCCGCCTTCACGCTGGAAGTACGCATCAATGGGGAACTCAGGCAGCGCGCCGATTTTTCGCAGCTGGCGCGACCGGCCGCGCAACTGCTGGCCGATGTCGTCGCGTTCATGACGCTGCGGCCCGGCGATGTGCTGATGCTGGGCTGCGACCTGGGCCGGCCGCTGGCCAAAGCCGGCGACCGCATCGACATCACGGCGCCGGGATTCGGCACACTGAGCAACACGCTCGTTGCGGAGGCCCCATGAAACACGCACGGGTGATTCATCAGGGCCAGCTGCATTCAGCGACCGAAAGAGACGGCCAGCTGCTGCTGGACAACGGAATTCTCGTCGCCGAAGACGCCGTGACCTGGCTGCCGCCGCTGGCGCCTGTGCCACGCCCGCGCACCATCCTCGCGCTGGGCCTGAACTACGCCGACCATGCGAAGGAACTCGAATTCAAGGCGCCGGACGAGCCGCTGGTGTTCATCAAGGGCGAAAGCACACTGATCGGCCACCGGCAACTGACGCACAGGCCGCCCGATGTGCAGTTCATGCATTACGAGTGCGAACTCACCATCGTGATCGGCAAAACCGCGAAGAAGGTCAAGCGCGAGGACGCGTATGACCACATCGCCGGCTACACGGTGGCCAACGACTACGCGATCCGCGATTACCTCGAAAACTGGTACCGCCCGAACCTGCGTGTGAAAAACCGCGACACCTGCACGCCGCTGGGCCCCTGGCTGGTAGACGCCGCGGACATCGCCGACCCGATGGCGCTGGCGCTGCAGACCACCGTCAACGGCAAAGTCACGCAGTCGGGCAACACCTGCGACATGATTTTCGACCTGCCCTTCCTGATCGAATACTTCAGCAGCTTCATGACGCTGCAGCCCGGCGACCTGATCCTGACCGGCACGCCCGACGGCGTGGTCGATTGCCGCCCCGGCGATGTCATCGTGACACGTATCGAGGGCCTGGGTGAACTTTTCAACACGATTGAATGACATGAGCAGAATTGATCACCTCATCAACGGCAAGGCGGTCGCCGGCCGCGACTATTTCGAAACCGTCAACCCGGCCACGCAGGAGGTGCTGGCCGAAGTGGCTGCGGGTGGCGAAGCCGAGGTCAACGCCGCCGTCGCAGCCGCCAAAGAGGCTTTCCCTGCATGGGCCGGCATGGCCGCACCGGCGCGCGCAAAAATCATCCGCAAGCTCGGCGACCTGATCGCCGCGCATGTGCCCGAGATTGCGCAAACCGAGACCAATGACTGCGGCCAGGTGATTGCCCAGACCGGCAAACAACTGATCCCGCGCGCGGCCGACAATTTTTACTACTTCGCCGAGATGTGCACCCGGGTCGATGGCCACAGCTACCCGACCGAGACCCACCTGAACTACACGCTGTACCACCCGACCGGCGTCTGCGCGCTGATCTCGCCGTGGAACGTGCCTTTCATGACCGCCACCTGGAAGGTCGCACCCTGCCTGGCTTTTGGCAACACCGCGGTGCTCAAGATGAGCGAACTCTCGCCGATGACGGCGGCGCGCCTGGGCCAACTCGCGCTGGAAGCCGGCATCCCGCCGGGTGTGCTCAACATCGTGCACGGCACTGGCAAGGAGGCCGGCGAGCCGCTGTGCCGGCATCCGGATGTGCGCGCCATCTCGTTCACGGGTTCGACCGCGACCGGCAACCGCATCGTGCAGGCCGCGGGCCTGAAAAAATTCAGCATGGAGCTGGGCGGCAAATCGCCGTTTGTGATTTTTGAGGACGCGAACCTCGAGCGCGCGCTCGACGCCGCGCTGTTCATGATCTTTTCCAACAACGGCGAGCGCTGCACGGCGGGCAGCCGCATTTTGGTTCAGCAATCGATTTATGCCGACTTCGCGGCGAAGTTTGCGGAGCGCGCCCAACGCATCCAGGTCGGCGACCCGCTGGATGACGCCACCACCATTGGCCCGATGATCTCGCAGGGACATCTGGCCAAGGTGCGCAGCTACATCGAACTCGGCCCGAAAGAAGGGGCCACCCTGCTCTGCGGCGGACTCGGCACGCCCGATCTTCCGGACCGGGTGAAAAAGGGCAACTACGTGTTGCCCACGGTGTTTGCCGACGTGGACAACCAGATGCGCATCGCGCAGGAAGAAATTTTCGGGCCGGTGGCCTGCCTGATCCCGTTCAGGGACGAGGCCGAGGCCATCCGGCTGGCCAATGACACGGCTTACGGACTCTCGAGTTATGTCTGGACCGAAAACATCGGCAAGGCGCACCGCGTCGCCGCGGCCGTCGAGGCCGGCATGTGTTTTGTCAACAGCCAGAATGTGCGGGATTTGAGGCAGCCGTTCGGCGGCACCAAGGCATCGGGCACCGGCCGCGAGGGCGGCACCTGGAGCTATGAAGTGTTCTGCGAACCGAAGAACGTCGCGGTGTCCCTGGGTAAGCACCACATTCCCCACTGGGGAAACTGATATGGGCAAGCTCGCTCTCGCCGCCAAAATTACCCACGTGCCTTCGATGTACCTCAGCGAGCTGGACGGCCCGCGCAAGGGCACGCGGCAGGATGCGATCAACGGCCACCTGGAGATTGACCGGCGTTGCCGCGCGCTGGGCGTGGACACCATTGTGGTGTTCGACACCCACTGGCTGGTCAACGCCAACTACCACATCAACTGCGCGCCGCACTTCAAGGGCCTGTACACCAGCAACGAGCTGCCGCACTTCATCAGCAACATGGGTTTTGAGTTTCCGGGCAACCCGGCGCTGGGACATTTGCTGGCCAAAGCCTGCAATACGCACGGCGTGGAAACCCTGGCGCACGACGCCACCACGCTGAACCCGGAATACGGCACCCTGGTGCCCATGCGTTACATGAACGCCGATCAGCATTACCGGGTGGTGTCGGTCTCGGCGCTGTGCCAGGCGCACTACCTCAACGACAGCGCCCGCCTGGGCTGGGCGCTGCGTCGTGCGATTGAGGATGAGTACGACGGCACGGTCGCGATTTTCGCCAGTGGCTCGCTGTCGCACCGCTTTGCGCAAAATGGACTGGCGCCCGAATACGCCTTCAGGATCTGGAGCCCCTTTCTCGAAACCCTGGACCAGGAGGTGGTGCGTATGTGGCAGCGCGGCGACTGGAAGACATTCTGCGCGATGCTGCCCGAATACGCAGCCAAGGGCCACGGCGAAGGTTTCATGCACGACACCGCCATGCTGCTGGGCGCGCTGGGCTGGTCGGACTACGACGGCCAGGCCGAGGTCGTCACGCCCTACTTCGGCGCTTCGGGCACCGGGCAGATCAACGCGGTGTTCCCGGTCACGCCACAATCCGGTGCCGCGATTCCCGCTGCGCAGGCCTCGTCCGCGCACGGCTACCAGGCCATCTCCCGCCTGTAAACACCATGCCACATCTCGTCATCCTCTACACACCCAACCTCGACGCCGCGACCGACATGACGGCGCTGTGCCGCACGCTGGCCGACACCATGCTGGCCGTGCGCGACGACGACGGAAAACAGGTCTTCCCGACCGGCGGCACGCGCGTTCTGGCCTACCCCGCGGCGCACCATGCGGTGGCGGACGGCAAGGGCGACTACGGCTTTGTCTACCTGAACCTGCGAATGGCGTCCGGGCGTTCCGATGCTACAAAAAAAAGAGCAGGAGACGCCCTGCTGGCAGGGGCCAAAGCCCACTTCGGCACACTTTTTGAGCGGCAAGCGATCGGTTTGACCCTGCAGATCGACGAAAGCCCGGGCCAGGTCTACGACGGCAAACACAGCAGCCTGCACCCCTTGTTCAGTCATTAAGGCCACCGCCATGTCACCCGAACTGATCCAGAAGCTGGCCGCCGAACTGCATCGCAGCGAACAAACGCGCGTGCAGATCGGCCATTTTTCCAAACGCTTCCCGGACATGACGGTGGCCGACGGTTACGCCATTTCGCGGGCCTGGGTGCAGAAAAAAATTGCCGAGGGCCGGGTCGCCTGCGGCCACAAGATCGGCCTGACCTCGCGCGCCATGCAGATCTCCAGCCAGATCGACGAGCCCGACTACGGCACGCTGCTGGACGACATGTTTTTTGAACCGGGCGAGATTCCTGCGGACCGTTTCATCGCGCCGCGTGTCGAGGTCGAGCTGGCCTTTGTGCTCAAGCGCAGGCTGGAGGGCACGGACATCACCATCGACGATGTGCTGTACGCCACCGACTACGTGCAGCCGGCGATCGAGATCATCGACGCACGCATCGAACAATTCGACCGCCACAACAAGGCCATGCGCAAGGTGCAGGACACCATCAGCGACAACGCCGCCAATGCCGGCATCATCCTGGGGGGACGGCAGGTATCGCCGCACTGGGTGGACCTGCCCTGGGTCGGCGCCATCCTGCGGCAAAACGGTGTGGTCGAGGAAACCGGCCTGGCTGCCGGCGTGCAGGGTCACCCGGCCATCGGTGTGGCCTGGCTGGCGATGAAACTCGCGCCCTGGGGTGAATGCCTGGAGGCCGGCGAGGTGGTGCTGGCCGGCTCCTTCACGCGGCCCGTCGCCGCCAGAATCGGCGACCAGTTCGACGCCGACTACGGCCCGCTGGGGCGTTTTGAATTTTCCTTCACCTGAACAGACAGAGTCCCGCCATGCAAACACCCGTCAACACCTTCAAGCAGGCCATCGCCGCCCAACAGACGCAGATCGGCCTGTGGGTCAGCCTGGCCGATGCCTACAGCACCGAAATCTGCGCCGGCGCCGGTTTCGACTGGCTGCTGCTGGACGGCGAACATGCGCCCAACGACGTGCGCAGCATCCTGGCGCAGCTGCAGGTCGTCGCCGCCTACCCCTCGCACCCGATCGCACGTATACCCATGGGCCACGGCCATGTCGGCGAAGCGCTGATCAAGCAATACCTGGACATCGGTGTGCAGACCTTGCTGGTGCCCATGGTGGACACGGCCGGGCAGGCCGCGACGCTGGTGCGCGCCACGCGGTATCCGCAATACGGCGCGCAGGGCCAGGACGTCGGCGGCATACGCGGCATGGCCGGCGCACGCGCCTCGCGCTGGGGCCGCATTCCCAACTATGCGCATGAAGCCAATGCCCAGGTCTGCCTGCTGGTACAGGCAGAAACACAAACCGCGCTGGACAACCTCGATGCGATCGCGGCCGTGGACGGTGTCGACGGCGTGTTCATCGGCCCGGCCGACCTGTCGGCCTCGCTGGGCCATGTCGGCAACCCCGGCCACCCGGCCGTGCAGGCGGCGATCGAGTCGGCGATAACGCGCATCCGGAAGGCCGGCAAGGCAGCCGGCATCCTGACCACCGACGAAAAGCTGGCGCGCCATTACATCGCGCTCGGCTGCACCTTTGTCGCGGTCGGGCTGGACACCAACCTGCTGGTGCGCCACACCAGCGCGCTTGCAGCAACTTTCAAGACCGGTGTCAGCGTTGCGCCGGCCGGCAAGACCTACTGAGACATCTTCATCCGGAGCCTGAACCATGAACGCTGTGCTGAATCCGCCACCCGCTGCCATGCATCCCGAGGAATGGGCAGCGCGCCTGCAACTGGCCGCCTGTTACCGGGTGTTTGCGATGCTGGGCTGGACCGAGATGATTTACAACCACATCACGGTGCGCCTGCCGGACAGCGTGACCGGCGGTGACAAACAGTTCCTGATCAATCCCTTTGGCCTGCACTATTCGGAAGTCACGGCCAGCAATCTGCTGAAGATCGACCTGCAGGGCAACAAGCTGGACACCAACCCCTGGCCGGTGAACCCGGCCGGCTTCACCGTGCATGCGGCCATCCACAACGGCCTGCCCGATGCGCATTGCGTGATGCACACCCACACCACCGCCGGTGTGGCGGTCGCCTGCACCCAGGGCGGGCTGGCCCAGAACAACTTTTACTCGGCGCAGTTGCACGGTCTGGTCGCCTACCATGACTTCGAGGGCATCACCATCCATGCCGACGAGGCGCCGCGCCTGCTCAACAATATCGGCGACAAACCGGTGGTGATCCTGCGCAACCACGGCCTGCTGGCCTGGGCGCCGACCTTGCCGCTGTGTTTTGTGCGGCTGTGGACGCTGCAGCGCGCCTGCGACATCCAGCTCGCGCAGGCGGCCATGGGCCCGGCGATCACCGTGCCCGAAGCGGTGGCGAAAAAAACCACGCACGACTCCTTCCAGTTCGACGCGCAGTTCGGCGCCGGCCAGGATGTCTTCGATGCGCTGGTGCGTCAGGTTGACCGGATCGACGACAGCTATAAAAAGTAGAGCAAGCAATGTCCAATTGACATGGGCTGGAGGCCAATTTGATCATCAAGAGAGTGTGTATCTACGGCGCCGGTGCGATCGGCGGCTGGATCGGCGTGAAGCTGGCGCAGGCCGGCTGCGATGTCAGCGTGGTGGCGCGCGGCGCGACCCTGCAGGCGCTTGCGCAACACGGGCTGCGGCTCGAAGCGGCAGGCCCTTCGACAGGCTCAGGACAATCGCAAGTCAGCTCGGTCCAGGTGAAGGCCAGCGCCGACCCGGCCGCGCTCGGCGTGCAGGACCTGGTCATCATCGCGGTCAAGGCACCGGCGCTGGCCGAGGTCGCGCAAGCCATCGCGCCGCTGATCGGCCCGGACACCATCGTGCTGACCGCGATGAACGGCGTGCCCTGGTGGTTTTTTGAAGGTTTTGGCGCACAGTACAGCGGCACCCGCCTGAAAGCGGTGGACCCGGACGGCGCGATCGCCCGCGCCATTGCGGCGCACCATGTCGTCGGCTGCGTCGTGCATGCGAGCTGTTCGCTGAACAGCCCCGGTTTTGTGAAGAACCACTTCGGCAACAAACTTTTCATCGGTGAGCCCTCCGGCGAAAAAACCGCGCGGGTGCAGGCACTGGCGGCGCTGCTGGAAAAAGCCGGCCTCGAGGTCGAGGTGTCCGCGCAGATCCAGAAAGACACCTGGTACAAGCTCTGGGGCAACATGACGGTCAACCCGATCAGCGCCTTCACCGGCGCCACCACCGACCTGATCCTGGGCGATCCGCTGGTGCGTGAGTTCATCTCGAAGGTCATGCTCGAAGCCAGGGAAATCGGCGCGCGCATCGGCATCCCGATAGCCCAGCAGCCGGAAGACCGGCATGCCGTCACGCTCAAGCTCGGCGCCTTCAAGACCTCGATGCTGCAGGACGTCGAAGCCGGCAAGGCGGTCGAGCTCGACGCGCTCGTCACGGTGGTCAAGGAGCTCGGTGAGCTGACCCAGGTGCCCACACCGTTTACTGACGCGCTGCTGGGGCTTTCACGCCTTCACGCGCGGGTCCACGGGCTGTACTGATGTCAAGCACCAAAGCCATCAGTGGCACCGCTTTCGCCACCTTGCTGCTGATCGCGCTGATGATGGGCGCCAACCATGTGGCTGCGCGCATCGCCTTCAACAACGGTGTCGACGTCGCGACCGCGGTGGTGTTCCGCAGCGGTGTCACCACGCTGGTGATCGTGGCGCTGCTGGCAGCGGCGCGCGTGCGTGTCAGCTTCAGCGCGCGTCACAAGCGCATGTTGCCGCTGATCGGCTTGCTGATCGGCATCCAGAGCCTGTGCCTGTATTCGGCGGTGGCGCGCCTGCCAGTGGCGCTGGCGCTGCTGGCCTTCAACACCTACCCGATCTGGACCGCGCTGTGGGCTGCCGTGGTGTACCGGCAAAAGCCGGAACGCGCCATGCTGATCGCGATGCCGGTGATCCTGGTCGGGCTGGCGCTGGCGCTGGACGTGTTCGGCGCCGCCTCCGGCCTGGGCGCTTCCGGCCAGTGGGCACGTATCGGCGCGGGTGTGGCGTTTGCGCTGGCCGCAGCCGCCACCTTCGGGCTGGCACTGGTGATCACGCAGCAGGAAACCGCCGACGTGGACGGCCGGGTCCGCACCGCCACCACCATGACGGTGGCTGGCCTGATCGCGCTGACCCTGGTTGGCGCACAGGGGGGCTTCCACCTGCCGCAGGCAGCCGCCGGCTGGGCCGGTCTGGCGGCATTGACTTTTCTCTACGGCACGGCCTTCACCATCATGTTCACCGTGCTGCCCAAACTCGGTGTGGTCGGCAACTCGGCCATCATGAATGTGGAGCCGGTGTTTGCGCTGGTGCTGGCCTGGCTGATCCTGGGCCAGGCGATCGCGCCGGTGCAGGTGGCCGGCGCCCTGCTGGTGGTCGGCGCGGTGATGGTGCTGGGCTTGAGGAAGCGCTGAGACTGCCAGCGCGCCGCCTTGGGGCCGCGCCCCTCTCTGCCTTCGCAACGGCCTGCCCCTGCACCCGGGTATGCCTAAGCCAGCAAGGCTTAACTCCCCACTCCCACCCCTAACCCCTCCCTCGCCCCGCTGGGCGATGGAGGGGGACTTCATTTGGCCGCGTGCGCTGCGCTCGCGTGCAAACATGACCGTTCGTTGGGATTCCCGTCCTTGAAGCGCTGCGCGCTTCAAGGACTCCGGATTCTCTTCCCCGCATTGCTTGTTCCCCACCCGTCGGGCTGGGCCGAGGAGCACAGGTGAAAGCGGATCAGGGCGAGCGATTGTTTGAGCGAAGCGAGTTCGAGCTCGACCCCGCTTTCACCGAGCACCGCAGGTTGCCCCGAAGCGAAGCGGAGGGGACCCAGACCATCGGGTCGCCTTTCTTTTGGGTACTTTTCTTTGGCGACGCAAAGAAAAGTGCCTCGCCCGCCGGGGCGAGACCCGGCTTGTTGGTAAAACGCAGCAGCCGGGCTTGCTACAGACAGCAGGACCGACTCCCCACTCCCACCCCCCCAACCCTTCCCTCGCCCCGCTGGGCGAGAGAAGGGAGCCTCATTGGGCCGCGTGCGCTGCGCTCGCGTGCATACATGACCGTTCGTTGGAATTCCCATGCCTGAAGCGCTGCGCGCGTCAGGCCCTCCGGACTTTTCCCCGCATTGGTTTGTATTTCCCCACCCGTCGGGCTGGGCCGAGGAGCGCAGCAAAAAATGGATCAGGGCGAGCGATTGTCTGAGCCGGGAGAGTGCTAGCTCGACCCCATTTTTTGCGAGCACCACAGGTTGCCCCGGAGCGCAGCGCAGGGGACCCAGACCATCGGGTCGCCTTCTCTTTGCTTACTTTCTCTTGGCGAAGCAAGAGAAAGTGAGTCGCCCGCCGGGGCGAGACCCGGCTAGCAGGCACACCTCAACGCACGATGAAACAAAGATGGATCCCGGATCAGGTCCGGGATGACAGGCACCGGAGCCTAGTCCGCGACCACCACCGGGACGCGCGGCGCCAGCGCACACATCAGCTCATAGCCCACAGTGCCGGCCGCCTGCGCAATCTCGTCGATGGACAACAGCGTGCCCGTGGACGACCGTCCCCACAAGGTGACCTCGCTGCCGATGCCGGCGTCAGGCACCGGCGTCAGGTCCACCGTCAGCATGTCCATGCTGACACGCGCCACCAGACGGGTGCGCACGCCGTTCACCAGGATGGGGGTGCCGGTGCTGCAATGCCGCGGGTAACCGTCGGCATAACCGCAGGCCACGACGCCGATACGCAGCGGACCGTCGGCGCTGAAACTGGAGCCATAACCCACGGTGTCCCCAGCCACCAGCTGCTGCACGGCGATGATTTTTGAGGCCAGTGTCATGGCCGGCTGCAGACCCCAGTCGGCGGCCGAATGTTCGGGGAGATCGGGCGAGCTGCCATACACCGCGATGCCGGGCCGCACCCAGTCCGACATCCCGGCGACGGTCGCGCCGTGGCGCAGCGCCGCGGCACTGTTGCTCAGCGTGCGTTCGCCGGGCAGGTCATGCGTGACGGCCTCGAACGCCTGCAATTGCGCAGCGATGCCCCTGGGACCGTCGGCATCGCTGAAATGGGTCATCAGCGAAATCTCCTCGACCTGCGGCAGCGCGTTGAGCCGGGTCCAGGCCGCGCGGTAACGTTCAGGCGTGAAGCCCAGCCGGTTCATGCCGGAATTCATCTTCAGGAAGACGCGGTGCGGCAGCTGCGTCTTGTGCGTGGCCAGCATGTCGATCTGCTCCTCGCAGTGCACCGTGTGCCACAGGCCCAGGCGCGAGCAGAGTTCGAGGTCGCGCAACTCGAAGCAGCCTTCCAGCAGCAGGATGGGGCCGCGCCAGTCGAGCGCGCGCATGCGGCGCGCCTCGTCCAGGTCCAGCAGCGCAAAACCGTCGGCGCCGCGCAGCCCTTCAAATGCCCTTTCGATGCCATGGCCATAGGCATTGGCCTTGACCACGGCCCAGACCCGGGCATCCGGGGCCGCAGCACGCGCGCGAGCCAGATTGTTGCGCAGCGCGGCGGTGTGGATGGTGGCAAGAATTGGACGGGGCATGGCGGGAGTAGGGGTGGGGCAATCAGCGGGGCGCAGGCGCTGCGGGTTAACACAGGCAGCGCAGGGTCAATTTCCGGATTCTGCCAGCTTGCCGCGTGCTATAAACCTTGATCGTCAGGAGACATTCACTTTATCTTGTGGCATCAGCCGTCCTGATGTATCCGCAATGGTGATCAACACAGTTTAATGAAGCGCGGTTTTTACACCATCATGGCGGCCCAGTTTTTCAGCTCGCTGGCTGATAACGCGCTGTTCGTCGCCGCCGTCGAGTTGCTCAGGACCAGTGGCGCGCCCAAATGGCAGCCGGCTGCGCTGGTGCCGATGTTTGCGCTGTTTTATGTGGTGCTGGCGCCTTTTGTCGGCGCCTTTGCCGACGCCCAGCCCAAGGGCAAGGTCATGTTCATCAGCAACGCCATCAAGGTGGTCGGCTGCCTGATGATGCTGTTCGGCACCCATCCGCTGCTGGCCTATGCCATTGTTGGCCTGGGCGCTGCGGCCTACTCCCCGGCCAAGTACGGCATCCTGACCGAACTGCTGCCGGCCTCGCAGCTGGTCAAGGCCAACGGCTGGATCGAGGGCCTGACGATTGCGTCCATCATCCTCGGCGTGCTGCTGGGCGGCCAGCTGGTCGGCCATTCGGTGTCGCACCTGTTGCTGTCCTTCGACTTTCCGGTTATCGCTACGGGCATCGACACCCCGCCCGAAGCCGCGATCTGCGCGCTGATCATCCTCTATGCGCTGGCGGCCTGGTTCAACACGCGCATCCCGCACACCGGCGTCGAGATGCGCCACATGCCGCGCAACAAGCTCGAGCTGCTGCCCGACTTCTGGAACTGCAATGCCGCGCTGTGGCGCGACAAGCTCGGTCAGATCTCGCTGGCGACCACCACGCTGTTCTGGGGTGTCTCGGGCAACCTGCGCTACATCGTGCTCGCATGGAGCGCCGCAGCGCTCGGCTACAGCACCACGCAGGCGTCCTCTCTGGTGGGGGTGGTGGCCATCGGCACGGCGGTCGGCGCCATCCTCGCATCGATGCGCATGCGGCTCGAACACGCCACCATGGTGATGCCGCTGGGCATTGCGATGGGTGTGCTGGTGATCCTGATGAACTTCATCACCAACGTCTGGGTCGCCGCGCCTTTCCTGATCCTGCTGGGCGGGCTGGGCGGCTTCCTGGTGGTGCCGATGAACGCGCTGCTGCAGCACCGTGGCCACAACCTGATGGGCGCCGGGCGCTCGATTGCGGTGCAGAACTTCAACGAGCAGGCCTGTATCCTGGCGCTCGGCGCCGGCTACAGCCTGTCCACCGGCATGGGCCTGTCGGCTTTCGGTGCCATTACCACCTTCGGCGTGGTGGTCGCCGGCTTCATGTGGCTGATCCAGCGCTGGCACAAGAGCAACTGCATCAAGCACCGGGAGCAGGTCGAGCACCTGCTGACCATCGCCCGCAGCGACAAGTCGCACTGATGCGCAGGGGCATGATGGTTCAGGCGCCCGCGGGCCGCTTTCAGCGCGGCTGCGGCATCCCCCCATGAGCCCCCGCGCCAAAGCCCTGGCCATCGCCGCCCTGGTCTGCAACGCCTTCGTCTGGGGCGTGTCCTGGTGGCCGTTTCGTGAACTGCAGACCCTGGGCCTGCACCCGCTGTGGTCCACCGCGCTGATCTACTTTTTTTGCCTGGCCGGCATCTCGGCATGGCGCCCCGGCGCCTGGCGCAGCTTCGCGCAACACCCGCAACTGTGGTGGCTGGCCGTCGCCGCGGGCCTGACCAATGTCGGCTTCAACTGGGCGGTCACGGTCGGCGACGTGGTGCGGGTGGTGTTGCTGTTTTACCTGATGCCGGCGTGGTCGGTGCTGCTGGCCTGGGCCCTGCTGGGTGAACGGCCGACGCGGGCTTCGCTGCTGCGCCTGGTGCTGGCCATGGCCGGCGTGATGATCGTTCTCAAGGCGCCGGGCTCGGCCTGGCCGGTGCCGCAGGACGCGGCAGACTGGCTGGCCTTGATGGGTGGCCTGAGTTTTGCCGCGACCAATGTGATGCTGCGCAGGCTCGAATACACCCCGGACGCCTCGCGCATGCTGGCGATGTTCGGCGGCGGCGCGGTTTTGGCCAGCGCTGCGGCCCTGCTCGGGCTGGCTGGCGGCATCGTGGCGGCGCCGGTCTGGACCAGCGCCTGGGTCCCGGTGGCGCTGGGCCTCTCGCTGGCCTTTCTGGTCAGCAACATGGGGCTGCAGTACGGCGCGGCGCGGCTGGCCGCGGGCACCACCGCGATCGTCATGCTGACCGAGATCCTGTTTGCCAGCGTATCGGCGGCCCTGCTGGGCGCGGCCGCGTTCAGTACGCGCACGCTGCTGGGCGGCAGCCTGATCGTGCTGGCCGCCGTACTTGCGGCGCTGGCCCCTTCCCCCAAAAAATAGCTGTCACGTTCGGCAAGCTGCCTTACAGTGGCGTGTCCAACCAGGAGCCCCCATGAGCAGCATTTACGACTTCGAAGCCCAGCAGATCAACGGCCAGGACATCTCGCTGCCGGAATTCCGCGGCAAGGTTTTGCTGATCGTGAACACCGCCAGCAAGTGCGGCTTCACGCCGCAATTCGGTGGCCTCGAGGAGCTGCACAAGGCCTACGCCGGTAAGGGCCTGGTGGTGCTGGGTTTCCCCTGCAACCAGTTCGGTTCCCAGGACCCGGGCGCCGATGGCGAGATCGCCGAGTTCTGCCAGGTCAACTACGGCGTCAGTTTCCCGATGATGGGCAAGATCGACGTCAACGGCCCGGCCGCACATCCGCTCTACAAGTGGCTGTCGTCCGAAGCCCCCGGCCTGCTGGGCAGCAAGTCGATCAAGTGGAACTTCACCAAGTTCCTGGTTGGCAAGGACGGCCAGGTGATCCGGCGTTATGCGCCTACCGACAAGCCGGCTGATCTGGCGAAGGATGTGGACGCCGCCCTGGCCGCCTGAGCTTCGCCGCATCCGGCCCGCGGTCCAGCCCGAACAGCGGCCGCAAGTACGCCGTACGGTGCACGATGGCGGTCAGGGCCCAACATGCCAGCAGCGTGCCCGCCAGCAGCAAGGCGGGTTCCAGCCAGGGTCCCAGCCGCAGCGGCGCAAGCCACCACACCAGAACAATGATGAGCGTCTGGTGCAGCAGGTACCAGGGATACACCGATGCCCTGGCCCAGGGCAGCCAGCGCCAGGGATGGTTCAGCCTGGCATGGCCCCAGCCGAGAATCGCCAGCAGCGCCGTCCACAGATAGACATCGGCTGTCAGGCGCAGCAGCAGGGGCGGCACCGCCAGATCGGCAGGCAAGGCGCGCAGGGCCAGATAAAGTGCGAGCAGCGCCAGCGCCATGCCCAGTGCCGGCCAGCGCAGCCGGGCCACTTCGGCCCACCACTGTGGGTCCGTCGCTATCCACCAGCCATACAGGAACAGCGTGAAATACACCGCGTGCAGCCAGCCGTCACCGATCAGGTCGTGCGTCGGCGGGAAGTGCGGCCACACAGTCAGCGACCACAGCATCAGCGGCAGCACCGGCACCATCATCAGGGCCGCCCCGCGCAGCCCGGCAAACGCCTGGCGCAAATGCCGGCCTGGGTCCGACGCCAGCACGGGCAGCAGCAAAAGCAGCAGGCTGGTGTAAAGCCACAGATAGGGCAGGTACCAGAGGTGGTTCCAGGTCACGCCGAAGTCCGATCCGTCGAACGCGCCCGCCGGCCACGGCCCGCCTGCGGCATAACGCAGCAGGAAGGCGCCAAACCCTGGCGCGATGCTGCCGTTGGCCACCGCCTGGGCGTAGGCCTGGAAGGGCACGATGACCGCCATGCCGAAGGCCAGCGGCAGCAACAAGCGCCAGCTGCGGCTGCGCAGCAGGTCCAGGCGTCCCTGACCGCGCTGCAACAAACCGAGTGCCACGCCCGAGATCAGGAACACCAGGTCCATGCGCCACAGGTTCAGCGCCCGCATCGGCAGGTGCAGCCATTCAGCCGCATGCGGACTTTTCAGGTGCCAGGGCCAGCCGGCCACGTAATACATGGCAAGGTGGTAAACCATCACCAGGCCAAAGGCGAGGGCGCGCAAGGCATCGATGTCGTGACGGCGATTCATGGTTTTCTCCTTCGCAGAACGCAATGAGCCGTGATTTTTAAGGCGGCTGGCGACCTGCGGCAGCCCCGCGGGACCAAGCGCCGGCGTTTTGTGACGAGCGGCGGCCGCCGGGGACGAAAGCCGGCGCGATTCTTCTAGACTTCAGGCATGTCAGATACCACCACCCCCTGGCTCGCGCGTTACCAGTCCTGGCGCCGCCCGGCCGAGATCGGTTTCTGGGTGGGGGTGCTGACCATCCACATGCTGTTCAACAGCATCACGGCCTGGATCGACCTGCGCAACGTGGCTTTTGTCCAGCCGCTGGTCTGGGAACTGACGAGCAACCTCACCGTGGGCCTGCTGATTCCGGCCCTGGTCGCTTTCGAGCGGCGCTTTCCGCTGCGCTGGGACACGCTGCGCCGCAACCTGCCCTGGCACCTGGCCGGCACACTGGTGTTTTGCGCTGTGCACGTGCCCGTCATGATGGCCCTGCGCAAGGCGGCCTATGCGTCCGTTGGCGCCAGCTACCAGGTCGGCAACTGGGCCAGCGTCTTCGCCTACGAATACCTCAAGGATGTGCGCAGTTATGTGTTGATTCTTGGCGCGCTGGTCAGCTACCGCCTGCTGCTGCTGCGCCTGCAGGGGGAGGCACGGGTGCTGGATGCACCCGAAACCGCCGCAGGCCTTGCGCCGGTGGCCGGCACCGCCGCACGGCCGGAGCGTTTCCTGGTGCGCAAGCTGCGCAAGGAATTCCTGATCGCCGCCCATGACATCGAGTGGCTGCAGGCCCAGGGCAACTACGTGGGCATCCACGTCAACGGCCACGACTACCTGCTGCGCTCGACCCTGGCGGACTTTCTCGGCCAGCTGGATCCTGCGCGTTTTGTCCAGGTGCACCGCAGCTTCGCCGTCAACCTGGACCGTATCGCTGAAATCGAGCCGCTGGACAGCGGCGACGCCCGCCTGCGCATGAAAGACGGCAGCCTGGTGGCCTGCAGCCGGCGTTACCGTGACGCGCTGGGCAGCCGCTGATTTTCAGTCAAATCGGGCATCAGCCCCTATCCGACATGGGCATGCAGCTATTTATTTGATAGCAGAAGCCGGGACCAGGGCCTGGTCCAGCAACTCGACCCAGTGCCTGACCGGCGTGGCCGTGCCGCTTTGCAGATGCGTGATGCAGCCGATGTTGGCCGACACAATCACCTCGGGCGCTGAGGCCTGCAGGTGGCCGAGCTTGCGGTCGCGCAGCTGCGTCGCGATCTCCGGGTTGAGCACCGAGTAGGTCCCGGCCGAGCCGCAGCACAGGTGCGACTCGCTGCCGGCGAGCTTGATCTCAAAGCCCAGTGCACCCATCAGGGTCTCGACACCGCCGCGCAACTGCTGGCCGTGCTGCAGCGTGCAGGGCGGATGGAACACCACCCGGCCCGGCTGCGCCCGGACCTTGCCCTGCAGCTCGCCGACCAGCTCGGGCATCAGTTCGCTGAGATCGCGCGTCAGCGCACTGATGCGCGCGGCTTTGGCCGCATAGACGGGGTCGTCCTTCAGGTGATGCCCGTATTCCTTGACGGTGACGCCGCAGCCTGAGGCGTTCATCACGATGGCTTCGATACTGTCCACCAGCGGCCACCAGGCATCGATGTTGCGGCGCATCTCGGCCCTGCCGCCGTCCTGGTCGTTCAGGTGAAACTTGACGGCGCCGCAGCAACCGGCCTTCGGTGCGATCAGCGTCTGGATGCCGGCGGCATCGAGCACACGCGCTGTCGCCGCATTGATGTTGGGCATCATCGCCGGCTGCACGCAGCCTTCAAGCATCAGCATCTTGCGCGGGTGTTCACGCTGCGGCCAGTGACCTGCCGCCTGCGCTGCCGGCACCTTGGCCTGCAGGCCCGCCGGCAGCAGGCCGCGTACGGCCTGGCCGATTTTCATGGCCGGCGCAAACAGCGGCGAGGGCAGCCCCTCTTTCAACGCCCAGCGCAACGCTTTTTCGCCGGCCGGGCGCGGCACCCGTTCATCGACCAGCTTGCGGCCGATGTCGACCAGATGCCCATACTGCACGCCGCTGGGGCAGGTGGTCTCGCAGTTGCGGCAGGTCAGGCAACGGTCCAGGTGCATCTGGGTCTTGCGCGTCGGCGCCTCGCCTTCGAGCACCTGCTTGATCAGGTAGATGCGGCCGCGCGGGCCGTCGAGCTCGTCACCCAGCAGCTGGTAGGTCGGGCAGGTGGCGGTGCAGAAGCCGCAGTGCACACACTTGCGCAGGATGGCCTCGGCGGCCAGGCCGTCGGCGCTGTTCCTGAATTCGGGGGCGAGGTGGGTTTGCATGGCTGGCCCTGGTCAGAAGTCGGGATACAAGCGGCCGCGGTTGAAAATACCGGCGGGGTCAAATTCTTTTTTCAACTGCCGGTGGATCCGGTCCAGCGGCGGCTTCAAGGCATCAAATCGGCCCCCAGCCCTTTCCGGACAAGGGGTGCCAGCTATAAAAAGCGTAGCACTTCCACCCACGACAGCCGCGGCGGCACGCAAGCGGGCGGCGTCTTCGGGCGCGGCGCGCACCCAGCGCAGGCCGCCATGCCACTCGACCAGCGGCGGCTCGGGCAGGTCCAGCACAGGCGCGGTTTGCGGCACCGACAGCCGCCACAGGTCGCGCGCGCCGCGCTCCAGGAACCAGGGCAACTGCTGGTCGCGGCACAGATGCCAGTCGGGCGCGGTGGCGGCGTTGTCCTGGCGCTCGCCGCCCAGCGATTGGCAGGCGGCTTCCACCGCAGCGACCGCGCCGCGCAGGCGCAGGTACAAGGTCTGGGTCTGCCCGTCGTCGACCCAGCAACTGGCGTTGAGCGGCAGCGGCTGGCCGCCCCAGCGGTTGAGCTGGGCCAGCGCTTCGGTCTGGCCCATCTGGAATTTCAGGGTGGCCTCGGCGGGCGCCAGCGGCAGCACCTTGAGGCTGACCTCGGTGATCAGGCCCAGCGTGCCCAGCGCGCCGCACATCAGGCGCGACACGTCGTAACCCGCGACGTTTTTCATGACCTGGCCGCCGAAAGTCAGCAGCTCGGCCCGGCCGTTGAGCAGGGTCACGCCGAGCACGTAATCACGCACCGCGCCGACGCTGGCGCGCGCCGGGCCGCTCAGGCCCGCAGCCACCATGCCGCCTACGGTCGCTGCGCTCCCTGCGGCGGAGCCGCTGTATGTGGCGCCCCCTTCAAAATGCGGCGGTTCAAACGGCAGGCACTGGCCGCGTTCGGCCAGCACCGCCTCGAGTTCGGCCAGCTTGGTTCCGGCGCGCACCGTGACCACCAGCTCACTCGGCTCGTAACTGGTGATGCCCGTCAGCGGCCGGGTGTCCAGCAGTTCGCCGGTGGCCCGTTCACCGTAGAAATCCTTGCTGCCGCCGCCGCGGATGCGCAGGGCGGTGCCGGTCGCAGCGGCTGCCCGCACCTGCTCGCTGATCAATAAAAGGGCTGAATTCATGGCAAGGATGGTAAGTCGCCCGCTGGCCGGGCAGTTTGATTTTTTTGAACGCCCGGTGTTCGGTTTTTTATGCGGTCCCGGTCAGGCGGAATAGAAGTTGACCGGCAGCCCCGGCACCTCCACACGCCGGGACAACACCGCGCCGGACAGCGGCATGGCCGCCAGCTCGGCGGCCGGCCGGCCGTGGCGCGCGCTGGTCAGGTACAGGGTCTGCAGGTCGTCGCCACCGAAACACACCATGGTCGGGCACATCATCGGGGTGGCGATTTCTGCCAGCAGCTCACCGGCGGGCGACAGCTGGAGCACGCGAGCGCCTTCAAACATCGCCACCCAGTAATTGCCCTGGCTGTCCACCGCCGCACCGTCGGGCCGGCCGCCATAACCCGGCTGGCCGGGCGCCCATCCCGCCGGCTTCAAGGGAAACTGCAAAAACACACGCGGCGCGGACAGGACGTTGCCGGCCGCGTCCCAGTCCCAGGCGCGAATCACATGCGCGGTGGTGTCGGACCAGTACAGCGTGCGGCCGTCGGCCGACCAGGCCAGGCCGTTGCCGACAGTCGCGCCTTCCGCCATGCGCTGCAGCGCACCGCCCTGCAGGCAGAACAGCGCCGCCTGCCGCGCATCACGCGGCTCGTAAATGGTGCTGGCCCAGAAACGCCCCAGCGGGTCACATTTGCCGTCGTTGAAGCGGGTGGTCACCGTGTCATGGCCGGCCTTCGCCAGCCGCTCCAGCGCGCCGCCCCAGCTGCGCGCGCGGTAGACGCCGTCGCGCAGGGCCATCACCAGCCCGCCGCCGGCCGCCGGTGCGATACAGCCGGGCTCCAGCTCATGCGGCGCCGCCAGCGGCCAGCTGTCGACCGTGCCCATGAAAACATTGCAGCGGTGCAGCGTCTTGCCGGGAATATCGACCCAGTAGAGCAGCTGCTCCTGCGGATGCCAGAACGGCGATTCACCGACCTCGCAGCGCGTCGCGGCGACCACCTGCCAGCCCGCACTCACGAGGCCCGCTCCACCTGGATGCTCATCTGCGCGCTCATCGATTCGCCCGGGGCCAGCACCTCGATGCCCAGCTCCTCGGCGCGGCCGCGGCCGGCCTGCAACAGGTTGACGGCGTTGTTGACATGGCTGACCGGCTCGATCGCGACAAACTCGCGGGTGGTGTTGGTGAAAACCACCAGCCGGCTCAGGCTGGACCGGATGCGGGTGTGCAGCAGTTCGTCGCGCAGGAAAACGCTGCCATCCCAGCCATCGAAACAATGGTCCACGTCGAGGCCGGCGCAGTCGGTGTCCAGCCCGGTGGAAGGCTGGCGATGGGTCGGCAATTTCTCGCCGCTCATCTCCCAGCGCCCGGTGGCCTGAAACGCCACATGGCTGCCTGCGCGCTTGACGAAATAAGGGTGCCAGCCGAGCCCGGCCGGCGCTGGCACCGCCGACTGGTTGGTCATGCTCAGCGTCAGCTCGAGCACATTGCCGCGCAGACAGAAGGTCTGCGAGGCGTCAAAGGCGAACGGCCAGGCGGCATCGGCGCGGTGTTCGCAGGCCAGCATCAGCAGCTGGCCGTCCTGCTCCAGCACCTCCCAGGGCCGCTGCCAGCCGATGCCGTGGATGGCATGCGGCTCGGGCCCGTTGTTCTGCACCAGCGGATGGCTGGTGCCCTGCCACTTGAGTGTGGCGTGGCCGACGCGATTCGAAAACGGCACCAGCGGGTAACTGCCCGAAAGCCGGACGGTGGAAAGTTCAGCGGCGGGCGTCGAGCGCAGCACCGGCACGTCGTCCAGCCACAGGCCGGTGATGCAGCCGCCCAAAGCTGGCTTGACCTCGCAACGCAGGCCGCCCTCGGACAGGGTGATGAAATCGTGGTTCATGGCTTCTCCTGCTGCCATTGTGCAGGAGCCCGGATGGCGGGCGCGCAAAAAAAATGGCCCGCAGGAACCGAAGTTCTTGCGGGCCAAACATCCAAAGGAGACTCTCGCTATTTCAATTCCTGCCGCAGCTGCCAGGCAGCTGCGGCGTGTACCGGGTTTAGCGGCTGTAGGCGGTTTCGCCGTGGG